>CAKJYC010000015.1 GCA_918244965.1 Clostridiales bacterium | reverse complement strand
TAAGGACGCAATAAAAAAAGTTAAAGTTGTTCCTTCGGTGTGCTTAAAGTTGGCCGATTTACTTTTAGAGAGCGGCGAATACGAGGAAGTAATTGAAATAGCAGCTGCTGGGATTCGTAGTTCTGCGCAAGATCAGCCTTCTGTCAATACTGGTTATTTAGTATACGTTTCAGCGCTAGCTAAAGATGCACTAATACATGAAGAGGATTTGCATAGCGAAGGGCAATCAAACTCTGGCTTTAGAAACAAAGAAAAGGTTGCTGCCGCATTAAAAGAATATGGAATTGCACAAAGATTATTGAATAGGAAGGTTTATCTTGATAATATTCGGCAACGTGTTTTAATACTGGAACAAAAAAGCGGTTTAAAAGGAAATATGTCTATTATTGAATACGAAAGTGTTAACGATGTATAATGACCAATCTGGTTTTATGCGCGGCTAAATAACAACAGTAGACATACAGTAAAACGAGCCGAAACGGGATTACCGTTCCGGCTCATAACGTTTCTTGCGCAGCTTCTGTGTATTGTCCCGCATTTTCTGCGATTTCTCACGCTGCAGACGTTTCGCGTAGTCGGAGAAGGCATAATGCCGCGCTTGCGTGTAATAGCGCATTTCCCGTACAGCGGCGTCAAAGCTGCTTTCGTCGAAGTCCTTGCCATATTGGGCTTTCAGCCGATCATGTAGGCGAGGGGTGTTCTCCAGCCGGATCGCCTGCTGCCGCTGCCATAGTTTCTTGCGGTCTATGTCCTGCTTCACAGATTCTTCCTCCACGGCGTCGTAGTCCTTCTTCGCCTGCTCATGCTGTACAAAGAAATCCTGCGACAAATCATACTGTCGATCCGCTTCGGATTCTAACGGGCGGATAGCGGTGCGCTTCTCGGCGATCTGCTTCTCGTCCGTTAGGTTCAGATTTTGCATGAGCATGGAACGCTCGCTTTGCAGTTCGTTGACTTCTTCGATCAGAACAGCATTCTTTTCCGCAAGCTCTTTCCGCTTCTTGAAATGGATCTTGCCCGTGGATTCCAGTTCCTTGTGAACACGCTTTTGCTCCGCTGTCTTTGCTTTCAGTTCCGGCAGCAACGCTTCCAACCGATCCAGCCGATCTGTGGCGGTCGCATATTGATTCCAATAATACTTGTGTGCTGCCGTCGCCTGCCGCTGTCCATAAAACGTTTTGACAAGCGTATCGCGGATGGATTCCAATTTCTCCGCAAAGATCTGAACGAGATCAGTAACGGCTACCTTCGCTGCTGCAAGGAACTCTTTGAGCTTCCGAATCAGGGCATTGTCCGCTCTGATTTGCCGGTTCAGCTCGCAGCGATCGGAGACAATGCCTTTGCTCTCCAGTACACGAGCCGTTACTCCCTCGTGGATCATCGGGTTCAAATCAATGCCCTGATCGGCAAAGCTGCGGTGGTCGATCCGTTCCGGTTGCTGCGCTTTCTCTAAATGACGGTTGACTGCATTAGCCCATTCCGAGCGCCATGCTTCCATCTGTTCTTTACTATTCCACCGTGCGGTGATCGGGTTTTGCCGCCCGTATGTTGTGCTTTTCGGTTGCTTGGACATGCGCTCCAAACCGATCGCTTTGCTCGGCGACAGAAATACTTTCTTGCCATCCTTCTTGTATGGATACTGCTTCTCCCAACCGTCACGCTGTGCCTGCAGAAACTCCTGTGCCGTAAAGCCGCGTTCCTCACCGTTCCTAACGCAAAGATATTCTTTCTGCGTTTTGTACTGCCATGTTCCGTCTTGATTCAGAGGTCGAACGGTCAACAGGATATGTGCATGGGGATTGTGACCGTCGGTATCGTGGATGGCGACGTCAGCGCACATACCGTCGGACACGAATTGCTCCGTGATAAACTCGGTCAAGATGCTTTTCCATTCCTCGGCAGGTAACTCTATGGGCAGGGCTACGATCAACTCCCGTGCAAGGCGGCTGTCCTTCGCTTTCTCTGCCTGTTCCACAACGTTCCATAGCGTTCCACGGTCATGCCACTCCGGCGGCGCTTGCGAGGGAAGAAAGATATGCTCCCAGATCAGACCACCCTTGCGAGTATAGTCATGGGTGATCCCGTCGTATTCATTGGTTATTACATCGCAGCCCATATAGGCTGCGGCGGCGACTGCCGAGCGCCCTGTACCTCGGCTTATGATCTTGGCTTCTAAATGGTAAATTGCCATACGAAAACCTCCTTTCTATGATTCTTTGAAACGGCGCACCGTTTCCACCGCGTACCTGGAAACCCTGCGGTGCAGGGTTTCATGCAGCGAGAATTGCACGACAATTCGCTGCTGCTCAGACAATGACGGCTTGCGTCATTGTCTGCCCCTCCGGAGAAAGCAATGCTTTCGGGAGGAGCGCACGACCCGACGCAGGAGGGTATCACCGCTTGCCCTGCGGGCAAGTGGTGAGTAAGTGCGCCCTTCGGAAAAAATAAAAAAGAAGAAGCAGTCGCGGACGGCTGCCTCCTCCGATTCCGATCCCCTAACGGTCTCGGATCTGTTCCATGTAACGCTTCGCATCCTCAAGCTCCATGTCCTTGATTTTCGGGAACACGCTCTCTGCAATCGCGCCGATTTGAATCAATCGCCTGGTTCGTGCCTTGCGTTCCTTGACCCGATCCCGCGCCTGCGCTTCCTCCAATCTGTGCTGTGCTTGGATACGTTCTGTTTCGTTCATACAATCTCCTTTCTGCCAAAACCATTGTGATTTCGGCTACATTATCTGTTTTTCTGGATGGCTCCGTTTCGGCACCGTGCTTTTCCGGGCAGAATGGAAAAGGCACCGGATTCCACTTGATTTGGCACCATAGGAAAATGTGATCCAACGGATCACCATTTCCGAGTCAACTAACTTCTGCCCCACTTGGGCAGAAGTTACGACACGGTATTAACTTCGTGCCATGTTGGCACGAAGTTAAAACGCAGGATAAAGAAACAGCCGATCCGCAATATGCGAACCGGCTGTAAAAAAGCCCTGTATGTTGTTTTTCTGTTGTGAAGAATGCGATGCCGGAGGATCTCACTCCGCTGTTTCCGGCTTCGCGTTTGCCTTTTGCGGTTTGCGCTTGTTGTGATAATAATTCCGGTTATACTCCCTGCGTTTCATCTTTTCCTCAAGCGCTTTCTGATCCGCCTCCGTCGTTGGTGTGAAGACAACTGTTTCCGGGAGCTCGAATTTGCCGATGTACTTCAAAAAGATCTCGACCTCCTGCACGCGCTCGACGCCGCTCTTGTCCGGCGCATGCACCAGAATCTTATCCACAAATTCCAGAATCATATCGTCGGTCAGAACCGAAAAGTCCGTGTATTTCCGTGCAAGCGCAAGAAACTTCTCGCTGCGATCTGCGTCCGATTCCACAGAATCCAAGATGGCCTGATCGGCGGCGATCGCCGCTTTCAGCTGAGCCTGCTCGGATTCATACTGCTGCACGAGCTGTTCATAGCGGGCAAACGGAATGTGATCCAAAGCGTATTCCTCGAATAAGCGGGAAATGGTTTTATCCAGCTCACCGCTGCGATTTTCTGCCTTGGCAATGCGTTTTCTGACGTCCTTCGTATCATCGGTCTGCCGTTTCTGCGATTGCTCCCGCATTTTAACCAGGAAATCATCGGGATTTGCAATCGCGTATGCGGACGAGGTTCGCACTGTATCCAAAATCAGCGACCGCAGCACGTTGGTGCGGATATAGTGCCCGGAGCATTGCCTGTCAGTATAGTTCTTGGTAAGCGAATACGTCGCGCAGTTATAATTGTCATACAGATACAATCCAGAATCCGGGTCGATCTCGCCGCCGTGCTTCTTTGCCCATTGTCCGCCGCGATGATTGTGCATCTTCTGTCCGCAATCCGCACAATAGACCAGCCCCGTCAACACGTTGACCGCGCCGGTCGTGTCAATCCGCCGGATCGTCTCGCGCAGCTTCTGCACCGCATCGAAGGTCTCTTGATCAATGATTGCTTCATGCGTGTTTTCGATAATCTGCCAATCGGAAGGATCGTTTTTGACATAATGCTTGTCCTTATACGATTCCTTCTGCGTGCGGAAATTGACCGTATGTCCTATATACTCCATGCGGGAAAGAATGTTAGCGACCGTCTTGGCTTCCCAATCGTATGGCCTTTCCAAACATTTCGGATGTCGGCTCTTCTGAATGCCGTGTGTCTCCAAATAATAGGAAGGGCGTTCGATCTTATCGTCGCGCAGCGCTTTTGCAATCATCAACGGACCATTGCCGGACAGTGCCATCGAAAAGATACGCTTTACGACCGCCGCAGCTTCTTCGTCAATCAGAAGATGATGCTTTTCTGCCGGGTCTTTTTTGTACCCATAGATTGCACTGTTGCTGGTTGGTAGCCCTGCTCTGCCGCGCGCCTGATATGCCTGCTTCTGCTTCCGGCTGCAGTCGCGCAAATACCATTCGTTCATGATATTCAGAAACGGCGCGAACTCACTGCTCTGCTGATCGGCGCTGTCTACATTGTTAGCGATGGCGATAAAGCGAACGTGATGCTGGCGGAAAAAGACCTCGGTATAAAACCCTGTCTGCAGATAATCTCTGCCGACGCGGCTCATATCCTTGACAATGACCGTGCCGACCCTGCCCGCTTCAATATCGGCAATCATCCGCTTCCATTCGGGACGTTCAAAATTACCGCCGGACCAGCCGTCGTCTGTGTAGTGTTTGCAGTTTCCGAAACCGTGCTGTTTTGCGAAATCGGTAAGAATGCGTTTCTGCGTAACGATAGAATTGCTTTCGCCGGAAAGCTCGTCGTCGCGGGATAAACGCTCGTAAAGTGCTGTGATAGTAGATGTTGTTTTCATGAAGTCGTCCTTTCTTGGCACGGACGACCTCTCTGTGGTGTATTTATTATATCACATCCTGCATCATTTGCAAGCGTTTCCCTGGAAATCAACCGAAGAATACGATCTTCGAGCGTCATAGTGCCGGTATCGTCGAAATGCACATTGACGATGTATTTCGTGTTGCCGATGCGTTTGATCAATTTCATGAAGCGGTCGTATACCTCCTTTGTTCATATTTGTTCCGATGGAATTTGTTTGACTGTAGATTGTTATCATTTTGTTTTCTCCATTTCTGAAATTGAATTTGTCGATGGTGTTCTCTTCCCGAACTTCTGCCCATGATGAGCAGAAGTTGCGGTGCGATACGCGGACAATCGCTCGCCGCCATCCCACTACGGCTGTGTCTGTCCGCTCGATGCTGTTCCTTTCCCGCCCGCAGACGGTGCGATACATTTGCTCCTTTCCGAACGGTAAAAGAAAAGCCAGCCCGAAAGCTGACCGAAGAATGCCGTTCTATTTGGTTTTCTTACGTTCCATTCCCGCTGCGGCGGTGCGGTACATTCTGCTCCTTAAAAAAGTGAGGACAGTTGTGATATCCGAACTTCCCGCCAAGTTGGCAGGAAGTTCAAAAAGTGGGCGCAGTATTCATAAATCGATATGCCTCCCTTCAAATCGGTTCACAAAAAAGCGCTCCTTTCACCTATAAAAGCAATTTCTACCCCCGGATTGTTCCTGCGAAAATAATATATTTTCTTCCGCAATGGATTCTGTCCGGTTTATGGGATGTTTATTTCGGTAGAATGGGTTTGAAGAATCGGAAAGCAGCCGTTAAGAGGTGATGGAACATGAAAATCTATGTGGCTTATAATGATCAGATTCTGATCCCGCAGGAAGACGGTTCCTACAGAGTTGTTCGTAACAGCGAGTGGATTCCCGCGTTCTATGCGCTACCCGCAGAAATCATGGTCAATGCCGAGGAGAATCTGCAAATGCTTCCGCGCTGTCCCTCCGAGCTGCTGCTTGATCCGAGCAGTCTTGCACTGGTCGAAAGCGATAAGTTTCTTGAAACGGTTATCGACGGTTATGCATATCTGATCTGGAACGCTATGCAGATGTCCGGCTGGATGGAATACTATTCCCGCAATGCACCGCAATGGGTCATAGCGCATGAGACGCCACTTTGGACCAAACAGATGCAGCGTAGATGGATCTTATGGACAAATCACGATCTGTACGCAAAACCCTTGTCCGAACAGCAGATCGGATTCCCATCATTGGATGATGCGATGGATATGGTCGATTCCGTAGCGGGAGATGTGTTCGGAATGGAGCATCGCGGGGCGGTGATCGATGTGTGCAACGAAATGCCGTGCGAAGAAGATTTCGATGAGGAACGGTTTTTCAATCGGCGACTTCTGAACTTTCAGCGGCAATGGTATCACCGGCAGACAAAGCATCCGACGATATCTTTGGACGTGATACGAAGGGCAGAGAACTCCAAAATCTACCACCACCTAATGCAGATGGAAACCGAGGACGATATGGAGGAGGAAGCTATCTCGCGGATTGACGGCGAAGCATTCTTCCGGTCGCTTTCGGAAACCGATCAGAAGATTCTGCTCTTACGGAACATGGGAAAGCCAATGCAGGAGGTTGCGGATCTCGTTGGCTTGAAAACACACAGTGCCGTCTATAAGCGAATCCAACGAATCGGAAAAGCATACGAGAAATGGGCGGACGAGGATTTGGGATTTGAAAAATAAAGATTAACATTTCGAATAAAAAGCATCGAAACGATGGTTTGCTTGGTAAAACTTACTACATCAAAGAGTGAATCTTCTGTACATACTGGTTCAGTAAATATCAGATCGTTTGAAATCCATTGTCATTTTGAGTAGGCAGAAAAGATATGCCATATAGATTATGTTGAGAAACAACCGATTCCTTGCTTTTCTTTCGACGATCTTATAATGGAATGAGATGGATGTTGCATAGCTTTTCACATGGTTCTGTTCAAGATTTAGAGCCGAAGGGTGGTCTTCCTTCGGCTCTTTTTATAACTTGTCTTAGATTCTTATATGTGTTTTCTCTGTTTCATATATAGAGATGCAATTATTTCATCGCATTTGCTATCTATTTTTTCCGCATGGTTTTGGAAAGTGTTTTCCGATTTAGCTAGGTAGTCAAGGTCCGAAATATGTTCATCATATAACTCTCTATACTGTTTAAACTCCGAGTTTATATACTCAATTTCTTTCTTATAGTGCAACGCTGACGCGCTTTTTTCAAGAGTTGAAATCAAATTGCTAATCCTCCGAGTTGTCATCATATGCTGGGCTCGCAACGTCTCTGGACATGTATCCGTGGATATTTTACAGAAGCTGTCTTTGTTCACTTCAGATTGCAATTTAAAAATCAATCTTTCAACATTCTCCTTTGTTTTTCTCTCATCCGAGAAATATTGGGATCCCATGAAAGCAAAACAAAGCGCAATAATTAATGTTAATGCGGTACCAACATTGAATGACCAAAATCTGCAGTCTTTCCAGTTAATGATAGAAAGAAAAATGATAATTAATAATACGATTGCGACACCAATTCTAAATATCCATTTCTTCATTATCTTTTTCACCTTTCATCATTTGCATGATCAATATAACTTAGGATTTCGTCAACTAATGTCGGCTCGTCGTTTGAGATAAAACTAAGTGTTTTCTTCACCTCTGCAGGATCAAATCGCCGTGCAAGACCTCCAAATGATTCTTCAAGAAACGAGGTTGGGAAACCATATCCACCGTCTAAATCTATAATTAGCTGTTCTCCGTTTTGAATGGCTTCTTTATATTTTGGAATCAACAACTTTTCACGGAACGCTTCTCCCGAATATTCCCCTTCTGAAATGAGTCTTGGCCCTGGTATTTCGCTAAAATCTTTACTAATGACAATCTTAATCATGGTTTTTCTCCTTTCAAACTAGATAATTTAATTTTCCATGAGTATAGTGTTCCACAAAGTGATGTTGGCATATCATATGCTTCATACCCTGTTTGAAGTATCTTAATATCTGCTTTGTTCGTAATTACTCGAAAATCTGTTATTTTACCTTCAGTACAATAACTCCTTAATTTGGGTAATCCCTTCCCTCGATAACCTTGCAATGTTGCAGTTCTAAAGTCACCGTCAAACGTTGAAATAACATAACTTTTATCACCACGCAGGTTCAGCAAGTCTATTCTTTCCGCAAACTTTTTCTGGACTGTTGCCGGTATTCCTTCACCAGTATCTAGAAAAACGAAAGATAAGGTATCTCGATCGTATCGTTTAACAAAATAATACCATCTTTGCAATAGAAAGCTTTTTTTCGCTGATGAGTATGCATGCTTACATGTGTTTGATAATAATTCAATCGACATATCATACAAGAAACTGCATTTTCTCCTGTCAGCCACATTTGCCTGTGTACATACAAAATCGGATATTTGTTTCGCAATTCGATTGTTACATGTGTCCCCTGATTCAATTTGAAGAATGTCTTTATTCTCTTTAAGAGTATTCTGCCCTCTTTTCTTCACATACCTGTAAAAACCTGATTCTTCAAACTGTTTCTGAACGATTGGGTCTGCAGGCGCATTTCCAGAGAAATGATACTTCCTATAACCGTGATTTAGGTTATTTATTATTGCAAGAAGATACATTAGTGCATCAGAGGTAAGTTCGGTTACAGATGAAATATCTATAAAAATCATCTTGCCAAAATTCTGCCTGTTTCTAATGTATCTTATAATACCATTAAAGAAAGTTGTCGTTTCTGAAGCATTGTTTTGGAAACTAAAAATACTTGGTGCAACAAACGATTTGTCTTGATTTGGAAGAGACTCTCTCTTTTTTGAATTAGTATCAACCGTTTGTTTAGGAGTTCGGTTACGCCCTTCTTTTAGAGCTTTTCTCTTTTGTCGATGACGAAGTTTCTTTTCTTCTTGTCTCTTTTTCCAATCCTTATAACGTGGTGATTTTCTATTCATGAATACAATTGGATATCCTTTAATTCTATTTATTTATAGTTTATCACCATCATTCTGCGATTGCAATATAAAACAAATCTCGACATATAATCATCTTAATGTCCTTTAATATGCTATCCCTCCTTAATATCAAATCCCTTTTGAGTTAAACTGTCACAG
This sequence comes from Clostridiales bacterium, assembly GCA_918244965.1. Classification (GTDB taxonomy): domain Bacteria; phylum Bacillota; class Clostridia; order Christensenellales; family CAG-138; genus UBA3792. The sequence goes on along the minus strand of CAKJYC010000015.1, from coordinate 12,561 downwards.
ATCTTGTCATAGCGAGCTTCTCATTGAGCGCAATGAAACTGACTGCTATTTCTCAGTTCCGCCTTTTCCTATTCTCTTTCCTTGAAACCGCCCTTGATTTCAAAGAACTCTGTCTCTTTCACCCTTGTCTCTGTTTCATTCTCACAATGTATCCTATTGTTTATCTCTTAGAAATGTTTCAATTTAGTAATTCAATTTATCCATCCTTTTTATGACTTTGTTCCCTAAAAGATGTTATTCACGATTCAATCAGATCGCTCCTTACGATCTCCTCGGCGCGGTTGCGGATATTGTTCATCGCTCCAACCCATGCCATTTGATCGCGCCGCTTCAGTTCTTCCGTTATACCTTCAGTATCAGCCATCTCGGACACAAGCGTCTCCATCATGCCCAATGCCGCCTCGTTTGTGTCGATCAGATGCTGAGTCAGCGTTCCCTGCATCAGCATGGCATTATAAGTGCCGCGCTTGCGCTTCTTCAGATACTCTTTTCTGCGCCAGCCCCAAATTCCGACCTCGCCTTCCGGCTGATCGTCCATGACAAGATTCGGAAGCAGATAATCTCCGACCTGCGAATACGATCCGCCTTTCTGCTCATACAGCGATTTCATTTTGCTTCCTCCCTTTCTCCGGTCGCGTGCTCTCGCATTCACGGGCGATCAGTCGCAGAATGCGATCCTCCATTGTCATCGTGCCTTTCTCGTCAAAGTAGACTTTGACCAGATACTTCGTGTTCCCAATTCGCTTTGTCAGTGTCATAGTGTATCTCCTTTCCGAAAAATTCTTTTGCCGATTCATTTTGGGGCTTCCATTTTTCACCGCTCTGTGCTATACTATATTTGTAACGATTTATTGGTCGTCCCGATCGACCGCCTTGCCCGTTCATCCACCACAGAGAGGTCGCCGCAGCCGAATCTTTTTTCATTTTTGGGGCATTTTGAATTCTTCGTTTATAGAATAACTCTCTCTTCCATGCCCCCGTTTTTCAGCTCGCGACGCTCGCGCGTTGCGTCGCAGGCTGCAAAATACGCCCCGATCGCACGGTCCAGCTGTTCCGTTTTGTTTGCCATGCTCTTGCCTCCTTGCCTTTCGTTGAGCAAAGCATAGCACAATGAACCTGCCAAAACTTCCCGGAAGTTTTTTACAAACAAAAACGTCTGCCCCCGCAGCCGTGCATCCGCGCACCGGCGGACCTGTCCCCGCTTTTGCATAAAAAAAGCGGCGCCGCACGATGCCGCAGCCGCATCCGGAGAATGAAAAAAACGCCCGATTCGCTCGGACGTTCTTTGTAAATCAGATGATCAGCGCTTCCTCTGCCGCCGGGTCCAAAGGACGACGTAGGCGATCAAAAGCGCAGCGGCAAAGCCGATCCCGACCGGATAGGCGATCGCTGTCGGCAGGCGGAAGCCCTCGTCGGCGGTCAGGATGTAGGTCATTGAGACCGCGGACATGAACGCGGCGGGCAGCGCGGTGAGCAGCGACCCGAAGCGGTATTTCCCTTCCTTGACAAGATATGCGGTCGCGACCCACAGCGCGATCATGGCGAGCGTCTGGTTGCTCCACGAGAAGTAGCGCCAGATGACGTTGAAGCCGTTTTCGTTCGAGACGGCAAACCACGTTAAGAGTCCGCCGGCCAGCAGCAGCGGCAGCGTGATGAGCAGGCGGTTTTTGATCTTCTTCTGCTCAAGATGAAATGTCTCCGCAAGGATGAGGCGCGCGCTGCGGAACGCCGTGTCGCCCGACGTGATCGGGCAGACGATGACGCCCGCCACGGCGAGGATCCCGCCGAATACGCCGAGCGTGCCGGTCGAGATCTCATACACGACGCTGGACGCGCCGCCGCCGAGCGCCTTGTTCAGAAGCTCGGTCGAGCCGTAGAACGCGACGCCCGCCGCCGCCCAGACGAGCGCGATCACGGATTCACAGATCATGGCGCCGTAAAAGACCTTGCGGCCGACCTTCTCGCTTTTGATGCACTTTGCGACCATCGGCGACTGCGTGGCGTGAAAGCCGGACACCGCGCCGCACGCGACTGTGATGAACATGTACGGCCACACCGGCGTGCCGTTCGGGTGCAGATTATTGAGCGTAAGCTCCGGGATCGTGTATTTGCCGCCGGAGAACAGGATCCCGCCGAGCACCGCGCCGGCCATGATGATCAGCAGCACGCCGAACACCGGATAGAGCCTGCCGATCAGCTTGTCGATCGGCAGCAGCGTCGCCAGCAGGTAGTATGCGAGGATGAGGATCGCCCAGAACGTGCCGTTCATCCAGCCGGGCGTGAGGTTTGCGAGCAGCGCGGCCGGGCTCGTCACGAACACCGTCCCGCACAGCACCAGCAGCACGACCGAGAACACGCGCATGATCCACTTCACGACCGCGCCGAGATAGACGCCCGACAGCTCCGCGATCGACGCGCCGCCGTGGCGCTCGCTGATCATGCCGGACATGAAGTCGTGCACCGCGCCGCCGAGGATCGAGCCGAACACGATCCAAAGGAATACCACCGGCCCGAATACCGCGCCCATCAGCGCGCCGAAGATCGGCCCCGTGCCCGCAATGTTCAGAAGCTGAATGAGAAACGCCTTCCACGTCTTCATCGGCACGCAGTCCACGCCGTCGTTGACCGTGACGGCGGGCGTTTCCCGGTCGTCCGTCGCAAAGATTTTATCGACGACGCGGCTGTACAGCAGGTAGCCGATCAGCAGAACGACAAATGCAATCAACAGAGAAATCATCTGTTCACTCCTTTATGAAACAGAAAAGGACCGCTTTTGAACGATCCTTTCCCAATCCTTCTTACTTCACGACCTTTGTGCCGCTTTCGCCGCGCAGCGCAGCCGCTGCGTTTTCAAGCGACGCGATGATCGCTTCGCCGCCGGTGCGCGCAAAGCTCATGGCCGCCTGCACCTTCGGGAGCATGGAGCCGGGCGCGAAGTGGCCTTCCCTGCAGTACTGCTCGGCCTCGGCGCAGGTCATGCGCTCCAAAGATTGCTGATTCGGCTTGCCCCAGTGGATCGCCACGCGGTCGACCGCGGTCAGGATGACCAGCGCATCGGCATGCACGAGCTCGGCCAGCTTTGCGGACGCGAAATCCTTGTCGATGACGGCGGGCACGCCGACGAGCTTGCCGTCCTTCTCGATGACCGGAATGCCGCCGCCGCCCACGGTGATGACGACGTGGCCCGCGTCGATCAGCGTGTTGACCATGTCCTTCTCGACGACGTCGACGGGCTTCGGGCTCGGCACGACCTGCCGGTAGCCGCGTCCCGCGTCCTCGATCATCGTATAGCCCTTCTCCGCGGCGATTTTATCCGCCTCTTCCTTCGTGTAGAACGCGCCGATCGGCTTGGTCGGATGCTGAAACGCCGGGTCGTTTTCGTCGACGAGTACCTGCGTCACGACGGTCGCGACGGCCTTCCTGAGTCCGCGCGCTTTAAGCTCGTTCTGGATGCTGTTCTGCAGATGGTAGCCGATGTAGCCCTGGCTCATCGCGCCGCACTCCGGGAACGGCATATCCGACTTGATCGCCTTGGCGTTCGCCGCGGTGGACATGGCGAGGTTGATCATGCCGACCTGCGGGCCGTTTCCGTGCGCGATGACGACCTGGTTGCCCGCCTCGATGAGATCGACGATCGGCTTTGCGGTCTCGGTGACGAGTTTGAGCTGTTCATAGGGCGTGTTGCCCAGCGCGTTTCCGCCGAGCGCAATGACGAGTTTCTTCATACAATCCTCCTGAAATTCCCTGCATCTGGATGCTGCATCCATTATAAATTTCCGCGTCTGCCTTGTCAACGGAATCGGACAATATATCTCTGCGGAGGTGCTGTACGGCGGACCCGGATGAATTGTCTGCGACGCATGCTGCACGCTTGCAAAATGTGCGCGGATACGCTACAATAGGCGCATGGAATACTTCAATACATCCTTTCAGATCGTCATGCCGCTCGTGCTGATGATGGCGACCGGATTTCTGATCCGCAAGGTCGGCGTCGTCACCGAGGACGCGCTCAGGATCGTCAACCGCATCGTCTATTACGTCGGCATTCCGACGCTCGTGTTCTACAGCGTCGTGACCGACCGCACGCCCGCGCGCTGGCAGTACGCGCTGTGGGTCGCCGGGACCGTGCTCGCGGCGTTCGTGCTTGCAATGCTGCTGGCCCGCGTGCTCACAAAGGACCCCGCAAAGCGCGGCACGATCGCGCAGGCGGCGTATCGGTCTAACGACGGCATCTTCGGCCTTGCGGTCGCAACGGCGCTTCTGGGCGAAGCCAACACCGGCACGATGGCGTTCACGCTGGTCATTTCGGCCGCGCTGTTCGGCGTGACCGGCGTGCTCTGCTATGAGCTGAACCGCGGCGGCAAGGTCCATGTCGGCAAGGTGCTCCTGAATCTTGTGAAAAACCCGATCCTGATCGCGGCGGCGCTCGCGTTCATCGTGCGGCTGACCGGGCTTACGCTGCCCTACGTCATCCTGAAGCCGATCGAATACTTCAAACACATGTGCACGCCTTTGGGCTTTCTGGTGCTCGGCGGGCTTTTGTCCTTCCGCTCGCTGAAAAGCGACTGGAAGCTCGTCACCGTCGTCAGCGCCGTCAAGCTCGTTGCGATGCCCGTGCTGTTCTGCACGCTCGCGTATTTCGTCGGCGGGATCCGGGGGCCTGAGCTTGCCTCGCTGTTCATCGTATTCTCGTCGCCGGTCGCCATGTCGTGCCTGCCGATGGCATCGGAACTCGGCGGCGACGTGAAGCTGTCCGGCGAGCTGATCGCGGTCACGACCGTGCTGTCGCTTCTGACCGTATTTCTGTATCTGACATTCTTCGGAGGAATCCTGCAATGACCGAACGGCTTTATCTTTTGGACAGCATGACGGCCGCGTTCGACGCGACCGTAACCGCCTGCGAACCGAAGGGCGACGGGTATCTTGTCGAACTCGACCGCAGCGCATTCTTCCCGAACAAGGGCGGACAGCCCTGCGACGTCGGGACGATCGGCGACGCAAATGTGACGGACGTGAACGAACAGGGCGACCGGCTTTTGCACACCGTCGACCGTGCGCTGCCGGTCGGCGCGGCGGTGCACTGCGCGCTCGATTTCGCCCGCCGCTTCGACATCATGCAGCAGCACACCGGCGAGCACCTGCTCTCCTACTGCGCGTGGCATCTGTTCGGTGCGCAGAACGTCGGCTTTCACTGCGCGCTGACGTACGCGACGCTCGATCTCGACAAGCCGGTTTCGCACGAAGGGATCACGGCGATTGAGGATCTTGCAAACCGCCTCGCCGCCGAAAATGCTGCAGTCACGGCGACAATCTACGAAACCGAAGCGGACCTTGCGGGCATTCCGCTTCGCAAGCACGCCGAGGGTCTCACGGCGCCGATTCGCATCGTCACGATCGAGGGCAGCGACGCGTGTACCTGCTGCGCGCCGCATGTGCGCCGCACCGGCGAGATCGGGCAGCTGAAGATCGTCGAGGCGCTTCCGTATAAGGGCGGCATGCGCTGCACGTTCCTGTGCGGCATGCGCGCGCTCGCCCACGCGCAGACGATGCAGGACACGGTCAGTGCGATCGCGCTGCGGTTCTCGACCTCGCGCGATCAGGCGGAGACGGCGGTGGCAAAGCAGGCGCAGGAGCTGTCCGACACAAAGCGGGCGCTCCGTCAGGCGCACGCCGCGCTCGACGAATACCTTGCAAAGGCGCTCGCCGCCGAGGCCGAGGACGTCAAGGGCGCAAAGCTCATCGTGCGGTCCCTGGAAAGCGTCGATCCGAAGCGGCTGCGCGGCCTTGCGTCGGCCACGATGCAGGGGAAGGCGCTCACCGTGCTGTTTTCGGACACCGGCGAACGCGTGTCGTACCTGCTGGCCTCGAACGGGATCAAGGCCGACATGGGGACGCTGATCGCGGCGGTCAACACGGCGCTGTCCGGCAGCGGCGGCGGCCGCGGCACGCTCGCGCAGGGCAGTGCGAAGAAGGCCGCTGGCTTTTTGGAGACGGTCGAAAGCCTGAAAACTTATTTCCGGACGGTGCTGCAGCACGAGAAATAATACGCGTCATGTATCGCGTCGAGGGAGGATCCTTTCACGGAGGATCCTCTTTTTTTGCCGTTATCATCTGATAACCGCTTTGATTTTACACATCTGTTGCGGATTGTTCATAAATACGGCACAATTTTCTTGCATTCGTGCGTTATACTGGTAGCATCCCAATTTGTACAGTAAGGAGTGTTCCTATGAAACGCCCGAACAGATCCAGGCCGAACCGCCGGTTCCCCGCCCTGATAGCAGGGGGCGTCCTTGCGGCGCTGCTGATCGGCTGTTCCGCACTGACCGCGATGCGGCCCGACGCGGAGATCCCTGCGGACGACGTCACCTTTGAACAGCCGCCGACGCCTGCGCAGGTAGAAGTGACGTCCGATCCCGCGCTGAATACCCCGGAGGCGTCTCTGCCTCCGACGCCGACCCCCTCGCCGACGCCGACCCCCTCGCCGACGCCGACGCCGTCGCGCCATCCGCTGAATGGCGACGCGCTGCTTTCCGGCGACGAGGAGCCGATCGTGCTGGACATTCAGATCCGGCTGATGGAGCTCAACTACCTTGACTTCGAGCAGCCCGACGACGAGTATTCCGACGGTACGGCCGACGCGATCCGCGCGTTTCAGGTGCGAAACGGCCTGCACAGTAACGGCATCTGCGACGCGGAGACGTTCACCAGGCTGTTCTCCGACGACGCGCTCACCTACGCCATGGTCAAGGGCTCGACCGGCGACGACGTGGAGATCGTCAAGGAGCGCCTCATTGAGCTCGGCTATCTCGACGGCACGCCGTTCGGCGAGTACGACGAGGCGACCGAGGCGGCGGTCAAGCGCTTCCGGCAGAAGAACAATCTGCCCGACGACGTGATCGTTGACAACGACGCGTACGAGGTCCTGCTCGGCGAGGACACCGTCAGCAATTTCTTCGGCATCGGCGACCGTGACGACGCGATCGAGGAATACCAGAAGCAGCTGTTCGCGCTGGGCTATCTCACCTATGCGCCGGACGGCATCTTCGGTCGTCAGACGCAGAACGCCGTGCGCCGCTTCCAGGAGGAGAACGGCCTCATCGTGGACGGCTGTCTCGGCAAAAGCACCGTCGAGCTTCTGACGAGCGGCACAGCCGAGCCGTTCGTATTCAACGTCGGTACCGAGGGTGCGGACGTGGAGCGCATTCAGGACCGTCTGGAGCATTTCGGATATCTCTCGAACAGTCAGGTCACCGGCTATTACGGCGACAAAACGAAGGCCGCCGTCAAGTCCTTCCAGTCGCGCAACGGCCTGAAAAGCAGCGGAACGGTCGACGCGGATACCATGATGAAGCTGCTCAGCGACAACGCAAAAAAGGCCCCCGCGACGCAGAAGCCGTCCACGCCGAAGCCCTCGAAAAAGCCCACCGGCTCGAATAAGCCGACGGCAACGCCGAAGCCCGGCACCACGCCCAAGCCCACCGACCAGAACGACGGCGATACCGGCTCCTCCGGCAGCACGATCGACTACGGTCAGGGCAAGGAAGCATTCATCAAGATTGCAGAATCCAAGCTCGGCTGCAAGTACGTGCGCGGCGCGAAGGGTCCGAACAAGTTTGACTGCTCCGGCTTCGTGTACTGGTGTCTGAATCAGGCGGGCGTCAAGCAAAGCTACATGACGAGCATTGCGTGGCGCAGCTGCACGAAGTACATGCGCATCAAGTCGATGGACGACATCAAGCGCGGCGATGTCATGGTCTTCAAGGGCAAGTCGATGGCGACCGGCCACGTCGGCATCTATCTCGGCAACGGCCGCATGATCGACGCATCCTCCTCGAAGGGCAAGGTCCGCATCACCGAATCCATCCTCTCCAGCAAATACTGGAAGCAGCACTTCCTGATGGCCTACCGGATCTGGGACTGAAAAGCATAGAAAAACGCGGGGATCTTACGAATCCCCGCGTTTTTTTCGTACGAATTATTTGTCCAGCGTGTCGGACATGGTGGCGACCATGACCGCCTTGATCGTGTGCATGCGGTTCTCCGCCTCGTCGAACACGACGCTGTGCTTGGAACGGAAGACCTCGTCGGAAACTTCCATTTCCTTGAGGCCGAAGCGCTCGTAAATGTCCTTGCCGACGCTCGTTTCGAGGTCGTGGAAGGACGGCAGGCAGTGCTCGAAGATGACGTCCGGATTGCCGGTCTTCTTCAGCATGTCCATCGTCACGCGGTACGGCTCCAAAAGACGGATGCGCTCCGCAAACTGCGCTTCCTCACCCATGGACACCCACACGTCGGTATAGATGACGTCCGCGCCCTCGACCGCGTCGATCGAATCGGAAAGCTCGATCTTGCCGCCGGTCTCCTTGCAGAGCTCGCGCATCTTATTGACCAGCTCTTCGGACGGGAACAGCTCCTTGGGCGCGATGCCGACAAAGTGCATGCCCATCTTGGCGCAGCCGATCATCAGGGAATTGCCCATGTTGTTGCGCGCGTCGCCGACGTACACGAACTTGACCTTGTTCAAAGGCTTGTTGACATGCTCCTCGATTGTCATCCAGTCCGCAAGGACCTGAGTCGGGTGATAGAGGTCCGTGAGGCCGTTCCATACCGGCACGCCGCTGTATTTTGCGAGCAGTTCGACGGTCTCCTGCTTGAAGCCGCGGAACTCAATGCCGTCATAGAATCTGCCGAGCACCTTTGCGGTATCCTCAAGCGATTCCTTTTTGCCCATCTGACTGTTAGAGAGGAACGTGACGTTCGCGCCCTCGTCATAGGCTGCGGTCTCGAATGCGCAGCGGGTGCGGGTGGAGGTTTTCTCGAACAGCAGCACGACGTTCTTGTTCGCCATGCGCTTCGGGAAAATGCCCTGTTTCTTTTCGGCTTTGACCTGATGCGCGAGCTTCAGAAGCGCGCGGATCTCATCGGGCGTGTAGTCGAGCAGCGTTAAAAAGTTTCTTCCCCGGAACATAATGTTTTCCTTTCTCCTTGCTTGTTTATTTTGAATGGATCATTCCACAATGGGCTCGCGTTCAAACGGCATGCTCATGCAGCGCGGACCGCCGCGGCCTCTCGAAAGCTCGGCGGACGGGATCTCATGCACGGTGATGCCGTTTTCACGGAGAATGCGGTTGGTAACATAGTTGCGCGAATAGGTGACGACCTCGCCGGGCGCAACGCACAGCGTGTTCGCGCCGTCGTTCCACTGCTCGCGCGCGGCGTCGATCTCGCTCGCGCCGCCGCATTCGATGAAGCGGACCTGACGGCCCAGCGCGTCGGAGAATACGTCGACGAGCGGACGCGCGTCCTCCTCGATCTTCAGGCGTCTGCCGTCCGGCTTGGACAGGCGGAATGCGCGCATCGTGCGCAGGATGTTCGGATGCACGACGAACGTGTCGACGTCGACCATCGTCATGACGGTGTCGAGGTGCATGAACGCGCGCACCTTCGGCAGGTCGATCGCAAGGATCTGCCAGATGCCGGTGCGGTCGCCGATCAGGCGGTTTGCGACCAGCTCGACCGCCTGCGGGCTCGTGCGCTGCGACATGCCGAACGCCACGGTGTCCGGCGTCAGTACGAGACAGTCGCCGCCCTCCAGCGAATGAACGTCGGTGCGGTCGTGGTATTTCGTCACCCAGCGATAGACCGGATGATACTTGAACACATATTTTGCGAACAGCGTTTCACGCCGACGGACCTCGTTTGCCATGCGCGAGATCAGCACGCCGTCGCCGACGTTCATGAACGGGTCGCGCGTGAAGTACAGGTTCGGCATCGGATCGACGTAGAACGGGTACTTTTCGTCGGTGAAATCGACAAGGTGCCGCTTTGCGACGGTCGGGATATCGCTCTTGCGAACGCCGCCCGCAAGGATCTGAATCAGCTTGTCCAGCGGCTGCGCGGACAGATACTCGTTGACCGCCTGCTCGGCGCCCTCCGCGGCGATGTTCGCCTCGCGGATATACTCCCAGATCAGCTCGTCCTTCGCGTTGGCCGCCTCGATCGCTTCCTTCAGAAGATCGTCGAGATACAGCACCTTCACGCCGCAGTCGCGCAGCGTCTCTGCGAACTGATTGTGTTCCTCCCTGGCGTGTACCAGATACGGAATGTCGTCAAACAGCTGCCGGGAAAGGTAGTCGGGCATCAGGTTCTCCAGCTCCGCGCCCGGACAATGCAGCATGACCGTCTTCAGTCTTCCGACCTCGGACTGTACGCAGATCGGTTTCTTCATGAATTTCCTCCTTCAGAAGCGTCATCGGGACGGAAGCAGGCAAGAATGCCGCGATAGATCCCAAGAGCCATCTTATCCTGAAAAGTGTCGCTCGTCAAGAGCAGGTCTTCCGTTTCGTTGCTCAAATGCCCCATTTCGATGCAAGCGATCGGACGCGTGCACCAGTTGAAGCCCGTTTGCGAGCCGCTGTAGGTGATGCCGTTCTGCTTGCGCATGGAAAGCCCGGTCACGGCACAGTACTCCTCGATGATCAGCGACGCCGCGCGCACATTCTCGTTGTAGAACTGCGTATGTTCGCGGGTCGGCAGCAGCATGAACGCGCCGCGCACGCTCGTGTCGTCGACGCCGTTGCAGTGGATGCGGATCGCAAGGTCGACCTCCTGCTCGTTGAAGAACTGCGCGCGCTCACGGTTCGAAATGCTGACCTCGTTAGAGGTGCGCGTGATCGCCACGGTCGCGCCGGCCTCCTCCAGCAGCGCCTTGAGCTTCAACGCCACCTTGAGGTTGACCTCGTACTCGTAGACGCGTGAGACGACGCCGCGCGTGCCGGACGAAACCTTTTGCTTATACTCGTCGGAATCCGGCGCGATCTGCTCCGTACCGTAGTCGGCGCGCGCCTGATGCCCCGGATCGAGCCCGATCTTCACGCCCGCAAGGGGCGGCGGGGTCGGCGTCGGGGTCGGCTCCGGCGTCGGTTCCGGCGTCGGCGGGCGCGTCGGCGCCACGTAGGGCACGTCCTCCGATCCGGGCGTTTCGATCACAACGACCGCTTCCTGCGTCGGCGCGGGCGTGATCTCCGGCGTCGGCGCATCGGTCGGCGCAGGCGTTTCCTCCGCCTGCTTTTGCGTGTCGGCCGTGCAGGCAAGCGCCAGCGCGAGACACAGTATCGCAATGATCCAGCGCTTCTTCATAGGATCCTGCGTCCTTCAAGCGCTTTGGCCAGCGTGACCTCGTCGGTGTATTCGAGATTGCCGCCGATCGGGATGCCGTGCGCGATGCGCGACGTCAGAATCCCCATCGGCTTTAAGAGCTTTGCGATATAAGCCGCAGTCGCCTCGCCCTCCACGTCGGGATTCGTGGCAAGGATGACCTCTTTCACCGTGCCGGTTTTGCAGCGGTCCAGGAGCGCGTTGATGCGCAGCGCGCCCGGTCCGATGCCGTTCATCGGCGAAAGCGAGCCGTTCAGCACGTGATAGCGCCCGTTGAACTCACGCGTTTTCTCCATAGAGAGCACGTCGCGCGCGTCGGAAACGACGCACACGATCTCGTCCATGCGCTTCGGATCGGCGCACAGCTCGCACGTCTCCCGGTCGGTGAACGCGCCGCAGATCGGGCACGGATGCACCTTTTCGCGCGCATCGCGGATCGCGTCGGCAAGCTCGATCGCCTGCTCCTTCTGCACGCTGAGCAGATGATACGCAAGCCGCTGCGCGGTCTTGCGACCGACGCCGGGCAGTCGCGCAAGCTGCGTCGTCAGTTTTTCAATGGACTCGATCGCCATATCAGAAGCCGAGGCTCATACCGCCGGTGATCCTGCCCATCTCGCGCTCGACCGTGTCGTTCGCTTCCTTGAGCGCGGCGTTCACGCCGGCCACGATCAGGTCCTCCAGCATCTCCACGTCGTCGGGATCGACGCACGCAGGATCGAGCTTGATCGACTGCACCGTTTTGTCGCCCAGCACCGTCACCGTAACCATGCCGCCGCCCGCGGTCGCCGAGAATTCCGTCTCGTTCAGCTCCTGCTGCTTCTTCTGGATCTCCTGCTGCATTTTCTGGGCCTTCATCATCATCTGCTGCATGTTCATGCCGCCGCCCATCGGGAATCCGCCTCTTGCCATGTTTGTTACCTCCGTTATTGAATCGTAAGCGAGCTGCCGAACAGCTCCTTCAGTTTTTCTTCGTTTGCATCTCTTAACTCCGCCAGCCGGAATACCGGCTCCGTGCCGGGACAGACCGCTTCGAGCGCGTCCTTTGCGATTTTCAGATTGCGCACGCTGCGCATGCCGTTCATCGCGCTCTCCTGCGTTGCGGGGAACTCGACCGTCAGCGCGCCGTTCTGCAGCGCGACGCCGCGCGTCTGCTTCACATAAAGGTAGACCATCGGGTTCATCGTCGCGATCTTCTGCTTCGCCTGCTCCCAGATCGCCTCCGCCTCGGCAGGCGAGGACGCCTCTTCCGTCTTGACGGGCGTCGACACCTCATCCGTCTCGCTTCGCGAGCCACCTTCCCCTCGAGGGGAAGGCTTTTGGCCGGAGGTTTCCCCTTGAGGCGCAGGCTTCAGATCGGAGGCTTCCCCTTGAGGGGAAGCTGTCGCCGTCAGGCGACTGATG
>CAKJYC010000014.1 GCA_918244965.1 Clostridiales bacterium | reverse complement strand
GTCCGGCAGCGTGCGGCTGCCCCAAGGGACGCTGTCGGTCGAACCGGTCGAACGGGCCGTGATCCCCTGCGGCGGCTTTGACGCATACGTGGATGCCGACCGGCTCGAAGGCGACGTGACCGCCCGGACGATGCACACGGGCGACCGGTTCACGCCGTTCGGCATGCGGGGGAGCAGGCTGCTCTCCGATTACCTGACGGACCGCAAGGTTCCGCGGTTCGAACGCGGCATGCCGGTCCTCTGCGACGGACGCGGGATCGTGTTTGTCGCGGGACACACGATTGACGAACGCATGCGCGTAAGCGCAGAGACAAATCATATTTTACACTATCACTATGAGGAGGATTGACTATGTGGGGCAAGGCATTCATGGCGCAGGACATTGAAGAGGTTCTTCTTTCCGAGGAACAGATCAAAAAACGCGTGCAGGAGCTGGGTGATCAGATCTCGAAGGATTACGACGGTCAGGAGATCATCGTGCTGTGCGTTCTGAAGGGCGCGAGCATCTTCTTCTCGGACCTGATCCGCGCGATCACGGTCCATACCAAGATGGACTTTATGGGCATTTCGAGCTACGGCGACGCACAGAAGACAAGCGGCATCGTGCGCATCACCAAGGACATGGACACCAGCATCACGGGCAAGCACGTCCTGATCGCCGAGGACATCATGGACAGCGGTCTTACGCTTTCCTACCTGACGCGCCTGTTGAACGAGCGTCAGCCCGCGTCGATCCGCTCCTGCTGCTTCCTGGACAAGCCGGAGCGCCGCGAGTGCGACATCACGCCGGACTACTGCGGCTTTGTCATTCCGAACAAGTTTGTCGTCGGCTACGGCCTCGACTATAAGCAAAAGTATCGCAATCTGCCCTATGTGGGCGTTTTAAAGCCCGAGATCTACAGCTGATCAAGGGAAACCGGGGCATGCCCCTGAACGGAGGATACATTGGAATTCAATCCGAACAACAAGAATAACAACGGCAACATGCCGAACCGGGGCTTCTCCGGACGGCGCATCGTTACCGTACTCATCTGGGCCGTCATCCTGACGCTGCTTCTGCTGATGGTCACGAACGGCTGTTCGTCGAACCGCCCGAAGGAGATCAAGTTTGCAGAGTTTAAGGAGTCCTATCGCAAGGGCGAGATCAAGGCGGTCTATGAGGTCATCGAGGGCGGCACGTTCTACGGCCTTTATACCTCCAGCGCCGCCGACGCGAGCATGCTGCCCGGCAAGGCGGACTTTGTGCTGTACAAGGACAACGCCGTCTTTGACCGCGAAATGCGTCAGCTCGCCGCCGAGAAATCGGGCGTCGACGCCGAAAAGGTGACGTCGGCCGACTACGGCTTCGCCATGCAGAGCGCGCTGCCGGAGGGCACGCCGTGGTGGTACTTTGTCATTCAGTACCTGCCGATGGTGATCCTGATGGTCGTGCTGATGGTATTCATTTACCGGCAGCAGGGCGGCGGCAAGCAGATGATGAACTTCTCGAAATCGCGCGCACGGCTCAACGACCCGAACAAGGACAAGGTCACGTTCAAGGACGTTGCCGGACTCGTCGAGGAGAAGGAGGAGCTCAAGGAGGTCGTCGACTTCATGCGCGACCACAAGCGTTTCACCGAAAACGGCGCGCGCATCCCGAAGGGCGTGCTGCTCGTCGGCCCGCCCGGCACCGGCAAAACCCTGATGGCGCGCGCGGTCGCGGGCGAGGCGGGCGTTCCGTTCTTTTCGATCTCCGGCTCGGACTTCGTGGAGATGTTCGTCGGCGTCGGCGCTTCACGCGTACGCGATCTCTTTGAGACCGCCAAGCGCAGCGCGCCTGCGGTCGTGTTCATTGACGAGATCGACGCAGTCGGCCGTCAGCGCGGCGCGGGCCTCGGCGGCGGTCACGACGAGCGCGAGCAGACCTTAAACCAGCTGCTTGTCGAAATGGACGGCTTCCAGGCGAACGAGGGCATCATCGTCATGGCGGCGACGAACCGCGCGGACATCCTCGATCCCGCGCTGCTGCGTCCCGGCCGGTTCGACCGGCGCATCACGGTCGGCTATCCTGACGTAAAGGGACGTGAGGAGATCCTGCAGGTCCACGCGAAGAACAAGCATTTTGCAAAGGACGTCAGCCTCAAGACGCTTGCACGGCGCACACCGTACTTTACCGGTGCGGACCTTGAAAACATTCTGAACGAGGCGGCCATCCTCTGCACGCGTGATCACCGCAGGGAGATCACGCAGGCGGACCTTGAAGAGGCCGTCACCCGCGTGCAGATGGGACCCGAAAAGAAGTCCCGCGTCGTTACTGAAAAGGATAAGCTGATCACAGCGTACCACGAGTGCGGCCACGCGATCCTTGCGCACGAGCTCGAAAACTGCGACGATCTGCACGAGGTCTCGATCATCTCGCGCGGATGGGCGGCGGGTTACACCATGACGCTGCCGAGGGAGGACATCCATCACATGCTCAAGTCGCACATGCTCGACGAGATCTGCATGACGATGGGCGGCCGCGTTGCCGAAAAGATCGTGTTTACCGACGTCTCGACCGGCGCGGTGCAGGACCTCAAGCAGGCTACGCAGACGGCGCGCAAGATGGTCGAGGAGTACGGCATGTCCGACGCAGTCGGTCCCGTCTTCCTCGGCGGCGACACCGAGGTGTTCATCGCCAAGGACTGGGGCCATGCCAAGAACTATTCCGAGGCGCTGTCTGCAAAGATCGACGCCGAAATGCGCTCAATCCTCGAAGGCCAGTTCGAGCGCGCGGAACAGATCCTGACCGCGAAGCGCGAAGGGCTTGACGCATGCGCCAAGCTGCTGCTGAAGTATGAGCGCGTCACCGGCGAACAGTTTGCCGCCGTGCTGAACGGCGAGGATATGGACACCGTGATGGAAAAGCACCCCGAACCCGAAGAGACGGAGCAGCCGGAAGGCGCCGCGCCCGAAGAGCATACGACCGAAGAGAATCCCACCGAAGAGAACGCATAACCCATGGAAGACAACCGCTTTGATCTGCATACGCACAGCATCGTATCCGACGGCACCGCAACGCCGACGGAGATCGTTCGCATGGCTGCACGTGCAAAGATCAAGCTCCTGGCGCTCACCGATCACGACAACATGATGGGTGTGCCGGAGGCGGTCAAGGAGGGGAAGGAATGCGGCGTGCCGGTGCTTCCGGCGGTCGAAATGGACAACGAATGGCGGCACGAGCTGCATATCATCGGTCTCGACGTCGATCCGGACAACCCGACGCTGATCCGCGCACTGGAGATCGCGCGCGAACGGCGCGAACGGCGCAACAAGATCATCTACAGCAAGCTCAGGGAAGCGGGCTATGACGTGCAGCCGCTCGTCAACCGCCCGGAATCCGTGACGACCAAGCTGCACATTGCGCATGCGCTGATCAAGGCGGGCTTTGCAAACGACGTGCGCGACGCATTTGCGCGGTACCTGCGGCCCGGAACGCCGGGCTACTATACCGAGCCGCGCTTCACGCCGCAGCAGGTCATCGACCTGATCCATGTGGCGGACGGACTGCCGATCCTTGCGCATCCGTGCCATATCCGCGACAACCCGCACGGGCTGATCCGCGAGCTCTACGACATGGGACTCATGGGACTTGAAGCGTACTATCCGAGCTCCACGCAGCGGCAGACCGAAATGTACGTGTCGATCGCACGGCAGTACGGGATGATAATCACCTGCGGCAGCGACTTCCACGGCGACAACCGGCCCGGCGTGCCGATCGGCTGCGCATGGCGCAGCGTGCCCGCGCTCGAACAGACCTTCGAGACGCTGACCAAACGCATGAATACATAATCGCTTTCACAACTGCTTTCCCGATCGGGAAGGCAGTTTTTCGTGACAAGGAGCGACAAACGTTGTGACAAGAGGACCGTCCCCTCGACACAGAACAAGGGACCGTTCCGATGGAGCGGTCCTTTTTGTAATGAAGACGCTTGCGGCTAATGAAGACGCCCTGCGGGCGAATAAGGGAGTGACAAGGGGACGGTTCTCTTGACACATGGGGCGAAGACGGAAAATAATATAGTATTCCCCAAATGGACTTTGTCTGCCGTCAGGACGTCTATATAAATGTACATCGTGTACGACATATGCAGCTTCGTGCGCGGGCCGTTTTATTCAAAACGACGTGTATCAGGCTTGCACGGCGCTGCGGGCGCTTTACACCTCCCCATCCGTAATCGTCCGCTCCGCCGTGCTGTTTGGCTGCTTTCTCCGCAGAGAAAGCAGTTTTTTTCGTTCGGGGCTTGCAAACAGGCATGGAATCCGTTATAATACCTTTGATATAGACTGTTATGGAGGATACTATGAACGATCGTATTGCGCGGCTTCGCGCAGAGATGGAACGGGCGGGGCTGGACGCCGTCCTGTTGAAAACGGTAACTGCGATCCGCTATTTTTCCGGATTCACGAGCGAGGACGCAAGCGTGCTTGTCACGAAGGACAGAGCGGCGCTTCTGACCGATTTCCGCTACACGATCCAGGCCAAGGCACAGGCGGGCGACTGCTGCGAGATCTTTGAGGTCGCAGGCGCTGCGCACAATGAAAAACTTAAGGAAATCATCGAAGCGGGCAACGTCAAGCGCATGGGTTTTGAAGAGGACTATGTGAGCTATGCGGGCTATCAGGCGTTCTCGAAGTTCGGCGCGGAGCTCGTGCCGTTTGCAAAGGAACTGTCCCTGCTTCGCATTAAAAAGTCCGAGGACGAAATCGAATGCCTTGCGAAGGCGCAGGCCATGGCGGATGAGGCGTTCATGGAGCTTTTGAAGGTCGTCAAGCCCGGCATGACCGAACGCCGCGTTGCCGCAGAGCTCGAATACATCTGCGCAAAGCTCGGCAGCGAGGGTCCGTCGTTCGATACGATCATCGGCTCCGGCCCGAACGGCGCAATGTGCCATGCGGTACCCGGCGACCGCAAGCTGCAGGAAGGCGACATGGTGGTTGTCGACTTTGGCTGCCTGTACAACGGTTATCACTCCGACATGACGCGCACGTTTGCGGTGGGCAAGGTCGATCCGTTCGCGGAGGAGATCTACAACATCGTGCTCGAAGCGCAGACGAGAGCGCTCGACGCGCTGAAACCGGGCATCACCGGCAAGGAACTTGATGCGATCGCGCGCGACTACATCACCGAAAAGGGCTACGGTCCGTGCTTCGGCCATTCGCTCGGCCACGGCTTCGGGCTTCTGATCCACGAGGAGCCGCGTGCATCGACCGCCGGTGAAACGGTGTTTGAAGAGGGCATGACGATCACGGTCGAGCCCGGCATCTACATCGAGGACAAATTCGGCGTCCGCATCGAGGACTGCTGCGTTGTCACCAAGGACGGCAAACGCAACTTCGCACACGCGACCAAGGCATTACAGCACATTTAACCATACATTGAATCAAATTGGGAGGACATATTTATGATTATGGCAGGCGATTTCCGCAAGGGCGTGACGGTTGAGATCGACGGCGTGGTGTGGTCGATTTCCGACTTCCAGCATGTTAAGCCGGGCAAGGGCGCGGCGTTCGTGCGCACGAGACTCAAGAACGTCATGACGGGCGCGGTGCTGGAGCGCACCTTCAGCCCGACGGACAAGTACCCGCTGGCACACATTGAGACGAAGGATATGGAGTATCTGTATTCCGACGGCGAGCTCTACTACTTCATGGACATTGAGACCTACGAGCAGATCCCGCTGAACTTCGAGCAGGTCGAGGACGCGATCGACTTCATCAAAGAGAACGATCAGGTCAAGATGCGCTTCTATAAGGGCAGCGCGTTCTCCGTCGAAGCGCCGAACTTTGTCGAGCTCAAGGTCACCGAGACCGAGCCCGGCTTCAAGGGCGACACCGCGACCGGCACGACCAAGCCCGCAGTCGTTGAGACCGGCTATCACATTGCGGTCCCGCTGTTTGTCAATGAGGGCGACGTGATCCGGATCGACACGAGAACCGGCGAATATATGTCCCGCGTATAACGCAAACCAAACAATAAAACGAATCGGAGGTGCAGCATGAGCAGAATTTCTGAGAAGGTCGCATATCTGGACGGTCTGATGGAAGGCCTCAACATCCACGAGGACAAGTACGCAAAGATCTTTACCGCGATCGTCGACACGCTCGACCTGATCGCCGAGGAGATGGCGGATCACGAGGATACGCTGGCAGACCTCGACGACAGCGTGGAGGAAATCTTTGAGAACCTCGACGAGTACGACGATTTTCTGTACGGCGACGAGGACGAGGAAGAAGAGGACGATTTCGACGACGACGATTTCTTCGAGATCGTATGCCCGAACTGCGGCGAGACCATCTATTTCGATCAGGATATGCTGGATAAGCCGGACGGCCTCATCTGCCCGAACTGCAACGAGCCGATCGAGCTGAACATCCCGGACAAGGATCCGGAGGAATAAGCAATCATCAAGAAGCCCCGCGCGGGCTTCTTTTTGTAATCCGCCCAGCGGGGACCACATGATGTCCCTGTGCTGCCCGGAAAAACCGAAGGAGTTGAGACGATGCAATATTTTACTTCCGAATTGTGGTATAGCTTATCTTCTTCCGACCCAAAAGTGAGAGAAAGGGCGGATGAGCAGTGGGAAAACGCATGGAATCAATACAGGGCCTATCTGGATGGGATCCTACCGAAGCTTTCGCAGAGAAAGAGGGATGCCGTTATCCGATGTCACGATCTGCATGATTCCGAAATCGAGACAATCGTTGCATACAATAAACAAACCCGAAGAAAGCACGTCGTCAATGTCAAGATTGTATTGGATAACAGGATCGTCGTCTTTACAAATGTGACGTCCTTTGCGTTCAGCGTACAGAATCAAGACGACTTCCATGCATGGGGATACTGCGAATTTGAAGCCCTTCAGGACAACAAGATGAAGATTTCGATTCTATGCGATTTAGAGAATCAGATCAGCATGGTTTTTGAAGGTATAGAGATTCACAGGAGAGTGTCAAGGGGACGGTTCTCTTAACACAGTGGGGACGGTTCTTGCTGTGGATGCAATTAGGACTGAACCGAGCGATTGGACAACACAGAAGAACCGTCCCCTTGACACGTATACTGTTTGTTAGGTATTTAATTATATAGAGGTGTACTACAATGAAACGTTTATTAGCAGTTCTTTTTTCTATCATCCTACGGGTGTCAAGGGGACGGTTCTCTTGACAACATTCCGTCGGGGAGATGTCTTTGCATTTGCTTTGCATGTAGGGGCGGATCGCATCCGCCAGTCTGACAAAGGAACGGGAAGGTGAGACCTTCCCCTACAAATGAATTGCGCCTGCGGCGCATGAATTGGCTGCGCCATGAATTGCGGGCGGAGCCCGCATGAATTGACCTTCGGTCATGACGGGGCGCCGAGGTCGTCACCCCCTACACGCCATGAATTGACGGCGGGGCCGTCATGAATTGCGCCTGCTGCGCATGCATTTCTGCATAAGTTTACAGTCTATTCATAATCACGTCGGCGCGGGAAGTTTACAATCCGGCATAAATGGGGTAAAATAACGAAAAAAGAGGATTGCATACTCCGGTATGCCATGTACTTTATGACCGAAACAGCAAGAAAAATATGCAGACGTCTGCATGCATACCTGCGCATGGGCAGCTGCGCCGGCACGGTGTTTGCCGTATATCCGGACGCGGTCTACTGCAATACGTCGATCGGCATGGTGGGGATCCTCACCAATGCGCATTGTCTCGCGCCGTTTTCCACGGTCGTGCCGTCGACCAAGCCGCTGTCGCGCTGCGGGATCGAAGAAGGCATGCAGGTGCTTTTGGGTGAGGAAACGATGGAGATCCCGGACGCCGAACTTACGATCGACCTTTCGCAGGCGACCGATTACGATCTGTCGCTGGAAACGATCCGCGCCGTCTTTCTGCCGACCGATTACGACATCCGGCTCCGGCACGTACTCCGCGCGATCGAAACGAACGCGAAGGCGGACGATCTTTCACCGCTTGTGACCGACGCAAAGCCGAACGAGTATTCGGCGATCCTTTCGCCGCTGCTGCAGCCGCTGAACGAAGCGTTTCTCGAACGCGATCCCGAAGCATGTGCCGCCGCGACCGCCGCGATCGCGGGACAGGGCGTCGGGCTGATCCCGTCGGCGGACCGACTGCTGTGCGGCTACCTTGCGGGCTACGCCGCGCTGTCCGCCGCGCTCGGACGGACGTTCCAGCGCGTGCTGGAGATGACCCGCGCGCTCGCCGCGTCGGCTGCCGCGCATACAACCGAGCTGTCCGGCGCTTTTTTGCTGCAAAGCGGTGAGGGCCTTGTGTCCGAGGACCTGTTTCTTTTGATGCGCAACATCCTGTCCGATGCGCCGTATTCCGCACTCGTCGCGTCCGCAAACCGGATCGCCGCGCTGCCCCTGGGCGGCGGAGCCGACGTGCTGGTGGGCGTATACCTCGCGATGTCGCGCCTGTACGCCGTCAATCCCGTCAACTGATTTCATACATACATTAAGGAGGACCGCTATGGAACCGATCGGCATTCGCGACTTTCTGGAGTACAAATACCTTTCAAACGTCAAATACGCCCCGGACGGCAGGCGCGCGGCGTTTGTCGTGTCCAACTGCAACGAGACCGAAAACAACTATGAAAGCCGTCTGTGGCTGTACGACGGCGCCTTCCGCCAGCTGACCGATCTCGGCAAGGAGAGCCGGTATTCCTGGGAGGACGCGGACACGATCCTGTTCCCGGCTGTCCGTTCCGCGGACGAAAAGAAGCGCGCCGAAAAGAAGGAGCAGTTTACGAGCTTTTACCGGCTGAAGCTGTCCGGCGGCGAAGCGCTGCACGCGTTCACGCTGCCGTTTGCGGTTGAATGGATCAAGAAACTGCCGTGCGGTGCGTTTGCCGTGCTCGGCGGGATCGACGCAAACGCGCCCGACTACTACTGCATGAGCATAGAGGACCGTGAAAAGGTCGAAAAGGGCTATTCGGACGACGCAGACTACGAGGTGTTCGACGAACTGCCGTACCGGTTCAACGGCGGCGGGATCATCAACAAAAAGCGCACGGCACTGTTCCTTGTGTCGGCGGATGCGAAGGAGATCAGGCGCGTGACTGAGCCGTTTTTCTCGGTCGACGCGATCGAAACGATCGGGGATTCGGTCTGGTTCCTGGGCGACAGCTATACCGCACGGCGGGATCTTGTGCATTCAAAGCTGTATGCGATGGACGGCTGCACCGGCACGGTCCGTTTCCTTCGGGAGTATGCGGGCTTTTACGTCGAGCGCATCAAGGCGGTCGGCGAAACGCTGATCCTGACGGCGACCGAGGGTAAGGACATCGGGCTCAACGAGAACGTCGACTTCTATACCGTCGACCGCGAGACCGGCGCGCTTTCGATGCTGTATGAGAACACCGAGAGCCTTTGGAACTCGGTCGGATCCGACGTTCGCTACGGCGGCGGGGAGAGTATGATCGGCCTGAACGACCGGCTTTTGTACATCACCACGCGATTTGAAAGCTCGCATCTGTATGCGCTGGATCTGCACGGGACCAATGCGCCGGAGGCGACGGAGATCGGCTCGATCGACTGCTTCGCCGCGCATCCGGATAACGACGAAGCGCTGTTTGTCGCATTGTACGAGGGAAGCCTGCAGGAGCTGTACGCAAAGAATCTCAGGACCGGTGAGCTCAAAAAACTTTCGCACTTCAACGACGACGCGTTCAAGGACAAGTACGTTGCCAAGTGCGAGCCGATCTCGCTCGAAAGTGAAGGATGGAAGATCGACGGCTGGGTGCTGAAGCCGAAGGACTACGATCCGAACAGGAAGTATCCCGCGGTGTTCGACATCCACGGCGGTCCAAAGACGGTCTACGGCACGGTGTTCTATCACGAGATGCAGGTCTGGGCGGGGCTCGGCTATTTCGTGTTCTTCTGCAATCCGAAGGGTTCGGACGGCAGGGGAGACGCGTTTGCGGACATCATGGGCCATTACGGCGAGACGGATTACAAAAACCTTATGGACTTCTGCGACGAGGTCCTGCGCCGCTATCCGGCGATCGACCCGAAGCGTGTATGCGAAACGGGCGGCAGCTACGGCGGCTTTATGACGAACTGGATCATCGGGCACACCGACCGGTTTTGCGCCTGCGCGTCGCAGCGGTCGATCTCGAACTGGCTGAGTTTCAACGGACTCTCCGACATCGGCTATTATTTCGTCGGCGATCAGAACAAGGCGGACTTCTATACCGACCACGCAAAGCTCTGGGAGCACAGCCCGCTGAAGTACGCGAAGAACGTCAAAACGCCGACGCTGTTCATCCACTCGGACGAGGACTACCGCTGTCCGCTCGATCAGGGCCTGCAGATGTACGCGGCGCTGGTCGACCGCGGCATCCCCGCGCGCATCTGTGTGTTCCACGGCGAAAACCATGAGCTGTCCCGCTCCGGCAAGCCGAAGCACCGCATCCGCCGCCTCACCGAGATCACGAACTGGTTTGAGAAGTACGCGAAGGAATAAGCAAAACGACCGGGCGATTCGCCCGGTCGCTTTTGTTTTGAAGAATACTGGTTATCGCTTCTTATACAGCACCAGCTCGGGGTTTTTGCCATCCGCTTCGTAGGTGCAGATCAGGATGAAATCCATGTTGGCAAGCACGCCGAAACACCGGTCGCCGCCGAATTCGGATGCGAGCTGGTTGCCGAGGTAGGTCGTTCCGTCGTTCAAAAACCGCACGCTTGTGCCGTTCGGCAGGGGATATGCGAGATTCACGAAGCTCCCGACAAGCGCGTTGAGCTTTTCCACCTTCGGCAGACCTTCGACGTGCAGATCGTTGATCTCCCGGATCAGCTGCTGCTTGAAGGCTTCGAATTCGCCGTTGTCGCTAAGCTGTTCGTAGCGCTTCCAGTAATCCAGCTGCGGCAGCATTTGCTTCAGATAGGCGCGCGCCTGCTCTTCGGAAAGGGATTCGCTGACCATATGCGGAATGCATACGTCGATCAGATCGTCCATGTCGCTGTAGGTATACGTGCCGTCGGCATAGCACCACTTGCAGTACGCTTCGTTCGGCGTACCGTCCCTGTCCTTGCCGATGATTTCGTCCTGCAGCGGCATGCCGCAGCATTGGCAGATCAGCTTTTGCGGAGAGCCGAGCAGGGTATTGATGGAGACGTTGAACAGCTTGGAAAGCAGCTTCAGCGTTTCGGTGTTCGGCACCGTTTCGCCGTTCTCCCAGCGCGACACCGCCTGTCGGGTGACAAATACCTTTTCGGCAAGCTCGTCCTGCGAAAGGCCGTTCTTTGTCCGCAGTTCGTAAATGACTTCTTTTGTGCTCATAAACACCTCCGGCTTGAATCTGTCTCTATTGTACGATCGGATCGCGGATTTGACAAGCAACCGTCTGTTGCGTCGTCAGGAATCCAGGAACCGGTTTGCGTCGGAGGAATCGAGCTTTTCGACGTCGCGGAGTTTGCGGTTGATCGCGCGGGTGCGCGTGCCGATCAGCGTGTCGAGATCGTTGTTGACCTGCTGCAGACGGCGCTGCGAGGTCTCAAGAATATCGCCGAACTTCTCAAACTCGGTCTTGACCGCGCCGAGTACCTGCCAGACCTCGCCGGAGCGCTTCTGGATCGCAAGCGTGCGGAAGCCCATCTGCAGGCTGTTCAGAAACGCCGCCATCGTCGACGGACCGGTGACGTTGATGCGGTAGGTGCGCTGCAGCTCTTCGATCAGGCCGCGGTTGACCGCTTCGGCATACAGACCCTCGAACGGCAGAAACAGGATGCCGAAATCGGTCGTGTGCGGCGGATCGATGTACTTGTCATGAATGTCCTTTGCTTCCGCCTTCAAGCGGATCTCAAGCATCTTGGCCGCATTCGCAATGCGCTCCGGATCGCCGCTTTCGTACGCGTCCTGCAGGCCTGCAAACGTCTCGCCGGGGAACTTTGCGTCGATCGGCAGATGCACGACACTTTCGCCGTCGCCGGGGAGCCGGATCGCAAATTCGACGCGCTCCTTCGAGCCGGGTTTGGTTGCAATATCGGCGTCGTACTGTTCCGGCGCAAGGATTTCAGAAAGGATCGCACCGAGCTGCGCTTCACCCAATATACCGCGCGTTTTGACGTTCGACAGTACCTTTTTGAGATCGGTGACGCCCGCGGCGACCGTCTGCATCTCGCCGAGACCCTTATACACGGCTTCCAACTGATTGGACACGAGCTTGAACGATTCCGAAATGCGGGATTCAAGCGTCTTTTCGAGCTTTTCGTCGACGACCTTCTGCATCTTTTCGAGCCTCTCGGCGTTCTCGGACTGGATCGCGGAAAGCCGGCGCTCCATCGTCTGACGGATCGCTTCGAGCTTTTCCTCATTCGAGCGTTCGAGCGAGGAAATACGCTCCTCCTGCGATTTGCGCAGCATGTCGAGCTTCTGTTCGTTGGACTGTTCGAGCGAGGCGATGCGGTCCTCCTGCGACTTTTGCAGCCGCTCGAAGTCGAGCGCAGTACTCTTTTCCATGCTGTTCAGGCGCGCGTCCTGCGACTGCGCGGCGGCGCGCTGGTTGTCCGAGATCGTTTTGCCGAACGCGGACAGCGAATTGCTGATCTCCATTCGCAGCTCGGACTGGCCGTCCCTGCGGGAATTAAGCAGCATCATGATCAGCATCACCAGCAGGATCAGCAGGGAAGCGATCGACAGGATCAGTGCGGCAAGTTCCATTTACATTCCTCCGTAGAGCACAAAGCCCGTGATCAAAAGACTTTGCGCGATGATATAGGTCAGCATGACGTAGAAGTTTCCGTGCTTCATTTCTTTGCGGTATTCCTGACTCGTCAAAAGCGTGTCGCTGAGCATGAAGAACAGCCCGCCGATAAAGGCAAAAAGCCAGCAGAGCCGGGCGTTCACAAGCAGCAGATACAGCGCGGAAAGGCACGTCCCGGACAGCAGAAACGCATAGACGAAGCCGGGCTTTCGAAGCGATTTCGGCGCGAACGGGAGCAGCTTTTTATACACGAACGTCAGCCACAGCGCGCACAGCGCGACGCAGATGAGAAGCGAAACGTGCACGCCCGGCCGGGTGAAGAGCATGGCGCCGATGTAGAAGATATGGCCGAGCGCGAACGACACGACGCCGCACAGCATCAGGATGCGGCTGCGCTTGAACAGCAGAAACGCGTCGCCGAGCCAGCCGAACACCAGCGCTGTGGCGACAAGCAGATCGATCGTTTTCGCAAAGCAGCAGTACGCGGCAAGCAGCAGCGGCATCAGCAGCACCTTCGAGACGTTGCGGATGCGCGGATATCGGCGGTAGCAGGCGATCAGCTGAACAACGGTCGCGGCAAGAAACAGCGCGCCGAATACGATTCCCGGAATCAGATGCGTAAAACTCACCTCCGATTTGTATTATAACATGGATTTCACGTCTTGCGAATACTTTTTTTCTATGATATACTATCATCAAACGGGCGATCCGTTGCCCGAATCAAGTAAGGAGGACAAGTATACATGCAGTATTCCCGCGACGTGGAAGAAATGGTATGCGTCAAAAAAGGCGCGAAGCATGAACCCGCTCCGATCCCTGAGGAGGGCAAGTGGGTCAAGGCGAAGGAGATCAAGGACATCAGCGGCCTGACGCACGGCATCGGCTGGTGCGCGCCGCAGCAGGGCGCCTGCAAGCTGACGCTCAACATCAAGGAGGGCGTCATCGAGGAAGCGCTCGTCGAAACGCTCGGCTGCTCCGGCATGACGCATTCCGCGGCGATGGCGGCGGAGATCCTGCCCGGCAAGACGATCCTCG
The DNA here is from genome assembly GCA_918244965.1 of Clostridiales bacterium. Lineage (GTDB taxonomy): Bacteria > Bacillota > Clostridia > Christensenellales > CAG-138 > UBA3792. Next base: position 31,245 of record CAKJYC010000014.1, on the reverse strand, counting down.
AAGCGCTGAACAGCGACCTCGTGTGTGACGCGATCAACACCGCGATGCGCGAGCTGTTCCTGCAGATCGTCTACGGCAGAAGCCAGAGCGCGTTCTCGGACGACGGTCTGACGATCGGCGCAGGGCTTGAGGACCTCGGCAAGGGACTTCGTTCCCAGATCGGCACGATGTACGGAACCAAGGCGAAGGGCCCGCGCTACCTCGAAATGGCGGAGGGCTACGTGCTGAAGATCGGCCTCGACGAAGAGGACGAGATCATCGGCTACCAGTTTGTCAGCATCGGCAAGATGATGGACGCGATCAAGAAGGGCATGGACCCGAAGGAAGCGTTCGAGAAGAACATCGGGACCTACGGCCGGTTCGCGACCGCTGCCAAGGTCATCGACCCGCGTAAGGAATAACGGAGGTGCCGCATGATTACGTTTGAAGGATTTGAAAGAAGAATCGACAAGATCACGAAGGTGCTGAACGAGTACGGCATCAAGGATCTCGAAGAAGCCAAGGCGATCTGCGACGCGCACGGCGTCGATCCGTACGGCATCGTCAAGGGCATTCAGCCGATCGCGTTCGAGAACGCGGGCTGGGCGTACACCGTCGGCGCGGCGATCGCATACAAGAAGGGCGTCAAGGACGCGGCGGAGGCGGCGGAAGCCATCGGTATCGGGCTCCAGTCGTTCTGCATCCCGGGCTCCGTTGCGGATCAGCGCAAGGTGGGCCTCGGCCACGGCAACCTCGGCGCAATGCTGCTCCGTGAGGAGACGAGCTGCTTTGCGTTCCTCGCCGGCCACGAGTCGTTTGCGGCCGCAGAGGGCGCGATCGGCATTGCGCGCACCGCGAACAAGGTCCGCACCAAGCCCCTGCAGGTCATCCTGAACGGCCTCGGCAAGGACGCGGCGTACATCATCTCCCGCATCAACGGCTTCACCTACGTCGAGACGGAGTATGATTACTATACCGGCGACCTGAAGATCGTCTACACCAAGCCGTTCTCCGACGGCGAGCGCGCAAAGGTGCGCTGCTACGGCGCGGACGACGTCAACGAGGGCGTTGCGATCATGCGTCATGAGAGCGTCGACGTGTCCATCACGGGCAACTCCACGAACCCGACGCGCTTCCAGCACCCGGTCGCGGGCACCTACAAGAAATGGTGCGTCGAGAACGGCAAGAAGTACTTCTCCGTGGCGTCCGGCGGCGGCACGGGCAGAACGCTCCATCCGGACAACATGGCGGCGGGCCCGGCGTCCTACGGCATGACGGACACGATGGGCCGTATGCACTCCGACGCGCAGTTTGCGGGTTCCAGCTCCGTTCCGGCGCACGTCGAGATGATGGGCCTCATCGGCATGGGCAACAACCCGATGGTCGGCGCAACGGTCGCCGTCGCGGTTGCGATCGCACAGAGCCTGTAAGAACCGTTCGGAGGGTGGAAACACCCTCCGTTGTCTTTTTTGGAGGGACTATGGAACAGCATCGCTTCGGACCCGGTCCGCTGCTGAACGGACAGGGCAATCTTTCGGAGCCCGGCTATGCGACGGCGCTTCTGAAAACGTACGATCGGAAGGCGATCAAGGCGGGCAGGCTCCGCATCAAGGAATGGGATTATTATCTCATCACCAACGACCGGTGGGGCGTTGCGCTGACGATCGACGACAACGGCTACATGGGGCTGCTGTCCGCGTCGGTGCTGGACTTTTCGGCCTGCACGGAAACGACCGTGTCGCCGATGTTCTGGCTGCCGATGGGCAAGACCGGGTTTCCGGCTTCGTCCGAAACGGGCGACGTCAGAAAGACGCTCAAAAACGCGTCCGGGTCGTTCGAGCACACGAAGGAGGGCAGGCGGCTCCGCTTTCGCATCGACAAATTCAAAGACGGCAAGCCGTTTGCATGCGACATTCTGCTGACCGACGCGCCGCGGGATTCGATGGTGATCGCAATGCCGTTTGAAAAGAAGGGGCATTTCTACTATAACCAGAAGATCGTCGGCATGCGCGCAAGCGGATGGTTTGCTGTCGGCGACGAACGGACGACGCTTGAACCGGAGGACACGTTCGGCCTTCTGGACTGGGGCAGGGGCGTATGGACCTACAAGAATACGTGGTACTGGAGCGCGGCGCAGGGCGAGGCCGACGGGCATGTATTCGGCTTCAACCTCGGCTACGGCTTCGGCGACACAAGCGCCGCAAGCGAGAACATGCTCTTTTATGACGGGATCGCGCACAAGCTCGGCCGCGTCGATTTCGGCATTCCGAAGAAGGCCGACGGGAGCGACGATCTTCTGTCATCATGGCACTTTACCGACGATGCGGGACGGCTCGATCTCATCTTTACGCCGATCCTCGATCGCGCGTCGAAAACGGACGTCAAGCTGATCTGCTCCGATCAGCATCAGGTGTTCGGACGGTTTTCCGGCACGGCGCGGCTGGACGACGGCCGCGAGATCCGGCTTTCGGACTTCCTCGGCTTTGCGGAAAAGGTGTTCAACAAGTGGTGACGGATGCACCGTTTTCCCTCCGCCTCTCATAGTATGGGGCGGAGGGTTTTTTATATGCAGGCATCGGAATTTACGGAGTACCTCAGAGAGCAGGTACGCAATCACAGCATCTATGTATGGGGCGCACAGGGGCAGAAGAAACCGACGATCACGGCGGAATGGATCCGTAAGCGCGAAAAGACGAAGCGCAACGCAGACCGCGCAATCGCACACTGGAGAAAGGAGGTCCGCCTGGGCTACGGCGACGTGCTGCGCGCGTTCGACTGCTCCGGACTCGGCGCGTATTTCTTTCTGAAACATGATCTGATCGACCACGACGTGAACGCGGAGGGGCTTCGCAGCCTTTGCCGCCGCGTGGACAGAAGTGAGGTGCGCGAGGGGGATATGGCGTTCCGGATGCAGAACGGCCGCGCCGTGCATGTCGGCTATGTGATCGACCGGACCCATCTGATCGAAGCGAAGGGCCGTGATGACGGCGTGGTGGAAAGTGATCTTTCGGGCTTCAACCGCTTCGGACGGCCGCCGTTTTTCTCTTCACGCGTGCTCAGGCTGACGAGCCCGTACATGCGCGGCGAGGACGTGCGGACGCTGCAGCGCGCTCTCTCGGAGCAGGGCTTCGATCCGGGGCAGATCGACGGCGTTTACGGCAAAAAAACGGAACGCGCCGTGAAGCGGTTCCAGAGATCGGTCGGTCTGAAGGCGGACGGGATCGCAGGCAGACGCACGTTCACCGCGCTCGGTCTGCCGTTCTCATGAGCCGCAACAGCGCAGAAAGCTCCAGAAGCCCGATTTTGTTTGCGGTTGCGCGCTTTCGACCGGGATCCAGGAAGGCTCCGGCGTCGACGATCCGTCAGGGGAGGACGGCGCCGCGGGCGTTTCATCCGTGACGATAAAATACGGCGTTGCGGTGGGCTCCGGCGTCGGCGGGAAGGTGTATTCCTCGACGATCAGATCGCCGGAAAACACGGTCTGTCCGTTGAGCTCGATCGTGACGGTCCCGGCCTTTTCGCCGACCGGCGCCGTGTATGCGTCGATCGAATAGGAGAGGAGAGATTCGGGGATCGGATCCTTCAGGAGCACGTCGACCTGCCAGCGCGGCAGCACAAGGGAATCGGAACGGTCCCACTCGATCCGGTACAGCGCCTCGGTCGCAACCGTTTTGCGCGGATCCGGCGTAATCGCGTACGTTTCGGGCAGGCAGCGATCAATGAGGTCGTCGACGTCGACAGTCACGGTATCGTTCTGAAAGGCGTAGTCGAACAGCGCGATCGCGTCGAAAAACCGCTGTGCAGCATACAGGTCCTTTGCGCGGCCCTTGACGCCGTCCGGCGCGGCGGTCCCGTGCAGCAGAACGAGCACATAGGTCGTGTCGTTCCGCTTCGCGGCGGCGACGAGGCACTTGCCGGCGAGATGCGTGTCGCCGGTCTTGACGCCGATCGCATCGGGATACAGACAGGAATACGGCTTGTAGCCGGCCACGACGATGTCGCGCAGCAGGCGGTTTGCATTCTTGAGCTCCAGCTTGCGGCCGTCGGCGGATTTTACCGTGCATTCGGGGGTGGAGACGATCTCACGGAAGGTTTCGTTCTTCATCGCGTAAGCGGTCAGTACGGCGAGATCGCGGGCGGTCGTGTAGTGATCGCTGTTGTGCAGACCGTGCGGATTGATAAAATGCGTGCCGGTCATGCCGAGCGCTTCGACCTTTTCGTTCATCAGCTTTGCAAAGCCCGCAATGCTTCCGCCGATGTGCTCGGCGATCGCGATCGCGGCGTCGTTGCCGGAGGGCAGCATCAGCCCGTACAGCAGGTCGATCATCCGATATTGTTCACCCGGAACGAGGCCCATTTTGGAATTGCGCTCGGAGAGGCTGCACGCACGCTTGCTGACGGTGACGAGCGCATCCGGCTCGGCAAGCTCCAGCGCGAGGATGCACGTCATGATCTTCGTTGTGCTCGCGGGATAGCGTTTTTTGTCGGCGTTCCGTTCGAGTCCGAGGATGGCCTGAGACGGGTCGTCGATGTTCGCCAAAAATACAGTGTCCTCCGCAAGCGATCTCAAGTCGAATCCTGTCGGATCAGACGCTTCGGCTTTCCCGCGCACGGGCAGCAGCAGAATACAGAGAAGCAGGCAGAGGACAGTTTTTTTCATAGGCGGTCAGCGGTTATAGTATTCATCGGACTGACGCGCGCGTTCGCGTGCGCGGCGGCGGGCCGCGGCGCGTCTGCGCTTATTCTCGGCGCGTACATGCAGTATGAACAGCACGACGCACACGATCAGAAGCACGAGGAAGACGACCAGCACGATCGGGACCCAGCGCATGTTGTCGGGCAGACCGCAGCCGCCTGCGCCGTCGGAAACGGGCGTTGCGGCGGGGTCGAGAGACGGCACGTTCGCTTCGCCGATCAGATTGGTCTGCGGCTCATACGTTTCGCCGGACGAATCGACGGGGAACGTAACGACCTCGGTCTGCGCGGTGCCTTCCTTGACGCTGCGTGTGGCCAACAGGTTCGCGAAGGTCAGCGTCTTGCCGCGATAGGTATAGGTGACGGTGCCGACGACTGCGCCTTCGCCGATCGGCGCGTACATATTGGAGAAGTTTGTGGTCGTCTGGATGTCGAGATCGGCGGCGGTCGCATTCGGATCCGGCTGCATGACCGAAAGCTGTGTATCCATGGACAGATCCGCACGGGCCTTCAACACGCCGCCCTGCGAATCGTCGGCCGCCGCGTTGGAGATGGTGATATCGAATTCCACGGGCAGCCCTGCGCTGACCAGATCGGAGATGCTGACGGTGCGCATCATGTCGCCGTACGCGTAATCGAACAGCTCCGCCGCGTCCCTGAACCGTTTGACGTTGTACTTGTCCTTCTGTGCGGGCTTCCAGCCGTCGTTGTAGTCGGGATCGCCCAGCGTGCCGCCGTACAGCACGGCGATCAGCGTGACGCCGTCCCGCTCGGCCGCTGCGATCAGGCACTTGCCCGCGGCGTTCGTGTCGCCGGTCTTGACGCCGATCGCGTCCGGATAGAGGCAGGAGATCGGGTTCGGCAGATCCTCGGATGCGGGCGTGTCGATGATCATGCGGTTCGAGTTGATCAGTTCGATCGCGCGCGGACCTGACGACGCCGTATACTTGCCGGTGCCGACGATCTTGCGGAATTCATCGCACTTCGGGCTCGTGTTCAAAGCGTACGCGGTCAGGATCGCCATATCGCGCACGGTCGTGAAATGGTTTTCGTTTTGCTTGCCGTGGACTGTGACGAAGTGCGAATGCGTCATGCCGATTTCCTTCGCCTTTTCGTTCATCAGGTCGGCGTATGCCTCGGTGCTGCCAGCAATGTGTTCGGCGATCGCGATCGCAGCGTCGTTGCCGGACGGCAGCATCATGCCGTAAAGCATATCTCTGAGCGAGTACTGATCGCCCTGTTCAAGCCCCATCAGCGAGTTGCCGCGGCCGAAGTCGACCGCCTTTGCGGAGACGCTGACCATATCATCCAGGTTCCCGCGTTCAAGTGCGACGATGCACGTTAAGATCTTGGTCGTGCTCGCCGGATACACCTGCCTGTCCGCATCCTGCTCGATGCCGCGATAGGATTTGTCCGGCGTGTCGGCGTTGACCAGGATATAGTACGGTTCATAGATCTGGCTCTGGTCGAATGAATCGGCGACGGCCGGGACGGCAAGGGAAAGCGACGCAAAAAGCAGCAGCGCGATCAGCGCGAGGGATATGATTTTCTTCATTGTGTATAATAAACCTTTCGGATTCAGTCGGATTCTTTTTACAGTTTACTGGCATTGGCCGCGCTTGTCAATGCATAAAAGTGTTGAAAAAATGTGAATAATACGAGGTTAACGATCTGGGAGAAACAGAAGCCGGGGCACGATCGCATCGTCGGTCAGACTCAGACGCGCCACGCTCGGCCCCTTTGCCGTGCGCGGATACGTCAGGCTGCCGGGATTCAGAAGCAGGATCCCGTCGACCGTTTCGATTGACGGCACGTGCGAATGCCCGAACAGCACTGCGTCGGCGTGCGCCTCCTTTGCGGCGTATACGAGTGAAAGCCGTCCGCCGACCGTATGCCCGTGCAGCAACAGAATGCGGTGCCCGTGCCAGTCCACCGTGGTTTTCAGAGGCGCGTCGGAAAACGGATCGCAGTTTCCGCGCACACAAACAAAGCCGCAGTTCAAAAGCTGCGCGATCTCCGCCGCATCCTCGGCGTGATCGCCCAGATGATACAGCGCGTCGACGCCCTTCAGACGGGGCAGAAAGGCACGGATCCCGTCGGTGTAGCCGTGCGAATCGGAGACGACCGCGATCTCAGACATCGAGCGCCTCTCTGAGCTTCTGCAGCGCACGTTTTCTGTGGCTCACAGCATTCTTTTCCTCGGAGGAAAGCTCCGCAAAGCTCTTCTGAAACGGCGCGTACCAGAAGTACGGGTCGTAGCCGAAGCCGTTGTGCCCGCGCGCTTCATGCAGGATCGTGCCATCGACCTCGCCCTGCACGGCGATCGACGGAAGCCCCTTGCGCGCAAGCGCGACGCAGCAGCAGAACCGCGCGGTGCGTTCGCTGTCGGGAACGTCCTTCAAAAGCGCGATCAGCTTTTGATTGTTGGCGGCGTCATTGTGCGCCTCGGCAAACCGTGCGGAATACACGCCCGGCGCGCCGCCGAGCGCGTCGACGCAAAGCCCGCTGTCGTCGGCAAGGACCGCATCGAACCGGTCCGAAACGTACGCCAGCGTTTCCTCGGCCTTCTTCAGCGCGTTCTCTCGAAACGTCGTTCCGTTCTCCTCGACTTCAAGCTCCACGCCCGCGTCGCGCAGCGTGACGATTTCGGTAAAGCTGTCGGACAGGATCTCGCGGATCTCCTGCGCCTTGTGCGCATTGTTGGTTGCCAGTAACAGTTTCATTTGTCCTCCGTGACGCGGTACGGCGCGATCGCATCGAGCGACGGCGTGACGTACAGCGTATGCTGATGAAAATAATTGACAAACCCCGGCCGTGCGCCGGACGGCTTCTTGACATGTTTGACCTGTGTGTAGTCCACCGGGACGTTTGCGGACGCGGACGCGCCGGAATGGTACGCGCCGATCACGGCGGCAAGGTACAGCTCCTCGCGCGTCGGGGAGGCGGTGCAGAGGATCACATGCGACGCGGGCACGCCCTTTGCGTGCATCCAGATCGCGTCCGGATCGGAAGAGCGGATCAGCCGCTCGTTCTGCAGGTTGTTCTTGCCGACAAGGATCTCGACGCCCGACGGCGCGCGGTAGTGCAGCGGGACGCTTTTTGCGTGGGACGGCGTTCTTCGTGCGTCGTCCTGCTCGCGGATATAGCGAAGGCGTACCAGCTCGTCGCGGATCTCGAAAAGCTCCTCGCGCGTGCTGCACGCGGCGACGTTCAGAAGCTGACCCTTCAGGTAATCGAGCTCTCCGTTCATCGTTTCGATCTCGCTCTGCGCATAGGCGCGCGCGGCCTTGTTCTTGCGATAGCGCTTGAAATACCGCTGTGCGTTGTCCGCCGCGGAACACTTCGGATCCAGCGAGATCGTGATCGGCGCGGGCGGGTCGGCATAGTAATTGGTGACCGTGATCTCCTTTGCACCGGGAACGGCCGGACGGCAGGAGAGCAGCAGCTCGCCGAACAGCCGGTCGCGCTCGATCTGTTCCTCGCTGCCGATCGTTTTTTCATACTCCGACAGCTTCTTTTCGGCGCGCTTTTTGGCGCGGTCAAGCACGGCGCGAAGGCTCGTGCGCAGCTTGGTCAGAATCGCCTGCTCGTCACGGCGGCGGTAGAACGCGTCCTGCGCCTCGTTGACGGTAGGGAAGGGGACGCCGTCCGCGTTTGCCGCGTGAAACGGCAGCACGCCCGCATCCGGGATCATGCACGGCGCATACCGCCCTTCGGCGATCGCCGAAAAGACCGCATGGACCGCTTTGCCGATGCGTTCGGGATCGGTGCCGTCGGGAACGATCTGCTCCGCGCAGAGCTTTGATACGCCCGCGTACGCGTCGACAAGCCAGCGGCCCGGCATACGGCCTTCGGACAGAGCGGAAAGCTCCGCCTCGGTCGCGGTAAACGGATCGCGCTTGTCTGCTTCGGGCGGAGCCTCATACGGGACGTTCGGCAGACAGATGCGCGCGGCGCTCTCCGAAATGCCGAAATGCCGCATGCAGTCAATGATGCGTCCGGTTTCGTCGAGCAGAAACAGATTGCCGTGACGGCCCATCAGCTCGACGACAAGCCGGAGCTTCACCGAGTCATAGAACTCGTTGCGGCCCGACAGCGTGAATACGGCAATGCGGTTTAATCCCGCCTGTTCGATCGAAACGATGCGGCAGCCGACGAGATACTTCCGGAGCAGCATGCAGAACGCGGGCGCGACGTCCGGATTCTCAAACGTGCGGGAAACCGTCTGGATGCGGCCGTTTTCGGCATGGATGCACAGCAACAGCTTCACACGCCCGATCGCGGGCGCGTGAATGTGCAGGATCACGATATCCTTGTCCGGCTCAAGCACCTTGTCGATCTTTCCGCCGACCAGGGGCTGAAGCTCGCCGATGCACGCATGCAGCGTCAATCCGTCCGTAGCCATACAAAACTCCTTCGTGCCTATTCTAAACGCAGCGCATACAGAATGCAAGAGAAAATACGCATAAAACAAGAACCGGCATCCAACGGGATCTCGTTGCTTCAGGCGGCGGAAGTGCGCTGCAGACGTACGCAAGAAAGCAACAGAGAAAGAATGGAAGGCAAATCCGTCAAATCCGGCGACATGCACGGCGGGATTCGGCTCCTTGCAGGACAGCCGCCCGGAAATGCGCAGCATTTCAGGCGGTACTGAACAGTCGTAGAAAAACGGACATTTTTCAACGGAAAAAAGAAAAGCGTCCGTCAAACGGACGCTCGTTATGCGAATACCGGGGTTCAGTTGTTTGCGGCTGCGCGCTTCTTTGCCAACTGTGCCTTTTTGCGATCGGCTGCGTTCTTGTGGATAACGCCCTTCGCGGCGGACTGGTCAACGGTCTTGACAGCCGCGAGGTAAGCGGTCTCACAAGCTTCCTTATCGCCGGACTTCAGCGCTTCATCAAAACGACGGACGGCAGTCTTGAGTTCGGACTTGTCCATGCGATTTCTGAGGTTCTCACCAACGGAAGTCTTCGCACGCTTCATAGCGGACTTGATGTTTGCCAAAGCATTTCACCCCCTGTAAGATTTGTCCGACCGGTTTCCCGATACGAACGGAGTACATTCTAACACAAAGTTTCCCACAATGCAAGGATTATTTTTGCGTTTTTTCACCTTTTTTGCACGGTTTTGCTTCTTTGCGCCGAATGCGGCAAGAGTTCACAACTTCGTTGCAATTCCGCGATTGACAATCCGCATAGGGCTTACTATAATAGGGGACGATGGTTAGCACTCCGAAGGAATGAGTGCTAAAAGATTCACAGGAGGTAAGAAACTATGTCATTGAAGCCGTTGTTCGATCGGGTCGTGATCCGCAATGTCGAAACGGAAGAGGTCACCAAGGGCGGGATCCTTCTGACGAACGCGTCGAAGGAAAAGCCGCAGATGGCCGAGGTGCTTGCAGTCGGTCCCGGCGCAAAGGATGTCGAGATGGTCGTGAAGGTCGGCGATCGCGTCGTGTATCAGAAGTACGCCGGCACGGAAGTGAAGATTGACGGGCAGGAGGTCATTCTGGTCAAGCAGAGCGACATTCTTGCGATCGTGGAATAACAGGAGGATTTTACCATGGCAAAGCAGTTGAAATACGGCGAGGACGCCAGAAAAGCACTTGAAAGCGGGCTCAATCAGCTTGCGGATACCGTCAAGATCACGCTCGGACCGAAGGGCCGCAACGTGGTGCTTGAAAAGAAATTCGGCGCGCCGCTCATCACGAACGACGGCGTGACGATCGCGAAGGAGATCGAGCTTGAGGATCCCTTTGAGAACATGGGCGCACAGCTTGTGAAGGAGGTCGCGACCAAGACGAACGACGTCGCGGGCGACGGCACGACGACGGCCACGCTTCTGGCGCAGGCGATTGTGCGCGAGGGCCTTCGCAATGTGGCGGCGGGCGCAAATCCGATGGTGGTGCGCCGCGGCATCGAGGCGGCCGTCAACGAGGCGGTCGAGGGACTGAAGGAGCTTTCCGTTCCGGTCGGCAATAAGCACGCGATCGAGCAGGTTGCCGCGATCTCCGCAAGCGACGAAACGGTCGGCAAGCTGATCGCGGACGCGATGGAGAAGGTCGGCAAGGACGGCGTCATCACGATCGAAGAGAGCAAGACCATGAAGACCGAGCTGAACATCGTCGAGGGCATGCAGTTCGATCGCGGCTACTGCTCCGCGTACATGGCGACCGATACCGACAAGATGGAAGCGGCGCTCGACAACCCGTTCATCCTGATCACCGAGAAGAAGATCAGCAACATCCAGGAGATCCTGCCGGTGCTCGAACAGGTCGCGCAGTCTGGCAGAAAGCTGCTCATCATCGCGGAGGACGTCGAGGGCGAAGCGCTGGCGACGCTCGTCATCAACAAGCTGCGCGGCACGTTCACCTGCGTTGCGGTCAAGGCGCCGGGCTTCGGCGACAGACGCAAGGCCATGCTGCAGGATATCGCGATCCTGACCGGCGGTCAGGTCGTGACCGACGAGCTCGGCATGGACCTCAAGGAGACCACGATCGACATGCTCGGTTCCGCCAAGCAGGTCAAGGTCGACAAGGACAAGACGGTTATCGTCGAGGGCGCGGGCGATCCCGAAGAGATCGCGGCGCGCGTCAAGTCGATCCGCGCGCAGATCGAGGAGACGACCTCCGATTACGATAAGGAAAAGCTGCAGGAGCGGCTCGCGAAGCTGGCGGGCGGCGTTGCGGTGATCGCGGTCGGCGCAGCCACCGAGGTCGAGATGAAGGATTCGAAGCTCCGCATGGAGGACGCGCTGAACGCGACCCGCGCGGCGGTCGAGGAAGGTATCGTGCCGGGCGGCGGCGTAGCGCTGCTGTCGGTTGCGAGCCGCGTCAAAGCGCTTGCCGAGAAGGAGACCGGCGACAAGAAGACCGGCGTTCAGATCGTGCTGCGCGCGCTTGAAGAGCCGATCCGCCAGATCGCGAAGAACGCGGGCGTCGAGGGCTCGGTCGTTATCGAGAACATCCGTCGCGAAAACAAGGTCGGCTACGGCTACGACGCCGCGACCGATACCTACGGCATGATGGACGAGAAGGGCATCGTCGACCCGACCAAGGTCACGCGCTCGGCGCTGCAGAACGCGGCGTCCGTCGCGGCGATGGTGCTGACCACCGAGAGCGTCGTTGCGGACATCCCGAAGCCCGAACCCGCAGCGCCCGATATGGGCGGCGCCGGAATGGGCGGTATGTATTAATCCTAACGGATTCGGTCCGTCGAACAAGATTCGACGGACCGTTTTTTTCAGGACCGCCTGAATCGCGTGTGATTCCGGGCGGCGGTCCTGCAAGGAGTCAAATCCACCGCGCATGTCGCCGGATTTGACGGGATTTATGTGATGCCTGCGCCTCCGGGTTGCACGCCGAACGGCGACGCCGTTCTTTGAGACACAGAGTATGGAAGCAGAATGCGGACGCTTTCGGGCGTCCGTTTTGATTTGCTTGCATTTTCGACCTGCTTGGGGTATACTGTGAACTGAATTGATATAGGCACGGAGCCCGATCCATGAAACAAATCGTCCGCAAGGGAATACTGCTTCTTCTGGCAGTTCTGCTGATGCTTTCGGCAGGCTCTTTTGCGGCTGCCGACACGGTCGTGTTCGGCGATGCGGACGGGAACGGCAAGCTCACGGCGCAGGACGCGAGCGCGATTTCGCGTCACCTTGCGGGCTTCCGCATGCTGGACGCCGCTGCGTTGACCCGCGCCGATCTTGACGGAGACGGCGAAGTGACCGAACGCGACGCGTCGATGATCCTGAACGCGTTCATGACCGACGAGCCGCTGACGTCGGCTGCCGCGTCGTTTTCCTTTCTTGTGACCTCCGGCCTTTCGGGCAACGCGTGGGACCCTGCGGCGAAGGATCAGACCGCCGCCTGCACGGCGATGAACGTCGCGGCCTGCGTGGACGCTCTGCGCGAGCAGGAGCCCGGTCTGCTTCTGCTTGATGCAGGCGGTTCGATCTTCGGCAGCGCGATCGCCGACGAATACACCCAGAAAACCGAGAAAAACTGCGGCCCGATCACGTCGTTGTTCATCCGCATGAAGTACGACGCGGTCCTGTTGGGCGACGAAGCGATGTCCTATCCGTCGCAGACCGTGAGGCGCGAGGTCAACGAGCTTCTGTATCGCAAGATCCCGGTGCTCGGCGCAAACCTTCTGAAGGCGGACCCCACCATATTCGATCCGGCGGGCGTATTATGGAACGACCTTGTGCCGTATTTGATCTTTGAGATCCCGCAGGGAGAAGAGGAGGACGGCAAGGAACCGCTGCGCGTTGCGGTCATCGGCATGACGCAGCCGGACCTTTGCGCTTCGGAGGACGAGGTCCTTCCCGCCGATCCGCTGGAAACCTACGCGAAGCTCCGCAAGGAGCTGAAGGGCATGGCGGATTATACCGTGCTGCTGTATCACGGCAACGTCGAGGTCGATACGCAGCGGACGGAATCGTATTCGCTCCGGGATTTTCTGAAGCGGACGGACAGCGTCGATCTGGTGCTGGTCTCACATGCGAACGGCACGGGCGTGCGCAGCGAGCGCAACGCCGCGGGCGTTGAGATCCCGATCGTTCCGCTGAAGGGCGGCGTCGAAACCGTAACGCGCGTCGATGTTTCGCTGCGCGAAAAGGGACGGCCTGCGGTGCTTGTGAAGGAGATCGACACACGCGCGTTCACACCGGACGCTGCAACGCAGAAGACGATCAAGCCGTACGTCAGCGCGTTCTCCGGCATGATGGACGCGGTCGTATGCACGCTTGCGGAACGAATCGACGCGACGGACCCGAAGGCGCTCAGCTCAAGCGACACCATGGATCTTGTGCACGAGATGCAGCTGTATGCCGCGAAATGCTGGATCGAGTATGAGGAGCTCGACCTTCCGGGCAGCGTTGTATCCGTCGCCTACCCGTATATCGAAACCGCCACGCTGCGGGAAGGCGCGCTGACCTACCGCGATCTGTGCGCGATGAAGACGGAAATGCCGCACTATAGGCTGCTGCTCGTCCGCGGGAGCGAGCTTCGCACATGGCTGAACCGCTATGCCGGAACGATCATGGAGGATGATACGGTATATTCGCTGTACGGGCTGTCCTACATGCTCAATACGATGAACGAGGTGCCGCAGCTCGGATTCCTGGAGCACAGCTCCGGCGTTGCGGTCGAGGACGACGAGGTGTTCCTGCTGGTCCTTGCCGAAAAGACGGAGGGCGATTCCGGCTTGCTCGACTGCATTGACAGCGATTGGATGCCGTACGAGGACCGCCTGATCGGCGGACTGCCGCTCCCGGAGCCGTGGTATCTGAAAACGCTCGGCAAGGACCCGCTTGTGGACGCGCTTGCCGCGTTTCTGGAGGACGTCGGCACGCTGCGGCTGGAGAACCTGTACCACTGGATCGTCATCTGAAAAAACGATATCCTTGACCGTCCCGGTTTTACGGGGCGGTTTTTTGCATAGGATAGAGCATGAAACTGATTTGGAATCGCAAACGATCCGGCAGAGGATCGCTTCTCGAACTGCCGGAGGAGCTCGATCCGCACCGGTTTTTCGTGCAGTGGATCGGAAACGGCGCGTGTCTGATCGAACAGCATCGCGGGATCCTCTGCTTTGCAGCCACGGAAATCCGCTTTCTGACGGAGCAGGGTGTCCTCACGGTCTGCGGCGACGCGCTGGTAATGGATTGCCTGACCGACGTGCGCGCAAGGGTGTCCGGCAGTGTCCGTTCCGTTTCACTTGAGGCAAAAAGTTGATGTGGCAATTTATCAAAGGGTATGTTATAATACAAATTGAGGGATTATCCGCCGCCGCATTTCTGAGAAGAATGACCGCGGCGGGGATCCGCGTTTCGCATGTAACCGGTCCGGGACCGGGCACGGTGCGCTGCTCGATCCCGGTCAAACGCTTCTTTGCGCTGCGCAGACTGAAGCGGGGCCTGTCGCTTCGCATTCACATCGTTTCGCGCGGCGGACTGCCGTTTCTGCTTCGGAAGCTGTGGCGGCGGCCGGTGCTGTGGATCGGAACGACCGTGCTGTTTGGCGCGATGGCGTTTATGAGTACGCGTATCTGGATCATTCGTATCGACGAGACGAAAAGGGTCGATCCGGATGAGATCCTTACGCTTTTGGACGAACGCGGCATCCGGCCGGGCGCGTATCTTTCCGGACCGATCCTGATCACCGCCGCGAACGATCTCTCCGCGCAGATCCGCGACGCGGCATGGATCGGGCTGGACCGCGAAGGGATCATGCTGAAGGTCAGCGTGGTCGAGGCGATCCCGGCGTCGCCGAAAAAGACGGACCGTGCGCCGTACGACGTCGTCGCCGAAAAGGACGGGGTCGTGACCGGGATCCGGGTGATGCGCGGACAAGCGCGCGTTGCCGCCGGCGACCGTGTACGCGCGGGCGACGTGCTGATTTCCGGCACGGTCGAGCGCAACGGCAGTATCGTCGAACAGAGTGCGGACGGCACGGTGACAGCCGCGATCGTATACCGCGCGGAGGCGGAGCTGCCGGAACGCGTTACGGAGGCGTACGAGACCGACGAAACCGAGACGGTGCGCGTGCTGCGCGTTTGCGGACGGGAGATCCTGCGCATGAAGCCGGGCTTTGAACACTATCGGCTGACGGATGCGCGCACGATCGCGATCGGTTCGCTGCTGCCGGTCACGGTGGAGATCGTGACTGCGCGGGAGATCGCATTCCGGGAGCGCACGCTTTCGGAGGAGGAGGCGGAGCAGCTTGCGCTGATGCGGGCGCGCGAACAGGCGTATGCGGCCGTGCCGAAGGATGCGGCCATTGTAAATACCTACGGAACGGTGCGCGAGCGCGACGGAAAACGGATCGCGGTCGTGACCGTAACCGCGGAGGAGATCATCGGAAGAACGGAGGAAGCGTCGCATGACGGATGAAAAGGGAAGGGCGATTGCGCGCATCGAGCTGGACTCGATGGATGATTCCATCGGGCTGTTCGGTGTATTTGACGAGAACCTGACCGTGTTTGAGGAGGAGATCGGGGTGAAGATCCGCATTCACTCCGACGGGATCGCGATCGAGGGCGACGAGGAGCAGGTCACGCTGTGCAAGGTCATCTTGGAAAAGCTGCTTGAGATGCAGCGCAAGGGTGAGCCGATCAACCGCGGGCGCATCCGCTATGCGATCGACATCGCCAAGGACGGCAACGCCGACATGATCAAGGAGATCATGGGCGACGTCGTCGCGCTGACCAACCGCGGCAAGCAGATCAAGTGCAAGACGCTCGGCCAGAAGCGGTATCTGCAGGCGCTGAAGAACCATGAGCTCGTGTTCGGCGTCGGGCCTGCGGGTACGGGCAAGACGTACCTTGCCGTCGCCATGGCGGTCGTTGCGTTCAAAAACAAAGAGGTCGAGCGCATCATCCTGACGCGTCCCGCGGTAGAGGCGGGCGAAAAGCTCGGCTTTCTGCCGGGCGATCTGCAGAACAAGGTCGATCCGTACCTCCGTCCGCTGTACGACGCGCTGCAGGAGTTTTTCGGGCTCGAAACGTACAAGCAGCTGATGGAGCGCGGCGCGATCGAGGTCGCTCCGCTCGCATACATGCGCGGCCGTACGCTCAACAACGCGTTCATCATTTTAGACGAGGCGCAGAACTGCTCGATCGAGCAGATGAAGATGTTCCTGACGCGCTTCGGAGAGGGCAGCCGCATCGTGGTGACCGGCGACGTGACGCAGATCGACCTGCCGAAGGAGCGGACAAGCGGTCTCGTGCATGCGATCCGCGTGCTGGACGGCGTCGAGGGCATTTCGGTCGTGAAGCTGACGCACAAGGACGTTGTGCGGCACGAGCTCGTGCAGCGCATCATTCAGGCATATGAGCGGCACGAAAACGCAAGGCCGCGGGAGCGCAGCGATGGTTGACGTGTTTTCCGAAACGGTCGCGCTGTCCGAACAGGAACGGACAGGCATTGCCCGCGCGGCCGAGGCTGCGCTGGCGTTTGAAGGCAAAGACGGCGATCTGACGATCCTGGTGGACACGCCGGAGCATATCCGGACGCTCAACCGTGATTTCCGTCACGTCGACGCCGTGACCGACGTGCTGACGTTCCCGGCGTGGGAGGGAGAGATCCCGCTTGCGGCGGACGGCTATCTCGGTGACATCATGATCTGCTATGCGCGGGCCGAGGAGCAGGCGAAGGAGTACGGGCATTCGCTTTTGCGCGAGCTGTCGTTCCTTGCGGTGCACGGCGTGCTGCATTTGCTCGGCTACGATCACATGACGGAGCCGGACGAGCGTGTGATGCGTGAAAAACAAACGGACATTTTAGAAGGGATAGGAGTGACAAGATGATGGAACAGGAACAGAAGGATCTGCTGCTGAAGCTCGCACGCGAAGCGCGCGACCATTCGTATTCGCCGTATTCGCACTATTCCGTCGGCGCGGCGCTGCTGACGAAGGACGGAAGGATCTATCAGGGCTGCAACATTGAAAACGCGTCGTTCACGCCGACGATCTGCGCGGAGCGGACCGCGTTCTTCAAGGCGATCTTCGACGGCGTGCGCGACTATTCCGCGATCGCGGTGATCGGCTCCGGCGACCTGCCCGCCTATCCGTGCGGCGTCTGCCGCCAGGTCATGGCGGAGTTCTGCGACGGTGATTTTGTCATCATCACCTCCAACCGCGACGGATCCGAGGTCGTGACCGAAACGCTCGATCAGATGCTGCCGCACCGGTTCGGCCCGAAGGATCTTGCATGAACGCGACAGGATACAAAAGCGGGTTTTTCAGTATCGTCGGCTGCCCGAATGTCGGAAAATCCACGCTCTTAAACCGTCTTGTCGGGCAGAAGATCGCGATCGTCACCGACCGCGCGCAGACGACGCGCAACCGCATAACCGGCATTTTGACCCGCAGGGACTACCAGATGATCTTTCTGGACACGCCGGGCATGACGAAACCGCGCAACAAACTCGGCTCGTTCATGCAGAAGGCCGCGGAGGACGCCTCGAAGGACGTCGAGGCGATCCTGCTCGTCATCGACACGCTGCGCGGCGTGGGCGAACGCGACGCGGATGTGATGCGTTTCCTGAAAACGCAGCGTTCCCCGGTGATCGTGCTGCTGAACAAGTGCGACGCCGCGAGCGCGGCGCAGATGCAGGACGCGCGCGAGGCGGTCAAGGCGGCGGGCTTCGATACGGTCCTTGCAGTCTCCGCCAGGACCGGCGAAAATGTGGACCGGCTTGAAACGTTGCTCACGGAGTATCTCACCGAAGGACCGCAGTACTATCCCGAAGACATGGTCACCGATCAGCCGGAGCGCGTGATCTGCGCCGAGCTGATCCGTGAAAAGACGCTGGAGCTTCTGCGTGAAGAGATCCCGCACGGCATCGGCGTCGGGATCGACAAAATGCAGCTGCGGCCCGACGGCGCGCTGATGGACGTGTGGGCCACGATCTACTGCGAACGCGAAAGCCACAAAGGGATCATCATCGGGCGCGGCGGCAGCATGTTGAAGCGCATCGGCTCCGAAGCGCGCAAGGACATTGAGTGGCTTCTGGATGTACGCGTCAATCTGCAGCTTTGGATCAAGGTCAAGGAGGACTGGCGCAACCGCCAGCAGATGCTGAACGAGCTTGGCTACAAAGAGGAGTAGAGCGCATCAATGCGGTGTGAACGGGGTAACCTATCCCGTATGAAGGACGAATTTTCAGAGGAATGGGAGCGCTTTATGCGCACGGGCAGGGTGGAGGATTACCTTGCCTATGTACGGGCGAAACGAGACAAATGCCGACGGAGCTCATCGAAGCCATCGTAACCGGATATACGGATTATCGCGACAACGACCGGATGCTGACGCTGTTTTCCGCGGACCGCGGACGGATCGACTGCAAGGCGAGAAACTGCCGCAGGTCGACCTCTCCGCTGCTTGCGTGCGCACAGCCGTTCGTGTTCGGCGAGTTTGAGCTGTTTTCAAGCGGCGAGCGCACGACCGTCAACGCGTGCGACGTGCGCGAGACGTTCTATCCGCTGCGCGAGGACGTCGACCGCTTTCTGATCGCGTCGGCGTGCACGGCGCTGTGCAATACGGTCGTCGGACGCGAATCGCCGGACGAGCCGCTGTTTTCGCTGCTGTACCACACGCTGTCGTTTCTGGCGTATTCCGAGTCCGAGCCGAAGGACCTTCTGATCGCGTTTCTGCTGCACTATCTCGATCACGCCGGCTACCGTCCGACGCTGACCGAGTGCGCCGTCTGCCATAGGGACGTGCGCGCGGACGCAGCGCTGTTCTATTCGGCGGAGGCGGGCGGGGCGGTCTGCGCCGCGTGTCTGCACAGCGGAAAGCCGGTCCCAAAGCTCGCGCTCGAAGCGATGCGGCGGATTCTGCTGCTCGATCATGACGCGCTTGTACGGGTCGTGCTGACGGATGCGCTGCGCGAACAGATCCTGCCGCTTTTGAAGGCTTCCTGCAAACGCATGCTCGGAGAGACCGATCATGCCGTGCTGATGCTCGACCAAATCGGATAAAATGCACAAAGATTCACAAAGATGCAAAGTTTTTCTTGCATCGGTCTTTTTTTATGGTATAATAAATTGTTATTAAAACTTAGGAGGATACACATGGCAACAAAGTATGTCTACCTGTTCAGCGAAGGCAATGCGGATATGCGCAACCTTTTGGGCGGCAAGGGCGCGAACCTCGCCGAGATGACCAACCTCGGTCTGCCGGTTCCGCAGGGCTTCACGATCACCACCGAAGCCTGCACGCAGTATTATGAGGACGGCCGCACGATCAACCCCGCAATCCAGGCGCAGATCATGGAATACATCGAGAAGATGGAGAAGATCACGGGCAAGAAGTTCGGCGATCTTGAGAATCCGCTTCTCGTTTCGGTCCGTTCCGGCGCGCGCGCGTCGATGCCGGGCATGATGGACACGATCCTGAACCTCGGTCTCAACGAGCAGGTCGTCGAAGTCATCGCGAAGAAGTCCAACAACCCGCGCTGGGCGTGGGACTGCTACCGCAGATTCATTCAGATGTTCTCCGACGTCGTCATGGAGGTCGGCAAGAAGTATTTCGAGGTCCTGATCGACCGCATGAAGGAGCAGAAGGGCGTCAAGCAGGACGTCGATCTGACTGCGGACGACCTCAAAGAGCTCGCAAATCAGTTCAAGGCCGAGTACAAGTCCAAGATCGGAGAGGACTTCCCGTCCGATCCGAAGGTGCAGCTGTTCGAGGCGATCAAGGCTGTCTTCCGTTCGTGGGACAACCCGCGCGCAAACGTTTATCGCCGCGACAACGACATCCCGTATTCCTGGGGCACCGCGGTCAACGTGCAGTCCATGGCGTTCGGCAATATGGGCGACGACTGCGGCACCGGCGTTGCGTTCACGCGTGACCCGGCAACCGGCGAAAAGGGCCTGTTCGGCGAGTTTTTGACCAACGCGCAGGGCGAGGACGTCGTCGCGGGCGTCCGCACGCCGATGCACATCGCCGAGATGGAGCAGAAGTTCCCGGAGGCGTTCGAGCAGTTCAATCAGGTCTGCAAGATCCTTGAAGGCCACTATCGCGACATGCAGGATATGGAGTTCACCGTCGAGCACGGCAAGCTGTACATGCTGCAGACCCGCAACGGCAAGCGTACCGCGAAGGCGGCGCTGAAGATCGCGTGCGATCTCGTCGACGAGGGCATGCGCACTGAGCAGGAAGCGGTCGCGATGATCGATCCGAGAAACCTCGACACGCTGCTGCATCCGCAGTTCGACGCGAAGGCGATCAAGGCGGCGACGCCGGTCGCAAAGGCGCTGGCGGCTTCTCCGGGCGCAGCCTGCGGCAAGATCTTGTTCTCCGCAGAGGATGCGAAGGCGTGGAAGGCACGCGGCGAAAAGGTCCTGCTGGTCCGTCTGGAGACCTCTCCTGAGGACATCGAGGGCATGAAGGCGTCTCAGGGCATCCTCACCGTCCGCGGCGGCATGACGTCCCACGCGGCGGTCGTTGCGCGCGGCATGGGCACCTGCTGCGTCTCCGGCTGCTCCGCGATCGCCATGGATGAAGAGAACAAGCGCTTCACGCTGGCAGGCAAGGAATACCATGAGGGCGACTGGCTGTCCATCGACGGTTCCACCGGCTGCATCTATGACGGCATCATCCCGACCGTCGACGCGGAGATCGCGGGCGAATTCGGCCGGATCATGGGCTGGGCGGACAAGTACAGAAGGCTCAAGGTCCGCACCAACGCCGACACCCCGCGCGACGCGAAGAAGGCGCGCGAGCTCGGCGCAGAGGGCATCGGCCTCTGCCGCACGGAGCATATGTTCTTCGACGGCGACCGCATCGCGGCGATCCGCGAGATGATCTGCTCCGACACCGTGGAGGAGCGCGAGGCTGCTCTCAACAAGCTGCTCCCGATGCAGCAGGGCGACTTCGAGGCGATCTATGAGGCGATGGACGGCTATCCCGTCGTCATCCGCTTCCTCGATCCGCCGCTTCACGAGTTCGTTCCGACCGAAGAGGCCGACATCAAGCTGCTGGCCGAAACGCAGGGCAAGACCGTTGAGCAGATCAAGAACATCATCGCGGCGCTGCATGAGTTCAACCCGATGATGGGTCACCGCGGCTGCCGTCTGACCGTCACCTATCCGGAGATCGCGAAGATGCAGACCAAGGCCGTTATCCGCGCTGCGATCAACGTCCAGAAGAAGCATCCGGAATGGAACATGGTTCCGGAGATCATGATCCCGCTCGTCGGCGAACCGAAGGAGTTCCGCTTTGTGCGCAACATCGTCGTCGCTGTTGCGGATGAGGAGATCAAGGCGTCCGGCATCGACCTCAAGTACCAGGTCGGCACGATGATCGAGATTCCGCGCGCCTGCCTGACCGCGGACGAGATCGCCAAGGATGCGGAGTTCTTCTGCTTCGGCACGAACGACCTGACCCAGATGACGTTCGGCTTCAGCCGCGACGACGCGGGCAAGTTCCTGACTGCCTACTACGACACCAAGATCTATGAGTCCGAACCGTTCGCGCGTCTCGACCAGAACGGCGTCGGCAAGCTCATGAAGATGGCGGTCCAGCTCGGCAAGGGCACAAGAGCGAACCTGGAGCTCGGCATCTGCGGCGAACACGGCGGCGATCCGACGTCCGTTGAGTTCTGCCACGAGATCGGCCTCGACTACGTGTCCTGCTCGCCGTTCCGCGTACCGATCGCACGTCTCGCCGCTGCGCAGGCCGCGATCAAGGAAGCCAAATAATCCCACCTTCTTACGATCCCCCGATCCACAGTCGGGGGATCGTTTTGTATTGCTTTTGGCCGCTGTTCATGGTATACTGAAACCAAATGAGAATCCCGATAACAGGAGGATTGCACCGTGAAAAAGCTCGTATCTCTGACACTCGCACTCATCATGTGTTTTGCGCTGCTGCCGGCGCTCGCGCCGCATGCGGCCGCGGCGGACGGACACTGTCTCGAAATCAACAGCTCGACCTTCCCGGACGCGAACTTCCGGGATTGGATCCTCGCGAATCTGGCGTATTCCGTCGACGGTGACGTAAAGTATATGACGCAGGATCAGGTCGAGAACGTCACGACGATCAGCTGCGGCGAACGTGACATTACCTCGGTCCGCGGTATCGAGTATTTCCCGAACCTCCGGTATTTCGACTGTGAGGGCAACCGACTGACGTCGCTGGATGTCAGCAGGAATACTGCGTTGGAAAACCTGTATTGCGGGTACAATCAACTGACGTCGCTGGACGTCAGCAAAAACGCGGCACTTGAGTCCTTGATTTGCAACGAGAACCAACTGACGTCGTTGGACGTGAGCAGAAATACTTCGCTGGTTCATCTATTTTGTTACACCAACCAACTGACTGCGATGGACGTCAGCAACAACACTGCACTCGAGAGCCTGAATTGTAATGACAATCGCCTGTCGGAACTGGATGTCGGCAAGAATACAGCGTTAATCTATCTCATGTGCGCTGCCAACCAACTGACAACGGTTGATGTCAGCAATAATACTATGCTGAAAACGTTTGGCTGCGGGGGTAACCAATTGACGACGTTGGACGTGAGTAAGAATACGGCGCTGCAGCATTTAGAATGCCAACGCAATCACCTGACGACGCTGAACGTCAGTAAACTCACAAAGCTGGAAACCTTCTTTGCGAACGGACAGACGGTTGCCGGACAGAAGGGAAAGCAGACGGCAGACGGATTTGTCTACCAGCTGACGAAGATCGTGCCGCAGGGCAAGCTGTCCAACGTGACGATCGACGAGGATGACGTCTCGTTCGACGCGACCACCGGTGAGGTGACGTTTTTGACGGAGGTGGATACATTCACCTATCAGTATAACGCGGGCGTCGATTCGAACGGCGGCGACATCGAACTGCCGGAGCTTCCCGCATCCGTCGGAAGCGGCACAAGGGACGCAAACGATCGCATGATGGACGTTACGGTCTATCTGACCTTTGAGAAGATGCCGGACTTCGACGGCACGGTGGAGATCGACGCGAGGGACGTCAGCTTCAACGGCAAGACGCCGTATATGATCTGGGACGGCAGCGCCAAGACGCCGCGGTTCAGCGTCAAGGCCAAGGATGGCAGCATTGTCGATCCGGCGAACTATACCTATGAATACCGCGAGAACGTCAACGCGGGCACGGGCTATGTGATCGTGACATTCAAGGCGCTCTACGCCGGCACGGCGCGCGGCTGGTTCAAGATCTACCTGCCCGCAACGAAGCAAACGGCGGTCGAGAACGTGCAGGACGGCATCCGTGTCACATGGGCGGCGGTCCCCGGCGCAGTTGGCTACGTCGTATATCGCCGCGCATGGAGCACCACGACCGGCGGCTGGACGAACTTCGCGCGCTGGGACAACACGACGGACACGACCTATCTGGACGGCTATGACGCGGATCACCGCACCTACGCGGGCACGCGCTACCAATACGGCGTCAAGGCGTATTTTGCGCAGCGCGTCGACCCGGTGTCCGGCGCGACGATCGGCGGCAACGTCGGCGACAACTATAACCTCGGCGTCGTGGGACCGCTCAAGACCACCGTGCGCATCACCACGCGCGTGCTGAACAGCGTCAAGGGCGGCAGTAAGCGGCTGACGATCAGCTGGACGCCGTCGAAGAACTTCACAGGCTACGAGGTGCAGATCGCGACAGACGCGGCCTTCACCAAGAACGTCAAGACGTTGAAGATCGCGGAGCCGCTGACGTCGGAGACGACGATCAGGAGCCTGAAGGCGTCGACGCGGTACTACGTCCGCGTGCGCTCGTACCATGAATTCGAGGGCTTCACCTATTACGGCGGGTGGTCGAACGTCCTGAGCGCGAAAACAAAATCCTGACGCATCGGCGGGAGGTCGGGGGAGCCTCCCGCCGCACCCGTTCTATATGAAAGAGCACCGTTTTCGCGGTGCTCTCTCTGCATGTATTGTGTACCCGGATGGGGTATTATGTGAAATGGATGACGCCGTCCAGCTTGTACTTGCGGTACAGCTTTACGAACGTGTCGATCGAGCAGACGATCGGCTCGCCCTCTTTGTAGCGCTTGCCGTCGACGGTGCGCGGGGAGCTCTCGGCAAAGTAGAGCATGCCGTCCTCGACGCCGTGGATGAACAGCACGTGCCCGTACTTCCTGCCTGCTTTACTGGTACCGCGCTCAAATCCGACCAGGATGTTGCGCGCGTACGGGTCGTCGCGGATGATCGCTTCGAGCGCCTCCTTCAGCGTGTACTCCTTTGCAGGGTAGGCGACGACGGTGTAGCCGCCGGTCGTTTCCGTCATGGCGCGGTACACGTCGAACGCGCGGTTGCCGTTGCAGCCGATGTATTTTGTATTGATGCCCAGCACGACGAGCTGACGGTTCACGCATTTGCCGCAGTAGCCCCGGAAGCTCTTCCGGTGAGCGGCCTTCTTCGCCTTCTTGTACGTGTCGCGGATCTGCTCGATCAGGGCCTCTTCATCCTGCTTCTCCAGCGTGGAGGACCTGTTTTCTTCCGCCAGCGCAGGCGTTTCGATCAGCGGAAAAGCAAGGCACAGCGCTGCAAGCAGCGTCAGTGCAAACCGTTTCAGATTCTTCATAGGGCCACCTCCGTAAGCGTACTGTAGCACAAAAAAACCGGCTTGTGCCGGTTTTCGATGTTTCTTTATACTCTGTTTTCAAAATATCCGATTATTCACACCAGGGTTACAAACCGGCAGTATTTTATCCGGTTTTCCTTCACGGACCGGTCACAATTGCGAGCGTCGCAGCATCGGTCGGCGCGGGCGATCCGTCGCTCGGCGCGGGCGATCCGGAAGGTTCCGCCGTGGGCTCCAAAACCGGCTCGGCGTATTTATACACCTTGCGCAGGCCGTACGTTTTATGCTCGTGGTCATAGGTCACATGCTCGCTCAGGCAGAAGTGCATGGCGTCGCTCGTGGATTTGTAGTAGTGCGCCCATTTGAAGCCCGCGCGGAAGAAGCCGAGCTCGTACAGCAGGTAGTTCACGCAGGTCTGCGGTACGCCGTTCGGATCGGTTTTGTACGTGCCGTCGTAGGTGAAATCGTAGTACGGGATCCCGTTCTCTTCGAGAATGCCGTTGTAGACAAGGTGGCCCTTCACGTCGTCGTCGATGACCTTGGTGTTCTTGTCGTTGTTTTTATTCGGCTCCATCGAGGCGTTCAGGTCGACCGCCGTGCCGAACGTGTGGTGGCTGATCGCCTTGAGGCTCGACGTAAAGCGCGAGACGTAGCAGCCGTTGTATTCGGTGATGAGGTCGATCGCCCTGATCACGCCGGTGTCGCCGTTCGAGCCGTGTACGCGCACATAGCTCGTGTTCAGGTACTCGAACGCCTTTTCCATATACGGGACCGCGTCGACGTGCACTCGCCACGGCGTGCCGTTCGGATAGCCCGGAATCTCGGTGATGTACGTGTCCTCCCAGGCCGGATCGGCGATGATATAACGGCCGTTGACCCACTGGTAGCGGTAGATGAACTTCTTTTCGTCGCCGAAGAACTTCATCGCCTCGCGGTAGGAATCCGGGAAGGCCTCTTTATCGATCGTCTCCCAGAGCTCGCCGACGACGCGGAACGTGCAGCGGAACAGCTCGACGGCGCGTGTGCCCTTGACGGACGCGGTGAGCTTCAGCGTGTGCGTGCCGACCGTAAGCTCGGAAAAGTCGCAAAGCGCCGCAAGCGATACGCCCTCGTCGGTGCCGTCGTCGGTCAGCGTATAGACGCCCGCCCCGCGCTGCTTGAAATGGACGGATTTCTTGTACGGATAGGGCGGCTGGTTGTTGTGCGCGCAGGTGATCGTGACGGTCACGTTGTCGAGCGGATAGTTCGAGTAGACCGTGCCGCCGATCGTGTACGGCTCGGAGAGCTTCAGCACCGTGCGGTTTTCTGGGAAGGGATGCTCCGCGTCGGGGCGAAAGGTCAGCACAAGATCGGGCGGCGGAGTCGCCTGCTCTTTGAGTGAAACGACGCCCTCGCCGATCCATTCGACGTCCTCATCTCCGGCTTCAAGGTCCGGCGCGTCCGTTATGACGGTCGCCGCAGGCCGGGCGAGCAGTGCGATCAGCAGAATGAGCGCGCAAAGCAGCACGCCGCCGAGCGCGCCGATCAGGATCGTCTGTTTTTTCGAGAATTCGGGGAGCTTCACAAACGCCTCTTCCTGGATTTCAGTATCTTCATTATACCATCCGGATGACACAAGTTTGTCAACAGAGTGTGAACATTATTAAAAAAAACCGCCCGGAATCCGGGCGGGTTTTGTGCTTCGGTGCAGGTCAGTTTTCACGGATCAGCTCGTCGCCGTCGAGAAAAATGCTGTCGCCGCGCATGGAAAACGACGCGCGCCACACGCATGGGGTATTGCTGATATTCGTATAGTATTCGATCGTGATCACGCCGTCCTTGATCACATACGTGCCATCGCCGTTGATGCCGAGCGCGCTCATCGAAACACGGTGATCGCCGTAGAAGGTGAAGCTGTTCAGGGGGTAGCCGTAGACGTACTGGACGTAGGTTCCGTCCGGAACGAGGGCCGAATCGGAGGATGGCGCCGTCGTCACGGGAGCCAACGTCGGTTCATCCGGCACGTCGAGCAGACAGCCGTATTTCAGCAGTCCGCCGACATCGCGCTCATACCGCATGGCGGGGATGTAGTTTTTCTTGATATCATGATTCGCATAGGAGAAGCGGGACATTTCGTCGCCGATATAAAACCCGTATTCTTCATCGTGGAACCGCTCGTCCTGATAGTAATCAAAATGCCCGAAGACCGAACGCATCGAGCTAACGCCCAGGTCGCCGAGGTAGCCGGTCGGCAGAAAGATGTCGTAGTAATTATAGATGTTGTGAATGTTTTCAAAGCCCTCCGCAGTAATGCGGTCGGCAACGGTCGTTTTGATTGCGCCGTAGGTGTATACGAAGATATCGGACTTGCGGATCCGGTCGGACCACCAGTCCCCTCCGCCGACCGAGAGATTGAATGCCGCGCCGCAAAGATTCGCCGCAGCGCCGCCGAGGCTGTGACCGGTGAGCAGGACCTTCAGCCGGGTCGCGTCGGTGATTTCGGGATGCTTCCGCCGGTAGTCGTTCAGACCTTTTTTGACGTCGGTATAGAAATCATAGATGTTTTGCCAGACGAGGTATTCGCCTAACCGTCTTTTGTTGCTGAACGGATTTCCCTTCAGCCAGTCGCCGAGCCTTTCGCCGTTTGTGTCCGTTCCTCTGCAGAAGACGCAGAGTACGGTCGTCTGCTCGCCGGAGACATTCAGCGTGGCGTGCGCGATCACAAAGCAGTTATCGCCTCGGTATGTGCCGAGGGAATCGTTCGCAGTGTAGTTATAGGTCTCGTACGCATCGAAGTCAAGTTCGTCGAGCCGCTTTTTCATCCGCGCTGTGTCGTATGCGTGCTCGGAAAAATCGGCGCACAGCACCGCCAGATCCTTGTTGAACAGCAGAGAGGACTCTGCAAACAGCGTGCCGTCCCAAACCGGCAACAAGTCGTACTTCGGTGCATCCGCGGACGGTTGCTCCTGCGCGGCGGACGATTGCGCTTCGACGGGGACGAGAAGGATCGGTTCCGACGTCTCCGCCGCGACGGGGGAGGACGTTGCGGCGTTGCCGCACCCGGCAGAGAGCAGCAGCAGAACCGTCAGCAGCACCAGAATACAGGATCGCATAACACGTTCCGGCCAGTCCGGACGGGAACAGGCCGATCCTTTCTTTGTTTTTTTACAGTATATCACTTGCGGCATGAAAACGCAACCGGACGCATCCGCGCAAAAAAAGGGAGAGCGGTTGCTCTCCCTGCAGCGTGCGGAGGTTATTCCTCGACCTTGACGACGGGCGCTTCGGGTGCGTTCTTCTTGATGCTCTCGATGCCCTTCAGGCAGCTGGCCTTGGCCTTGTAGCCTTCGCCGGTGGCGACGATCTCGCCGTTTCTCGCCTTCAGACGGAAGCGGAATTCGCCGGCCTTGTCCTTGTAGACCTCAAATTTCGGATGCTTCTTCTGCTCGAAGCCCTCGACCGTCTGATCCTCGATCTCGCCGAGGCAGGACTTGCGGACGCTCTCAATGCCGTTCATGCAGGCGCTCTCGGTGGTGTAGATCTCGCTGACCGCGATGATCTCGCCGTTGCCGGCCTTCAGATTGAACTTGATGCCGGATTTCACTTCTTTGACTTCAAACTTTCCCATAATCCTGTTCCTTTCTGATTCTGTAAAATTTGACGGACAAACGGCCCGCCGCGTGCACGTTTTCAGGGAAACGGCTTGTGCCCGTTTCCGGTTTCAGTATACCGCCGCTTGTGCCGGTTTGTCAAGGAAAATGAGCACAAATCCGCGACCGTTTTTCACCGTTCGACGTCTGCCCGGCATACGATAGCAGAAGAATGTCAAAAGGAGGGGGAACGATGGGCGAGGCAATACGCGGCCTTTTGCTGCCGTTTCTGGGAACGTCCCTCGGCGCGGCGGGCGTGCTGCTTGTGAGGGCGGAACGGGTCCGCCGTCTCGAAGGCTTCCTTTCGGACGCGGCGGCGGGGATCATGGCCGCGGCGAGCGTGTTCAGCCTGCTGCTGCCTGCCATGGAGGAGACGGAACGAAGCGGCGGGGTCGTATGGCTGCCCGCGGCGCTCGGCTTTTTGCTCGGTGCGGGCCTGCTGGCGGCGTGGGACCGTATCTCCTGCCGCATCGAGCATGCCGGGCGCGTGTCGCATTCGACGCGCCTTCTCGTCTTTTCGGTATGCCTGCACAACATTCCGGAGGGCATGGCGGTCGGCGCGGCGTATGCGGGGCTGCTGTCCGGCAGCACGGCCGTTACGGCAATGGGCGCGCTCTCGCTGTCGGTCGGGATCGCGCTGCAGAACCTTCCCGAAGGCGCGATCGTATCGCTGCCGCTGCATGCCGCGGGCGTCGGGCGGGGGAGGGCGCTGCTTCTCGGTGTGCTGTCCGGGGTATCCGAACCGATCGCGGGCGCAGTCACGATCCTGCTTGCGCGCTTCGCCGTGCCCGCGCTGCCGTGGCTTCTCGCGTTTGCTGCGGGTGCGATGGCCTATGTGACCGGGTTTGAGCTTTTGCCGGACACGTTCGGAAAACGCCCGGTCGCGGGCACGCTCTTCGTGTTCGGCGGATTTGCGCTGATGACGGGCATGGACCTGCTGCTCGGCTAAAGCGTCGACGTGTCGAACGGAACGAGCCCGGTTTCGGTGAGCTGCAGCACGCGCGTGGCGGCCTCCGCGATCAGCCTGCGGTCATGCGTGACCATCAGGATCGCGCCGCGAAATTCCTTGAGAAGCGTGCGCACCGCAGGCGCGGACAGCGGGGAGAGGTTGCGCGTCGGCTCGTCGAGCACCAGCACGTCCGCACGGTCGAGGATCGCCTTCAATAAAAGCAGCTTTGCCTGCTGTCCGCCGGACAGCGCGCGGATCGGGTGCGCCATTTCGTCGGTCGTGTACTTCATGCTGCCGAGAAAGATCCGCGCCTCGGTGACGGACGCCTTGTCCCCGTCCGGCGCAAGGAACGCTTCCGGGAGCGCGTCCAAAGGCAACAGATCGGCGTAGGTCTGCGGCATATAGAATACGTTGTATCCGCGCCGTTCGATCTCCGGCACGAGCGTTTTCAGCAGCGTCGTCTTGCCGCAGCCGTTGCGTCCGACGATGCAGACGCGTTGGGGCCCCGTGATGCGAAGCGCGACGCTTTCGGAGAGCACACGGTCCCCCAAAGCCAGCGTTGCAGGGCCGTATGCAAGCACCGTGCGTCCGTTTTTGACCTCGCCGCCGAGCCACTTCGGAAGGATCGCCCATTCCGCTTCCGGCGCTTCGGTCAGGTTCTCCTGCTCCTTTTCGAGCCGCCGCCCGATCGAGGTCACGGTGTGCATCTTCTTTTTGAGCAGCCGCCCGGTTGACGGATCCTGTCGCGTGAGCGTCGCCTGCGCATGATCGACCGCGTTGTAGATCGCAAGATAGCGCTCTTTCTTTTCGCGAAACGCCTTCTGCTCGAACTGCGCGACCTGCGCCTGATGCGTAAATGCCGCCTCGCGCCGCTGCATGTATGCATCATACGGGATGTTCGCGGCCGTCGCCCGCGGGATCTTCTTGCGCCGCACCATCTCAAGGTGGATGACCGCCTCCGCCGTGCGCGAAAGCAGCACCTCGTCGTGCGAGATGTACAGCACGGTCTTTCGGACGGTTTTCAGGAACCGTTCAAGCCACTGAAGCGTTTCGAGGTCGAGGTCGTTGCTCGGCTCGTCCAACAACAGCACGTCGCAGTCGTTGATGAGCAGCACAGCCAAAGCCAGCTTCACGCGCTCGCCGCCGGACAGCGTGTTCATCTGCTGATCCGAATACGCGAGGTCGAAGGGCAGATTCACATCCTTCATCGCGCGGGACAGCGCCTTGGGCGAAAGCGCGTCCTCGCGGCAGTGCGCCGTCAGGTATTCGTACACGGACAGCTTGCGGTCGGCCTTGGGCAGATCCTGCGGAAGATAGCCCTTCGTGCCGGGGATAGACGCGTCGCCGGTCACGGTCGCATAGCTCTCGACGAGCGCGGGATCGTACAGCCACCGGAGAAGCGTCGATTTGCCGTTGCCCTCCTCGCCGATCAGCGCGACCTTCGCGCCGTCCGGCACCGTAAAAGAGAGATCCTCAACGATCGTCTTGGTGTCACGGTCGATCGTGATCGTAAGATTTCTTGCCTGTATCATAGAATCACATCCTTAACACAAAAATCGTTCCGCTGCCGAAGACAGGGAACGACCCGAAGAACCGGCCTGGGCCGGGTATGAAACAGGAGGGTGATCCGCATTTTCGGCAACATCAATCCACCCGATCGGATCGGGCGGCGTTCTCGAAAAAAGACGGATCAGTTGCGCATTCGCTCGGTTGCCTCCTGCTGTTTTTCGGTATTGTATCATCCGTCCGGGATCCTGTCAAGCGCCTTACTCGAACGGGATAAACTGCTCGTGTAGGTTTGTCAATGATATGTGACAAAGTGAGGGAATGAAAAGAGCGTGTCCTTAGGCGAGTGCCAAAGTAGGGGTCGCATGGGGAAATTGTTGTACTGCCGCTGACGAACGGCGAGTTGGTTTTTGAAGTCGTCGAAGG
>CAKJYC010000013.1 GCA_918244965.1 Clostridiales bacterium | reverse complement strand
GAAGGCTGATCTTGCGCAGAACTACGAATCCCAGCAGCTGCTATTTCAATTACTTCCTCGTATTCGCCGCTCTCTAAAAGTAAATCGGCCAACTTTAAGCACACCGAAGGAACAACTTTAACTTTTTTTATTGCGTCCTTATTCGACTTCTTTTCATGTTAGAAGTATTCACGCTGTAATGCCAATGCTAATCGCAGATTCTTATAAATTGTGCTCAAGCATTGAAAGGATAACGAGCCAGAACGGATTTAGACATTCTGGCTCGCTAAAGTAATTCCTAAATACCGTTCAATACCCCAAAATTGGATTTATGATACTTCCGTCAACTGCATTAATGCAGAGAATTACAGTTGGTCCTTTATAATATGAGCCCCCTCCTACACCACCGTACGCTCTAAAACGAACTACATCTTGACCAATTTCTTTACGTAGTCTTGTATCTATTATTTGTCCATAGAAAACCCATGCTGGTACTAGGAACCCGCGCAATGTTTTTGTTGCATTATGTTCTCGCACTCTAACTAATTCCAACCGGATATCGTTACATGTTATCGAATAAGATTGCTTTAATAATGTATCTGTCGGAGTTATGGGTTTATAGATAATCGGAAGCATTTTTTCAGCAATTGCTTGAATTTCCGAGAAAGACAGCAGATTGGATTTTTCAATCATTATTTCATTAACTTCTAATGGTTCAATCCATTGAAAACTTGCAATCCCATTAGCATCTATCGTAATCTGAGCACTCTCCATTACCCATGGTTGCTGAAAGACTTCATTATTAGAGCTTGTTTCAGTCTCATCTATAGTAACATTTACATTGTTTAACACTCGGCCTAAGAATATACGATATGCATAATTGACCGCAGATGTTTCACCGCTTTCAGACAAACTGTCATGTGAATCATCAATAAGATATGTTGCTCTAATATTCATAGGAATACCGCAAACATCCATTAGTTCTTTTGCCGTTTTAATTGCCTCCTGATAGGATAATTCTATTTGATCAGATTGTTCGGACATTTCTCTAATTTCGATAGCATTTCTCATCGAATACTCTGGTGAATGAATTCTTTCATATCTAAAAACGCTTTGCAAATGATTATCAATTGAAGAGTTTACATAAATATGGTGATGTTTTGAATACGCATCTAATACAGAAAATGATCCCCATGAATCCTTGACTGTTTTCATGGTTCCATCTGATGGGAGCTTTTCGTTTGTTATTTGCTCTGGTGCGTTTTGATATGCTTGTTGCAATTCTTCTATTGCAACCCTCCACTCATCTTCGTTCAGGTCGCTTTGAGCATAACTGCCATCGTCCAGAGCACTTATCATGCTTGCCAATTCTTGCGCTATCTCGTCTTTCGTTTGCACATTATTTAAATCCATGTAACATGTTTCTCCGTTAGTCAGAACATTATACAGGGCTGTAACTGTTTCTTGTTTGAAACCATTTGCATTGACACGCGCAATTGGAAGAACACTATTCTGAACGACAATTTGTGCATCAATAGAAATTTCTAACAATTCTTCTGTGTAATGAAACTTATATTCTTCTGATTGTGCTATAAATGTGGTGGTTTCTGTTGTCGCAGATGCTTGTTGTAGCATCTCATCTTGATTCTTTTGCACAATCGCTTCATCGTCTGGCGTGGGAACACAAGCTATATGTGCAAGTAACAACGCTAAAACAAGTACTATCGCTTTTTTCATATGAGCCTCCTATATTTTATTTATCAAAGATCTTTGCTTTCTAATCCGAAAATGTAATAGAAAACAACTAAATAAATACATTGACACGATCTGACAATAATGTGCTACAGGATCTATGGTAAACGAAGCAACTTCAAAAAGAAAGAAAGGTATGAAATATGAAACTATTTTACCTAAAACAGGAAGAGAGAGAATACAATATGAAAAATAATTCAATGCTGCTAAACAAATAACAGCAACAGGACAATTGTCTGTAACAATTACTAAACTAAAGCACATACACGAGAATGCACCTGCTACAATAATGGTATGAATTAAATAAATTACACTAATAATATAAGGATTTTGAGAAAGCGCGCTCGGAAATAAAGGCGCAAAATCATAAAAAGGTAAGAGTTTAGATTGATAAGAGAAATCTTTTGAAAATAGTACCATTATTATATAGTAAAACAAAAAGCTAATGATAAATAATGCTGCTGATGACATGAATGATGTCGTCAGATCAACTAATATGTTCCTGCAAAACAGTTTTTTGGGGATAGCTTTAGTAATCCATGTTTTTGTACTTTGTGTGTATATTATTGAGCAAGGAATAGAAGCGAAAACCGGGTATAAAAACAAAGATGCATTGTTACCTATTGTGAAGCTAATCAAAAACTTATCTGCAGCACTAATAGGAGTAAACATTTGCAGTTCTAGAACATCATAATTCCATTGAAACGTTATATATCCAAAAATGCAAATCATTGTTGCTGCAATCCACAGTATTTTCTGCTTCAAAAGCATTTTTATTCTACTTTTTATCATTTCTTTTTTTCCTCATTGTTAAAAACGAAATAAAAGTTAGTATCCCTATAAGAATGACCCAATAAACACATTGGAAACCAAATGATGGAGGGCTTCCATTAAATCCATAGTACGTTGGTGTATAATATATGCGCGAGTTCTCTATTGGAAGAACATACAGGGAATGGGTTATCTTGAATACATCGTAAAAATATGTTTCGGCTATAGATATGATTATTGGTGCTATAAAGCCATATTTCGATCTTGATTTTGAATCAAGAATAACAATTAGCATTCCAAAAGAGAAATATCTGCAAAATAGAAGGAAAACCGTTTTTATCAGGCCTTTAGTTAACCAGTTACCTACTTGACATGACAACAAACCACATAATAATAAAGCTAAAGCATAACAAATAAATAGGCAAATAAAAAAGATTACTGTTTCAAAAGCTACAGATAGCATTGTTGCAAAAAAAGTCATTTTTCTATCATAGCAATCAGATAGTAATATTAGATAAAGATATAGAAAAATAAAGCAAATATTTGTTATATCAGATAACTCTGAAAGCAAAAAATTGCTTGAAATTCCAGCAGTACTGTTTATATCTACATATGCAATGGTAACTGTTAGGAAAAAGAGTACAGTCCAACGATACCATGAAATACGAATCAAATTTCTTAATACTTGTTTCATTATGTTTAATTGAATGATGAACTGCGGGACTCCGCAGTTCATCATTATAAAGCGATAGAGTCCTAGTTTCCTGATGTTGTCAATGAATAATTCCCTGCAATATGAATTTTAGTTCCTCTATGATAGGTATTATCAACCTTTAAATGAAAATCGGTATCAACGCCAGCATTTCCTCTATATGCAGAGACTAAATGGGCGGTTTTATGTGCGTTATACCCATCATTCGTGTTCACGTACATAACATTTGATGCTTTTACAGAGGTTGATCCATCAAGATAGAGCCTCATTGTACATTTGCAATTATTACTTGTTCCATCGAAAACATGTGTTTGAACATAGACTGAAGCATAGTCTTCACTACTATATTCTTTTGTTACGGGATCATCAGTAAAAAAGTAGTTTTTGCAATATCCATCGAAGCCTACCGCTACTGCGGATGATCCTAGGCAAAAGATAAACAATGCAGTTAGAACACAAGATACAAGTTTTTTCATTTTGACATCCTCCTCAAACAAAATGCGTAGTAATTGGGTGTTTTTGTTGCTTAATTCGCAACAGCGTCGATCTATTATTTACAGACATCTGTCAAACCCCGTTTACACCCCCTTCTTAACTGTTTACAAAAGTGGTTAAAGTCGAATTAATCGTAATCACTTTATTTGTTCTAATATAGTTTTTGTACTAATTATGTTATTAGTCATTAATGACATGCTCTATTACCTATATCGACTGAACTTGATAGAAAGCAACAGTCTTATAATATATTAAATTGATCGCGGTTGCGAGTACACAGTGGTTGACTCTATAAAGGTACCATTGGAATTATATACTCTTACATATACTTTGCAACGATAAGTGCCAGAGGAAAGACTGGACTTTGTTTTGCTTAAAACAACACCGGTAAGACCACTTCCAGTGTCGCTCCAGCTTATAATATTATTCCAATTCGCACCGGATTTCTTTTGCAAGGAAAGTATCACATACAATGAATAATCAGTGGTTTTAGCAAAGGCTGTTGCTTTGCAGTTAGCGGTATTATTTGTAATACCTATAGATGAGGTCGCACGATAAAGACCGATAAATCTATTATCCATTATGGTTTCTTTCGTTGTGCTATTGATTTCATCCGCAGCTGTAATTGAAATAGATGTAAAGATTAATACTGTAGACAAAACAAGAATAATAATTCTTTTCATAAAAAACCTCCTGCGTCTTCTATTACTTATATCGACACAGGAGACAAAAGTGCAACAGTAATTCTATTCTTCTTCAACAGAATTTGCAATTTTCACAAGCTCAGTTTCTTCGATGTTTCCATCAACAAGAAAACATAATTCATCGGCAGACCAAATGATAGTGGTAATACCATCTCGCGCAATTAGCGTTCCTTCTTCATCTTGTATATAGACTGTTTCAATTCTATCGGCGTTCTCTGTATCAATCTGAATAACACCGCTTGATTCAAATACTTCGAAGTGAATGACCAGATCGTTTTCATTACGATACATGGATGTGCTTCCGGCTGTACTATACTCCTCAAATATTAATTGAAAACCATTCGGAACATAACCAAGAGTATAGCGCTTAACTTCGTGATTCGGCACCTTTTCATTATCTGAAAGGAAAAACTCGGTGAATGAGGGAAACACTTTTCCAACCAATTCGGTAATCCATTTACGACCCGCTTCTGTGGTAGAAGGAATCATAATGAGCAGAATAATAACCGAAGCAACGGCGATTGCAACCTTCTTTGCTGTGGGCGAATACCAATGCCGTTCTTTGGAGGGCTTCTCCTTATTATTCTCAATAGCGGCAAATAGACGGGCGCGCGCTTCTTTGGATGCCGGTTCGCACGGTTCTGCGTTATCCGCATCAATGAGCTCTTTTCCATCTCGCTGCGCCGCAAGAAGCACGGCAGCTTTTAGTTTTTCTTCGTTATTCTTCATTAGACTCGCCTTCACACAACTCATAGATTTTTCTTCTTGCACGCGTTAGATACTGTCTCACGCTTGCTTTCCCGATCCCAAGCTCTTTTGCAATCTCGCCATCCGTCAGATTCAGTATGTACTTTGCTTCGATCACAAAACGGTAATGATCGGGCAGCTTGCGGATTGCTTCAGATAATTCTTCGACAGTCAGGTGGTCAAGCGCTTCTTCTTCCGTGTTGTCAGAACTTGAAACGGAAACAAAACTGTCGTCATCGTCGAGACTGCCGGAGAGATGCTTCTTTCGAACATTCTGTTCTTTGAAGTAGTCATAGCATCGTCTCTTAATACTTATATCGAGAATATGGCGTAATGTGCAACAATCCATTTGACGGAACTTCTGGATATGCTTAACAACGTACAGAAAAACATCCTGTACGAGATCCTCCGAGACCTGATTGTTCTGCGTAATCGCAGCAGTTTTCTTGCACAGTCGAACGTAATGCGCGTCGAACAACTTCTCAAGAAAAGCTTGATCGTCTTCTGATTCAATTGTCGAAAGTAACAGCACGAGCATTCTTTATCCTTCCCTTTGGAATATTGTAATACGTTTCCGAGAATTGTCAATTCTGCGAAGAAACCTTTTAATTTCTTCTTGCTATGCCCATCTATATATACATAACGTGCGAGAGGCAACAAATGTGACATAGTTTTACATATTATGACGCCGTAGGTCAGCTTTTTCCTTCGTAGGAACAGGATATATTTTCTAAAAGTCTGTTCTTTTCATATATACATATATTGCAATTTGCATGGAAAGGTAACGTAAAATTTATGCTTATTAGCTAAATAAGGACGTAATTATCGAGTCCCCAAATAGAATGATTTGATAAAATCGAGAGAATAGCGCCGATTTTTTGATTCAACCATCTAATTATTATTTGATGTATCTCTTACTTGGCTTATTAACGTTAAATAAAAGCGGCGCAGAATCCGATCGGGGGTGTCGGATACTACGCTGCTTAGAAATAGAAAATTCAATAAATGATGTTAACACATCTTTAACTCGTTTAATTCAATTAAGATGAGTTAAGATTCTATTACTTGATACTTCGCATATTTTCCTCCGTACAAAAGCTGGAGTTTTCCATCGTTCTGGAGGTGGCGGAGAATAGTATATGCCTGCGAAGAAGGAATATGCAATAGATCAATAACATCTTTCTTAGAGATAATGCCGTTCTTTGTTCGAGCAAGTTTCATCACAAGTTCCGGATAGCGTATTTTATCAATGTCTGTTTGACGCACGTACTCAAGGTATTCCTTATTTTCTCGATAAACTCTCTTTCCGAGGATATAAACGCGCTCTTTACCCTTACCAAGACCTTCTATTAATCCGGTTTCTACCATGTTTTCTAATGCAGAATGGATCTTATTCTCGCTGAGGTTCGTAGCGTTTACAATACGATCTAAACTTGCTCTTCTTTCGCTATTTAGTAAAGAGAGAATCATCAATGAATATATTGACAAAGGTTTTCCGACTCGGTTTTGTTCATCAGCTAAGAATTTGATAAATGGCAAATCTGCCTTTGCTCTTTGAATGAACAGTTTGATCGTTTTATTTGTAGATTCAGAATAGTCAGGCCACGGACGACCAAACATAATTGAACCTTCGTATATTCGATCGATGCCTCTTCCCGTTTTTTCTGCTAGCCCAATTCGTTTCATTGCGTCAGCAAGCGATGGATTTCTTCCATGTGGTTCTACTGTAAGGAGATTCTTTAGAGTCACACCATCAATGAATCCGCCTGGATTGCTTATGACCAATCCTTCATCATCAATCATCACTCTGACGCTGCCTAAAACAGTATAGTCCCGATGGCAAAAGGCATTTACTAGCCCTTCTCGAAAAGCAGACCAATCAAACTCAGGAATTGGCATTCTTAAAAGGCCATATTCCATTTCTCTTTCGGGATTCCATGCTTTTAAATATGTTTCATACTGTTCAAACAACTCTAACAACGGTTTCGTGCTTTCTTCGTTCATTCGAACAGATGTACCTTCCAATACTTGAAAAGTGGATCTTGCTGTCGGCATAAGTTCTGCAATACGTTCTTCTTTTCCGAGTAAAAGAATACCAGTGGCAGTTGGAATCATTTCATCTCCAACAGCAGCCACTAGGTGCAATGCAATGTCTAATTCATCATCAGGTAACGAAAGGAGATTTTTTTCTCCGCCTTGCCGCGTTTGTATTAATCGACGTAGTCGAATTCTTTGCGTCGGATCTAAATCATTAAGTGTGGCACCAGGCAACGGCTGAGCCGAAAAATCCAACATCCCCAATTCTGATAAACGTGATGGAATCTCATAGGGATACATTGGAATAAGCTCTGGGGTGCCATCCAATTTCAGTCTGCGTCGAAGCATTTTTCCGGATGAAGTAGAAACAACTCCTCTGCTTCTTGGGACTTCGATTTTTAACACATCCTTATTTTCCTCTTTAATAATCTCCGTTCTGGTAGCAATTGGAGGAACGGTGTTGTTTGCGATCAGTGCGGCAGCGCCAATTGCATTTCTATGGTTTTTATGAATCCCCGTAATCACACCATCATCCTCTACGCCTAAATAGATCGTACCGCCTATCGTATTTGCCATACCAACAACTTCTTCAACTAGGTCGTGGTCAGGATAGCATTTGATGTCGCTTTTAAACTCGGTTTCAAGACCTTCTGTAAATGGAATCGTTCGCATAACTCACTCCTCATTTTTTGATAATTGTATTATAGCCGACTTTAATTCGTTTGTCGAGTTAAATTTTCATTTTAATTCTATTAAATTTGTACAACAATTAAGATTTTTGAAATTTCCCTTGACAAAACCGGTAGAGAGACAGATCCCCTACACCCTGTTCGGACTGGCGCGGGCGGCATGCATGACGCCGGAGGAGGTCCTTGCGGCGTTTCGTGCCGAAAAGCGCTCGAAGGAGAGCGCGATCCTGCGCGACGCGGTCCTGCGGGTCGCCGCCTACACGCTTGAGCGGACGCTGCTCGGAGAGCTCAACTATCAGTCGGCGCTGGAGGCGATCCGGTCGATGGGGCTTTCCGGCGCGCCGGAACAACAGGCGGACGGCACGATCAAGATCGTTCTGGACGACGCGGCGGGGAGGTATGCGACATGATCCTGCGCCTTTCCGGCACGCCGAACCCGAAACAGGAGCAGTTCTTCCTTGCACATGCGCGGCACATCGCCTACGGCGGCGCGCGCGGCGGCGGCAAATCGTGGGCCATGCGCCGCAAGTTTGTGCTCCTTGCCTTTCGTTATCCGAACCTAAAACTGCTGCTCCTTCGGCGGACGCTCCCGGAGCTCAACGAGAACCACGTCCTGCCGCTGCAGCAGGAGCTCGCCGGCGCGGTGCAGTACCACGCGACGCAGCGCGCGTTCCTCTTCCCGAACGGCAGCCGCATCAAGCTGGGCTACTGCGACCGCGAGGCGGACGTGTTCCAGTACCAGGGGCAGGAGTACGACGTGATCGGGCTTGAGGAGGCGACGCACTTTACCGAGACGCAGATGCGGTTTCTGACGACCTGCAACCGCTCGGTTCGGACCGACTTCACGCCGCGCATGTATTACACCTGTAACCCCGGCGGCGTGGGGCACGCGTGGGTCAAGCGACTGTTCATCGACCGCGATTACCGTCAGGCGGAGCGTGCGGCGGATTATGTATTCATCCCGGCGCGTGTCACCGACAATCCGGTGCTGCTTAAGAATAATCCGCAGTATCTGACGGCGCTCGAAAACCTGCCGGAGCACCTCAAGAAGGCGTATCTGGACGGCAACTGGGACGTACTGGAGGGTCAGTTCTTCCGGGAGTTCGACCGCAGCCTGCACGTCGTGAGCCCGACGAGGCTCCCGATGGAGTGGAAGCGCTTTCGCGCAATGGATTGGGGCTACAACGATCCGTGCTGTGTGCTGTGGTTTGCCGTCGCGCCGGAGGGGCGGGTCGTCGTCTACCGCGAGATGTACCTTCGCCGGACGCTGTCGAGCGAGATCGCAAGACGGGTCGGAGCGCTGTCCGAGGGCGAGCGCATTGCCTACACCGTCGCATCGCCCGACGCGTGGCAGCAGCGCGGGCTCAAGGGCGCAGAGGGGGAGAGCATTGCGGAGGTGTTCGCAAAAAACGGCGTGCCGCTGCTCCCGGCGGACAACACCCGTGTTGCGGGCTGGCAGCGCATTCGCGAGGCGCTTGCCCCCGCTGCGGACGGCCTTCCGGAGCTTTCGATCTTTGAGACATGCTGCAATCTCATCCGCACGCTGCCGATGCTGACGTTCGACAGCCACGACTGCGAGGACGTCGCGGACAACTGCGAGGACCACGCGCCGGAGGCGCTGCGTTACGGGCTGATGAGCCGCCCGCGCCCCGCGCAGAAGCAGCCGCAAAAGCGCGTGTACCGGTACGATCCGCTTTCGAGCGCGCCGCCGCCGTATGCGGGATTCCGCGGACTGTAACAACCCTTCCGTCGCCTGCGGCACATGAAGAAACAAAGAAAGGAATTACGATGAAACCAAGACAATCCGAAACCAAACGGCGGTTAGCCGAAGAAGCCATGACGCTCTTTGCCGAGTTCCGCAGAGCGTATGTGAACGAGTGGCGGCGGCAGGAGCACAACGAGCGGATGTATCGCGGAGAGCATTGGTACGACGTTCCCGTGACCGATCCCAATGAGCCGCGCCCGGTCACGCCGATCCTGCAGTCCACGATCGAGAACGTGGCGGCCGACATTGCGGATCAGATGCCGGAAGCGGTCATCGCACCGGAAAGCGCGGTCGACGACTACGCGGCGCGCGTCATCGACGCGGTCATTCGCAGAAACCACGATGCAAGCGCGTTCCCGGTCGAGTACCGAAGGATGATCCACGATCTGCTGGTCGGCGGCTACTGCATCCAGGAGGTCGGCTACGACAGCGCACTGAACGGCGGCCTCGGCGGCGCGTACATCCGCCACGCCGACATCCGCAGCATCCTGATCGATCCGCTTGTGACCGATCTCAACGACGGCCGCGCCGTGTTCAAGCTGGCGCTGCGTCCGAAGGAATGGGTGCGCACGCATTATCCGGACCTGTATCCGCTGGTCGAATCCCGTCCCGTCGATACCGCGGAGCTGATCACCGACGAGATCCTGTCGCCGGATCCGAAAAACGCGGTGCTGCTGCTCGAATACTGGCGGCGCGAATACGACGCGGACGAGGACGCGTATCGCGTACACATGGCGCTCATTTCAAACGGCGTCGTGCTGGAGGACAGCCGCGACGTCAAGCCGGAGGGCTATTTTGCACACGGTCGGTATCCGTTTGTACTGACAACGCTGTACCCGCGTAAGGGGAGCGCCCTCGGCTTCGGCATCGTCGATCTGTTTGCCACGCAGCAGCTGTACGCGGACAAGCTCGATCAGCTCGTGCTGAAGAACGCCTTCATGGCGTCGCACAACAAGCTGCTGATCACCGACGCGTCCGGCTTCGATCCGGACGACCTTCGCGACTGGTCCAAGGACGTGCACACCGGTGAGAACCTGAACGGCGTGACATGGATGACGACCGCGCCGCTGCCGGATTACCTGCTCGCGTACATTCGCAGCATCCGCGGCGACATCAAGGAGGAGAGCGGCGCAAACGACTCTTCGCGCGGGACGGTATCGGCCGGCGTGACCGCGGCGCGCGCGATCGAGGCGCTGCAGGAGATGAGCACCAAGCGCGCCCGCATGGCGACCGACCAGCTCCACGAGGCTTTCCGCGAGGCGGTGCGGCTTGAGATCGAGACGGAGCGCGAGTTCAACTGCTATCTGCGTCCGGTCACGATCACGATCGACGGCGAGCCGAAGGAGGTGCTGTTCGACAGCGCGGCGCTCGAAAAGAGCGCGCCCGGCGGGGCGGTGCTTCCGATCGAGTTTCTGATCTCGATCAAGGCGGTGCGCCGCAGCCGGTTCGCAGCGGCGGCACAGAACGAGCTTGCGATGAATCTGCTTTCCATGGGCGCGATCACGAAGGAACAGGCGATCTCGCTGATGGTCTTTGAGGGCAAGGAACAGGTGCAGAAAAGCATGCGGGAGGCGGCGGAAAACGAAGAACCGCTGTTTCCCGAACGAATGAAAAAGAAGAAATTCGGAGGGAATCTATGATCTTCAAAAAGAAACCGGAACCCGTCGAAGCCGAACCGGTCGAAACGGAAAACCCGTTTATCGAAGCGGCGAACGTGCTGACGGAAATGGAAGAAAACGGCGAGCTGCCCGAAGGCTTCGACCTTTCGGAGGCGGCGCAGGATCCCGCGTTTGCGGCGCTGCTCTTCGAGTTTGAGCCGAAGGCCGCCCTGCGTATCTACGTTGCGGAGAAGCGCGCGGAGGACGCGGAAAACACCGTAAAGACCCGCATGAGCGAGCAGGTGAGAACACGCGGCGCGCTGCCCAAATCCCAGCGTACCGACCGGGCCGTTGCGCCTGCGCCGGACTACATGCAGATGTCGAAGGAAGCGTTCAACGCGCTTGAACAGCAGTACAGAAACTCCGCACACAGCGGCAAACGAGTCCATATCTAAAAGGAGGAACCTATGGCAATCAATACCACAATCAATACGGCTAACAGCGCCTATTTCAACAAGCAGTTCTATGACAAGAAGCTGATCGAGACCGCAAAGACGCGTCTCGTCCACGCGAGCTTCGGCCAGAAGCGCAGCATTCCGCGTCACGGCGGCAAGCGCGTCGAATTCCGCAAGTATGACCTCTTTACGCCCGACGCCGACGCGCTGACGCTCGTGGAAGGCGTGACGCCGAACGGCCAGTCCCTGTCGCAGTCCAAGGTCGAGGCGGAGCTTGCCCAGTACGGCGCGTATGTCGAGGTCAGCGACCTTCTCGATCTGACCGCGTACGACGAGGTGCTTGCGGATTCCGCAGAACTCCTCGGCGAACAGCTCGGCACCGTTATCGAGTGGGTCACGCGCGACGCCATGTGCGCCACGACCAACGTGCAGTACGCAAACGGCAGGACGAACCGTAAGGCCGTCAGAGTGACCGACGTGCTGACCGTCGCGGAGATCCGCAAGGCGGTGCGCACGCTGAAGAAGAACAAGGCGCGCATGTTCACGACCTCGACCGACGGCTCCGTTCGCCGTCCGCACTTCGTCTGCATCTGTTCGCCGGACGCAACCTACGATCTACAGAGCGATCCGCTCTGGCAGGACGTATCGAAGTACAGCAATGCGGAGCAGATCTATTCCGGCGAGATCGGCCGTCTGTTCGGCGTTGTATTTGTCGAATCCACCGAGGCGAAGGTCTACCGGCAGACGATCTATCTGATGACGAAGAACGGCGTATCTACGGCGACGCATGACATTCAGTTCAGGACGACGCCGACCGAGGAGCAGATCCGCTTCCTGTCCACGCCGGGCAATGTAGTCTACTACAACGGCGACAGCTTCACGATCGAATCCTACGATCG
The DNA here is from genome assembly GCA_918244965.1 of Clostridiales bacterium. Lineage (GTDB taxonomy): Bacteria > Bacillota > Clostridia > Christensenellales > CAG-138 > UBA3792. The sequence continues at coordinate 29,676 of CAKJYC010000013.1, read as the reverse complement.
CGCAACGAACACGCTGACGATCGAGGAATCGCTGGTCTACGGGGCAAACATGCCGATCTATACGGATGACGGCGGCGCGCCGATCTCCGGAAACCGCTGCGCGGACGTCCATGCGACGCTGGTATTCGGCGCGGACGCGTACGGCGTCATCGACGTCGACGGCTCCGGCACGATGGAAACGATCATCAAGCCGCACGGCAGCGAGGGCAGCGGCGATCCGCTGAACCAGCGTGCGACCGTCGGCGCAAAGGTCGCCGCCTACGCCGCGAAGATTCTGAACCCGCTGTGGATCGTGCGCATCGAGCACGGCGTCACGGCATAACGAACCGGACGGGGGAGGAGGGAGACTTCCTCCCCCTGCAGAAAGGAGAAAGACATGAAGAAAACCGAAATCACCGCTTCGACCGAGATCGAAGCAACGCCCGAAGAAACCGTCAGCATCTATTTGCCGTCCGACGGTACGGGCGCATTCCTGGAGGGCTGTCTGAACGGCGTGAACTTCCGCATTCCGACCGACACGCTTGTGGAGGTGCCGAAGCGGATCGCTGACGTGGTCCGTGAAAGCCGCAGCGAGCTGATACGCGGCGCGCGCGCAGTCGAGGCGTTCGCCTCGCAGGGCGGCAGAAGGATCGGGTGATCGCCGTGACGGCTGCCGAATTGATTCAAAACGCGCTCGGCGAGCTGGATCATGCGGTCGATACCGCAACGTCCCCGCTGTGGTGCGAGAAGCTGCTGCGGTTCGCAAACGAGGCTGTCGACGATCTCTTTGAGACCTTCCGTCCGTGGCGGCGCGACACGCTGCCGCTTGTGAACGAGACGCTGGATCTTTCCGCGCTGCCGCATCCCGTTGCAAAGGTGCTCGGCGTGGAGCGCAGCGGCATGCGCGTGCCGTTCTGCTTCTCATGCGATACGGCGACGGTGCGTGTGCCGGGCGTCAAGGACGGCCTGATGACGGTCGTGTACCGGTATCTGCCGGAGCCGCTCGCCGAGGACGACGACGAACCGGCGCTGCCCGCCGCGTGTCATCCGCTGATCGTGCTGTACATGGTCGCACGGTTCTGCATGACAAACGACGCGCAGGGCATACAGCACGCCTCTGCGGTGCTCTCGCTGTACGAAACGCGCAAGCGCCGGTTCCGGCTCGACTTTGACGAGCCGACCGACTACCGCATCACGAACTGCTGGTGAGAGGAGGCGGCTATGGCTTATCAGACCATGACGATCCCGCTGTTCTCCGGCATGCGAACGGACTTGTCCGAGGGTCTTCTGAAGCTCGATATGAGTCCGGACGCCGAGAACGCGGACACGCGCTCCGGCGGGCTCTGCTCCGCGTGCGGCTTTTCACGCGCGGTCCCGGCACTGGTGCCGCTGGACGAGCATCTTGAACGCATGACCGTATACGCGACCGAGCACGGCAACGAATACCTTGCCGCGGCGAAGGACATGCTGTACCGCTATGACGCGAATGCGAATCTCTGGCGGCCGCTGTATCAGTTTGAGCGGGACGTGACCGGCGAGCACATGGACTTTCTCAAGGTGCGCATCGGCACCGACGACCGGCTGCTGCTCGTATGCGGCTCCGAGCCGATGGAGACCTTCGACGCGGCGACCGGCTATGTCGAGGAATTCGGCACCGAGGAGAAGCAGTCGTACAGGACCATGCGTTACGCCGAGCTGTACTTCGGACGGCTGTTTGCCGCGGGCGATCCCACGGCGCCCGGCCGGCTCTACTGGAGCAAGGCGCCCGGCGGCGGCCGCACCATCGACGACTGGCGCAGTGATCCCGCGAGCGAAAACGTCTCCGGCGGCTTTGCGGACGTCGGCGTGGACGACGATCCGATCACCGGCCTGTTCGCGCTGTCGAATCAGCTTCTGATCTTCAAGCGTGATTCGCTCTATCGCCTGCTCGGCGACCGTCCGTCCAACTACCGCATCATCGCCGTCGACGCCGCATTCCGCCAGCCGCTGCACACCGCCTGCGTGCGCTATGCGGACCGGCTGTACTTTCTGACCGACGACGGCCTGTCCTTCTATGACGGACAGACCGTGCGCAAAGGCGCGTCGCACCGTGCGCTCGAACCGCTCCTGAAGCGCGCGGATCTGTACGGCGTGCGGTCCGCCGTCTGCGGCGATACGCTGTACTTTGCGATCCGTTCGCGGCACGACGCGCCGTACAACGACATCGTGATCGAATACGACGTGCTGCGCGACCGGTACATGACAAGGACCGGCTTCACGGTCGTCGATTTCTGCACGGTGCACGGCACGCTCTATGCGCTGACCGGCGCAGGCAAGCTCGTCGCATTCGACGACAACAATTCCTACGACGGCGCGCCGATCCACGTGCGCTGGACCACGCCCGTCACGGACCTCGGCCGGAAGGACACGAACAAGACGCTATTGAGACTGACGGCGTCCGGCTCCGGCAGGCTCGGCGTGCGGGTCGAATCCGACGGCGGCACGTATGAAACGCAGGTTCGCCTGTCCAGCGTGCCGCTCGGCGTGACGGAGATCCCGCTCCGGGGCGTCGGGCGCGTGTTCCGGCTGCGGTTCTCCTCGGTAAACGGCACGCCGTTTACGCTCAATGCGCCGCTGACGCTGCTGTTCGATCAGCAGAAGCGGCCGTAAAGGAGGCGCATATGGCTTACACACCGACCGGCATGCAGGCGATGTTTCCGATCTATCTGCAGCGGATGCCGTCCGCGGACGACGACCGGGACGCGTACGACAGCAGCGTTGCACAGAACGAAAACAACCTGAACCAAAACTTAGAGCTTCTGTTTCAGAAGCTCCTGGAACTCGAATCGGCGTTTGCCGAACATACGGAAGGAGAATAATCTATGATCAAAGTACCCATCAAACCGCTGACGCCGCCGATCAGCGTGACCAATCCCGCAAGCGGGCCGAATCAGCCCTCGACCGGGAATCCGGGCGGGACAAAGCCTTCGACGGGCGGCTCCGGCGGATCGAAGCCCGGAAAGACCGGACAAAGCAAGACCCCGACGTTTGAAGAACTCTTCGAGGAGCTGCTGAAGCAGTATATGCCCGAACTGGTCGAATATACGCCGCTGTCGGAGGAGGTACTGTCCGAGACGATCCGAAACTGGCTGCGGCCCGCATACGAGCAGGCGATCCAAAACCGCCGCGATCAGACCGAACGGATCAATGCGGAGCTCGACGCCGACGCATGGTCGCGCGGCATGGGGCAGAGCACCTACGTCACCGACGTGAAGGAGCGTCAGTTTGAAAACGAGATGCGCGACGTGGACACGCTGGAGGGCAATTATGCGTCAATGCTTGCGCAGCAGCTTTACGACGCGCTGAAAGCTCAGCAGGAGAAGAAGCTGGAGGTCGATCAGTTCAATGCGGAACAGATCAACCGTGCGCGTGAGAAGGCCGCGGAGGCCGCGCGGGCGCTGTACCAGTCGTATCAATCCGGCAAGTCCCACGGAAGCGGCGGGAAATCGTCGGGCGGCAGCGACCAGAAATCCGGGAAGTCGTTCCTTGAGACGATCATGGACGCACAGCCGGAGACGAACAAGGTCGACTACAAGACGGCGGCCAACCTGATCGCGCGCATGTCGTCCGCCGAGCGGCGCAAGCTGTACGATTTCGGCAACGGCACCTATGCCTCGCTGCGCTACGACATCATCAAAAGCCTCGGCAAGTCCGGCTTCAACGCGCTGAAGCAAAAATACCCGGCGTAAGCCAATACCGAAAAGAGCCGCCCCTTCTTACGGGACGGCTCGTTTGCCTGTGCAATTATTGCTCCTCCTGCTCCGCGGCGGGCGGCTGCGGCGGCTGTTCGTCGGGCTCGTCGGGCGCGAGCAGGCGGAGCCCGGCGGTATCGGTCACGGGAAGGGAGAACACGATCGCCTTCGCGTCCGTTTCAAGGCCGGCTTTGCGCATGACGCTCTGCATGATCGCGTTCTTGTTCGGCGTTGCGGTCACGATCAGGACCAGCTCGCGCTCGGACGAAAGCGAGATGCCGAAGAACTTCTCGGCGCGCTTCATGCCGGTGCCGTTTGCATGGATTACCGTGCCGCCGGTCGCGCCCGCGTCCCGCGCCGCATCCATGATCTGTTCGCTGTATCCGCGGTTGCCGATGACGATCAGCAATTCCTGTTTCGTGCCTTTCAATTCGCTTTCCTCCTCACTGCGCGTATAGTTCAGGGTTTCCGTAAAGTACGCAAGCTCGCGCTTTCCGCCGATGCTTGACAGCGGCACCAGAAATGCGACGCCGGTGCCGGGGATGTCGATGCGCAGTTTGCGCTCCAGCCCCTTTTTGACCGATTTCCAGATCTCGTCCGTCACGACGGTCAGGGCCACGGCCTTTTCGGAATTCTCCAGTCCGAACAGGTTCAGCATCGCGTTGGTGGCCGTACCGTGCGCCAGCGTCACGAGGCTGCGCTCCAGTCCCTCCTGTTGGTACAGGGACAAAAACTCCGGAAGCCGCGCGCGGTTCAGGATCGTAAACATCAAAGACAGTTGACTCATGCGCACCCCTCCTACAGCTCGATGACCGCATAGTTCTCGTCCAGTGCCTCCGCCTGCGGCGCTGCGCCGGTCCGCTTCGCCTTCAGCACGGACGCAAGACCGAGGACTTGGATCGTGATGAGCGGCGTCATCGCGACCATCGCCACGACGCCGAACGCATCGGTCAGATAGTTCCCGCCGACCGCGCCGCACGCGCCCATCGCGAACGGCAGCAGAAACGCGGCGGTCATCGGACCGGAGACGACGCCGCCGGAGTCAAACGCGATCGCGGTGAACAGCTTCGGCACAAAGAACGACAGCAGCAGGGCGACGCCGTAGCCGGGGATCAGCATCCACAGAACGGAGACGCCGGTGAGCACCCGCAGCATCGCAAGTCCGATCGAGGTGGACACGCCGATCGACAGCGAGATCCTGAGCGTCTTTCCGCGGATCGAGCCGTTGGTCAGCTCCTCGACCTGCTTCATCAGAACGTAGACGGCGGGCTCGGCGGCGACAATGAAGTAGCCGATCAGCATGCCGAGCGGAATGATGATCCAGCGATACGGAAGCCCGGCGAGCGCCTGTCCGAGATACGAGCCGGCGGGCATAAAGCCGACGCTCGACCCTGTCAGAAACATGACGAGGCCGATGTACGCATAGAGCAGACCGACCAGAATACGGCGCGCGGAACGGCGGTTCTTTTGCATGCGGTTCCGGCGCAGATGGATCAGGCGGAAGATGAAATAGAACAGCACGATCGGCAGGACCGAGATCGCGATCTCCTTGAAATAGGTCGGAAAGGCGTCGGTAAACAGCGACTTTAAGTGCATGGAGTCGTCGATGGCCGGGACGAGGGTCGGCGTGTAGTCCGCATTCTCCGGATGGAAGATCAGCGAGAGGATCATGACCGTCAGGATCGGGCCGATCGAGCACAGCGCGATCAGGCCGAAGCTGTCCTCCGCAGCCTTGCGGTCGCTTCGGATCGAGGAAATGCCGATGCCGAACGCCATGATGAACGGGACGGTCATCGGACCGGTGGTGACGCCGCCGGAATCGAACGCGACGGCAAGGAAGTTGTGCGGGGCAAAGATCGCAAGCAGGAACGTCAGCCCGTAGCAGACCAGCAGCAGCACGTTCAGCGAAACGCCGAACAGCATGCGGATCAGCGCAAGCACCAAAAAGAGGCCGACGCCGATCGCCACGCCCCAGATCAGGATCGCGGACGGGATCGACCGCTTCACCTGATCGGCAAGCACCTGCAGGTCCGGCTCGGACACCGTGATCAGCGCGCCGAGCAAAAACCCGACCGGCAGGATCAGCCACAGCCTGCGCGTTTTCGTGACGCCTGCGCCGAGCTGCTCGCCCATCGGCTGCATGGCAAGCTCCGCGCCGAGCGAAAAGAACATCATGCCGAGGATGACCAAAAGTCCGCCGAACAGATAGGCGAGCAGGATGCTCGCGGGCAGCGGCGCGATCGTAAACGACAGCAGCAGCACGATACAGACGATCGGCAGCACCGCCTTCAGCGCTTCTATGAGCTTTTCCCGCAGATGTTCCTTGTACAGCATACCTGTATTATGACACAGTTTTCATGCGCTTGCAAGACGAAACCGCGCTATTTTCGACATGCGGCCGCTTGCAAACGCCGTCGATCTATGGTACGATAAACAAAACGGTTTGCACCGGTTCCGAAAGGCCAACGCTATGAACATTTACGTCGCGCTGACGTTGTTTTCCCTCGTCATCCTGATCTATTGGGTCATCTCCGAGCTGTTCGCCATGCTGTTCCGCTTCACCGGCCTGCCCGCCGACAAGGCGCGGTTTCAGGTCGTGTCGCTGCTGACCGGCTGCGGCTTCACCACGCACGAGAGCGAGCTGCTCCTGACCAACAAGCCGAGACGGCGGCTTGCACGGATCACGATGCTGTTCGGATACGTCTTCAACATCACGATCATTTCCATGCTGATCAACGTCTTTATGTCGATCAAGCTCGCCGAGCTCTCGAACGTGTTCAGCATCCTGATCCCCCTGCTGGCCGTGGCCGTCATCATCGTGTTCATGCGCGTGCCGAAGGTGCGCGCGTGGGGCGACCGCCTCATGGAGCGCGTGGCGGGCAAGCTGACGCACCGCGACGTCGCGAACACCCTGCTGCTTCTCGATTCGTTCGGCGAGGACTCGATCGCGCAGGTCACGCTGCACGAGGTGCCGGAGGAATTCCGCGAAAAGCCGCTGTCCAAGTCGGGATTGCGGCCGAAATACAACATCATGGTCATGCTGGTCGAAAAGCCGGGGAAGAAGGCGATGCCGGCAGGCGCGAACACCGTTCTGGAGGCGGGCGACAAGCTGACCGTGTTCGGCGACTACAAGACGATCTCCCGCGCGTTCGAGGCAAGGGAGCGCTTCACCGAAGACAGCTGACAGAAACAAACAAGGACCGGTGTACGGAAGCTGCACCGGTCCTTTTGTTATGCAAGCGGCTGTACGTCGGACAGAACGGGCATGCCGCGCGCAATGCGGCAGTCGGCGGAGAAGCCCGCAAGATTGTCGACGCCCCATTCATAAAAGTCTTTTTTCGGCGCGGCGAACTGCGAGAGGATCGCCATGATGACGCCGCCGTGGGTCACGACTGTCAGATCGCCGTCCGCGCGCCGTACCAGATCGGTGAACGCATCGGCGACGCGGGCGGTAAAGCCCGCCATGGATTCGCCGCCGGGACATGCGCCTTGGCACATGCCGTCGACCCATGCGCGGTAGGCGGGATCGTTCGCCATCTCGTCGGCGGAGCGGTTCTCGAACGCGCCGAAATCCATCTCGCGCAGACCGTCGATCACGGTCTGCTCTGCGTTCGGAAACAGGATCGCGGCCGTCTCCTTCGCCCGCCTGAGCGGGGAAACATACACGCGGTCGAGCGCCGGATCCTTTGTGTGCCGGTTCGCCGCTTCGATCCCTTCCGGCGAAAGCGGCTGGTCGGTGACGCCGATGTAGCGGCGAAGGCTGTTTCCCGCCGTGCAGCCGTGGCGGATCAATCGCACGCGCACGGGAGCACCCCCTTTATGACGACCGGGATCCCGGCCACGACCCGCACGACCGCCGTCGCTTCCTTTGCAAGCGCCGCGCACAGACGGCCGACGGCCTCGCGCCATGCCCGCGCCTTCGGATCGAGCGGGATCACGCCGCTGCCGACCTCGCGGCAGATGACGATTTCCTTATTAAGAAGCAGCGGCAGCAGCGATTGCGCGCCGTCGGGATCTTCGTAAACCGTCGCTTCAAGATGACATACAACCGGGCAGTCGGCATGCACGTCGTCGGAAAAATCCGTATAGCCGAGGGATCGCGCAAAGTCCGTTTTGCCCGCGTATGCGCCGCCGAGGATCAGAACCATAGAGCCGCCATCCTTTCCGTCAGCACCAGCATGAGCAGCATCGCCGCCGACGCCAGCGAGATCGCAAAGCCCGCAAGGTCGCCCGACATGCCGGAGAACTGTTTTTTCGCCGTGTGCGCCGTAAAGAGGAATACGCATCCGCCCGCAAGCAGCATGCCCGCCGCCGACAGGGGGGACAGCACCGCCGCGCCCGCAAGGCCGAGGACAAGCCAGACCGCGAGGATCCACACGGCGCTCTTGCCCGCCGCGTCGGAAAACGCGCGCTGCATGCCCTCCTTCGACGCGGACGGAACGGTGAGGCTCAACAGTGCGCCGATCGCGCGGGACAGGACGTGCGAGATGCCGACGAGCCCGACCGTTTTCCAGCCGAGCGGCAGCGCGGCGCACAGGCCGAAATACACGAGCAGATAACAGCCGACGCCGAGCACGGCGAACGCGCCGCAGTGCGGATCCTTGAGGATCGCGCGCTTTTTCTCCGGCGCGGCATGGCTCGAAAGCGCATCGACGACGTCGGAAAAGCCGTCCATATGGATGCCGCCGGACAGCGCGACCGGCAGGACCGTCAGCGCGACGGCGGAGAGCACGGCGGGAAGCTGTAAAAGCCCGCAAAGCCAGTGCCAGAGGCAGAGGCATCCGCCGATCACGACGCCGACGAGCGGCAGCGCGGACAGCACATGCCTGAGGTTGTACGCGTTCCATTCGATGCGCGGCGTCGGCAGGACCGAGAAGGTCGAGAACGCGGACACGATCGCGGTGAACAGCGATTTCATACGGGCAGCTCTCCTTTCAAAAGGATCGGAAGATTTGCGACGGCCTCGATCACGGCGTCGGCGCGGGCGGCGACCGCGCGGTTGATGCGGCCGAGCGCCTCCTGATACGCCTCGGTCAACAGCTCGTAGGCGACGCCGTCGGAAAAGATCTCATCGGTCACGACGACCAGCCGCTCACACTGCAAAAGCAGCGCGTCGATCCCGCGCATCACCGCGTCGAACGGATCGGAGACCGGCGCGGTCGAAAACATTTCATTGGCGGCGAGGTTGCCGAGGTCCTCAAGGAGCACGACCCCGCGCGCGGGCAAAACGAGCGACGCAAGGTCCGTATACCGCTCGACGGTCGTAAAGCCCTTGCCGCTTCGCATGGCGCGGTGCCGCGCGATCCGCGCTTCGCCCTCCGCGCCGAACGGCTGCATGCAGGCCAGATAGAAGCGCGGCGTATGCGACAGGCACAGCGATTCCGCGATGGCGCTTTTGCCGGACGCTGCGCCGCCGGTGACAAGGATCAGCATGACGGTCCTCCCTGCGGCACGTACTGCTCCACGCCCGCGTCGGAAAACGTTGCGGAGCCGTGGTACACGGACAGGGCCATATCGAGGAGCGGCAGCATGCACACCGCGCCGGTGCCCTCGCCCAGCTTCATGTCGGCGAACAGGATCGGCTCAAGGCCGAGCGCGTCGAGGATCGCCCGCGCGACCGGCTCCTTCGAGCAATGGCTTGCCAGCATCGCCGTGCGGCAGTTCGGCACGAGCCGGGCGGCGATCAGCGCTGCGACCGAGCTCGGCAGTCCGTCGATCAGGATCGGGATCCGATTGAGCGCCGCGCCGATGTACAAGCCCGCAAGCCCGGCAAGGTCGAAGCCGCCGAGCTTACAGAGAACGTCGAACGCGTCGGCCGGATCGGGGCGGTTCAGCGCGATCGCCCTTCGGATCGTATCGCGCTTGCGGACAAGCCCCGCGTCGGAAAGCCCCGCGCCGCGCCCGGTGACGGCATCGACCGGAAGACCCAGAAGCACCGATGCGATCGCCGACGACGTCGTGGTGTTGCCGATGCCCATCTCGCCGGTGACGAGGATGGAATCGCCCGCGGCTTTGCGCTCCCTTGCGAGCAGGACGCCGTTTTCGATCGCCTGCATCGCCTGCGCTTTCGTCATGGCGGGACCCTTTGCCAGATTGTTCGTTCCGCTTGCAGCGTGCAGATCCCGGACGCCCGGTACACGCGTGTTCATGCCGAGATCGACGGGGATCACGTCCGCGCGCGCCGTGTCGGCCATGCGGCAGACCGAGGATCCGTGCAGCGCGATCCGGCGCGCCATCGTCGCGGTGACGGACGCGTCCGTCTGCGTGACGCCCTCCTCGACGACGCCGTTGTCCGCGCACAGCACCAGCACCGTGCGGCGGTCGATGCGCACCGCCTCGTCGCCGGTCAGTCCCGCGATGCGGATCACGGCCGTTTCCAGCTTGCCGAGCCCGTCCAGGGGCTTTGCGATCCCGTCCCAATGCGCCTTGGCGCGCGCCATCGCCGCCGTATCCTGCGGTGCGATCGCCGCGTTCCATGCCGAAAACCGTTCCTTCATGCGCGTCCTCTCCCGACTGCCGTTTTTCCGATTATACCATTCCGGCCGGAAAAGGTCAACGCCGCGCAAAAAACGGTTGAAACAAAGAAACAAATCGGTTATAATTATATATTGAAAGCGAGGTGCATTGCCATGAGATCGTTTCTTCTGATCGGATTCGGACTGCTGTTCTGCGCGTGCACGTTCCGTTCGCCGCAGTCCGGCCCGACGGCGCCGCCCGAGACGAACAAGCCGGTCGTGCCGTATCAGGCGGGTGAGATCACGGACACGTTCTCGTGGATCGGAAAAACGCTGGAGGAGATCGGGATCGGATCGGAGAGCATCGACCGCTTCGGAAGCATCTGGTTCACCTGCGACCTGTTCGGTCATACGGTGAACGGAACGGTGTATACGCGGGTCGACTGGGACGATCCGAACCTGACGAAGCACGTTTACCGCATCTGGCTGACCGATGACATCCCGTATATGGCGGGCACCGAGGAAGCGCTTCTCGAACGCTACGGCGAGCCGTATCTTGAGGACACGGAACCGTATGTGGAATCGAACGGCGGCGCGACGTTCTATCACTACACCTGGACCGGCGAGGGCGTCATCCTGTTGAAGAACGGACAGAAGAACACGTTCTATGAGTTCAGCTATGAGGTCCCGCAGGAGATCCCGCAGGAGATCCAGAAGCGCATCGACGGGCTGACGCTCGAGGAGTTCGCGCACCGCACCGGCGTGTATTTCCGCCTGGAGGACGGCGATCTCGAACGGCTGCACATCGACGAGACCGAGTACGAGGGCTTTCTCGCCTACTATCTGACATTTGCGCATGAGGGCATGCCGTACCGCGTCATGGTCGTCAAGAGCGGCGGGTCGATGTTCGACGCGCTGACGCCGGGCGACGAATGGACGGAGCATGACACGGAGGGCATCGTGACGAGCCGCTCCATGATCCGCGAGGACGGCACCGGTCTGATGTATGAGAAGAACGCGTTCGGCGATCTCTGGATCATCGAGACGGACGAGCCGATCGACGGGGACGCGCTGCTTGCGTTTGAGAGCTTTCTTTTGAACCGCTGGATGTTCTGAATCAATCAAGACAGAGAAAGGAAACGGGTATGAAAATGAGATTCTGGAAAACGCTTTGCGGCGTCGTGCTGATCGCGCTGATGCTGCTGCCGCTCGGCGTCGCATTTGCGGTGAGTTATCCTTACTACACGGGCATCTTCATCTACAAGTATCCCAATAAGATGGAATACGAGGTCGGCGATTCCTTTGATCCGACCGGCATGGAGATCCACGGGTACTGCCTGCAGGCGGACGGAAAAACGGTGATCAACAAGCTAGGGCTCAGCAGCCTGACGTATTCGCCGAAGACGTTCACCGAGGAGGGCTGGGTTCCTGTCACGCTGACGCTGCAGTGCAAGGGCGCGAGCGGACAGATGGAGACGTTCGCCACGACGCTGAACGTGCACGTGAACCCGATCGAGGGCGATCCGCCGCTGTACTGGGTGAAGAGCATCTCCGCCACGGCGACCAAGACCAACTACACGATCGGCGAGTCCATCGACCTATCGACGATCACAGTCTGGGCGTACAGCGAGGGCGACTATCCGCCGGAGGACGCAAAGTGGGACTGCACCGGCTTTGTCAAGAGCATTTCACCGATGAAGTTTACAAAGCTCGGCGAGCAGTACGTCACCATCGTCGCCAACCTGACGACGTACGAGGGGACCGCCGACTTTACGACCAAGCTCAAGGTCAACGTCCGCGACAAGATCGAGATCGACAAGGACCCGAAGGGGGAGACGGTCACGGAGGGCGGCTCCTGCTACTTCACGGTCAAGGGCAAGAATTACGATTATCTGAACTGGTACTTTGCCAAGGGCAAGACCGTCATCCTCGGCAAGTTTATCCGCGACGAATTCCCGACGCTGAAGGTCTCCGGCATCTATGACAAGAAACTGAAGCTCAGCAACATTCCGCTTGAGATGGACGGCTGGAGTGTGTACTGCGAATTCATCACCGACGCGGAGACCGTCGAATCGAAGTGGGCGGAGATCCACGTGCTGCCGAAGGAAACGCCGACGCCGGAGCCGACCGCCGTACCGGATACGCCCGCGCCGGCCGTTACTGCGGACCCCTCGACGGCGCCGACCGAAGGACCGTCCTCGGATCCGGTCGCGGAAACGTCCGCCGAGCCGACCGCGGAGCCGACGCTCGAACCTGCACCGACGCATACGCATTCGTTTGACGGCGTCTACCACCACAACGAAAAGCAGCACTGGCTCGAATGCACGTGCGGCGAGCGGACAGCCGTGGCGGATCACATCGTCGCCGAATGGAAGACGATCATGGAGCCCACGAAGGACAGAACGGGCGTGCGCAAGGGCGTCTGTGCCGTCTGCGGCATGGAGCTCGTCGAGAGCTATGCATATGAACCGTCCGAAAACGACGGCAATTCGATGGGCTGGCTGCTGTATCTCGGCATCGGACTGGCCGGCGCAGCGGTGCTCGGCATCGCCGGCGCATGCACCTACATGGCCGTGAAGAAAAAGAAGGGAAAGAAGGAAGAGACCGGCGAGGAGGAACGCGAGGAAGAATAACGCCTGTCTCAACCGAAAAGCAATAAAACGGGGGCTGTTCAAACACGTTTGAACAGCCCCTTGCTTTGATACCGTATTGTTGTCTTGGCCTCAGCCGAGATGGTCCTTGAAGCCCATGTACGGCCGCAGCGGCGCGGGAATGCGCACCGTGCCGTCCGCCTGCAGGTTGTTTTCAAGGAACGCGATCAGCATGCGCGGCGGCGCGACGACCGTGTTGTTCAGCGTGTGCGCGAAGTAGTTGCCCTTCTCCTTGTTCTTGACGCGGATGCCGAGGCGCCGTGCCTGCGCGTCGCCGAGGTTCGAGCAGCTGCCGACCTCGAAGTATTTCTGCTGGCGCGGGGACCATGCCTCGACGTCGCAGCTCTTCACCTTCAGGTCCGCGAGGTCGCCGGAGCAGCATTCGAGCGTGCGCACCGGGATGTCGAGCGAACGGAAGAAATCGACCGTGTTCTGCCACAGCTCGTTGTACAGCGTGCGGCTTTCCTCAGGCTTGCAGACGATGATCATCTCCTGCTTCTCGAACTGGTGGATGCGGTATACGCCGCGCTCTTCGATGCCATGCGCGCCGACCTCCTTGCGGAAGCAGGGTGAATAGCTCGTGAGCCGCAGCGGCAGCTTGTCCTCGTCGTGGAACGTATTCATGAACCGGCCGATCATGCTGTGCTCGCTGGTGCCGATCAGGTACAGGTCCTCGCCCTCGATCTTGTACATCATGTTCTCCATTTCGGCAAAGCTCATGACGCCGTCGACGACCGCCGAGCGGATCATGAACGGCGGCACGATGTAGGTATAGCCGCGGTCAATCATGAAATCGCGGGCATAGGACAGGATCGCGCTGTGAAGCCGCGCGATGTCGCCCATCAGGTAATAGAAGCCGTTGCCGCTCGTCTTGCGCGCGGAATCGAGGTCGATGCCCGAAAGACGCTCCATGATGTCCACATGGTAGGGGATCTCAAAGTCCGGCACGACCGGCTCGCCGAAGCGCTCGATCTCGACGTTTTCGGAATCGTCTTTGCCGATCGGAACCGTGTCGTCGATGATGTTCGGGATGACGAGCATGCGCTTTCTGATCTCGCCCTCCAGCTCGGTCTCGCGGACCTCCAGATCCGCCATCTCCTTCGCCATCGCGCCGACCTGCTTTTTGGCTTCCTCGGCTTTGTCGCGCTCGCCGTGCGCCATCATGACGCCGATGGACTTACTGATCACGTTGCGCTGGTTGCGCAGGTAATCGCAGCGGACGTGCGCCTCGCGGTACTCCTTGTCGAACGCAAGCACTTCGTCGACCAGAACGAGCTTTTCGTCCTGGAATTTCTTTTTGATGTTCTCTTTTACGAGCTCCGGATTCGACCGGACCAGTTTGATATCCAGCATATTACATCCTTTCGGGAGCGGTAAGCCCCAGTAAATTCAATCCGTTTTTGATGGTCTGCCGCGCGGCGTCGCACAGCGCGAGCCTTGCCGCGCGGATCGCGGGATCGTCCGCCATGATGCGCTGCTCATAATAGAAGCGGTTGAACGCGTTGGCGATCTGCATGAGCGCGCGCGCCACAACGTATGGCTCGTACTTCTCGGCGGCGGAGCGTACCGCCTCCGGGAACGCGGCGATCGCCTTCAGAAGTGCGGTGCTTTCGAGGTCGTTCAGAAGCGACGCATCATACGCATCGGGTCGTTCGCCTGCCTTGCGCAGCACCGAGCACGCACGCGCATGCGTATACTGCACATACGGCGCGGTCTCGCCGTCAAAGTTCAGCACCTTGTCCCAGGAGAACGTCACGTCCTTGATGCGGGCGTTGTACAGCACCGACCACAGGATCGCGCCGACGCCGACCGCCTCGGCCGCGCTCTTCTTGTCCTCCAGATCCGGGCTCTTTTCGCAGATGATGTCGTAGGTCTTTTCAACCGCCGCGTCGAGCACATCGTCCAGATAGAGGACATTGCCCTCGCGCGTGTGGAACGCGCCGCCCTCCATGCTGACCATGCCGAAGTTGACGTGCACGCAGTCCTTCGCCCAGTCGCGGCCCATCAGCTCCAGCACCTTGAAGAACTGCCTGAAATGCAGATCCTGTTGGTACGCCACGACGTACAGCAGCTTTGTGAAGTTGTACGTCGCCTTGCGGTAGCATGCGGCGGCCAGATCGCGCGTCGCGTAGATCGTGCTGCCGTCGGATTTCACGATGATGCACGGCGGCATGTTCCATTCGGACAGATCGACGATCTGCGCGCCCTGATCGAGCTTTGAAATGCCCTTTTCTTTGAGCTCGTCGATGATCGGCTGCATCTTGTCCGTATAGAACGCCTCGCCGGCCCAGCTGTCGAAGTCGACGCCCATGCGCCGATATGTGACCTTGACCTCGCGGATCGTCGCGTCCTTCATCTTTTCCCAGAGCATGTGCGCTTCGGGATCGCCCTGCTCAATCTTGCGGAACCACGCGCGGGCCGTATCGTTCAGCGACGGATCCTTTTCCGCCTCTTCATGGAAGCGCACGTACAGCGCGACCAGCTCGCGGATCGAGTACGCATCGACGGGCTTCGTGCCCCACAGCTTGTACGCCGTGATCATCTTGCCGAACTGCGTGCCCCAGTCGCCGAGGTGGTTGATGCCGATCGTCCGGTAGCCCAGCGCTTTGTAGATGCGGTACAGCGCGTTGCCGATCGCGGTAGAGGGCAAATGGTGGAAGCCGAACGGCTTTGCAATGTTGATCGAGCTGTACTCGACCACGACCGTCTTGCCGTTTCCTTCGTTGCTTGTACCGTAGGCGTCGCCCTCCGAAAGCACGCGGCTCAGCACCGTATCCGCGACCGCGCCCTTGTCGGTGAAGAAGTTGAGATACGGGCCGACCGCCTCGCATTTTGTAAAGCCCTGCGGCAGCGTCAGCCGGTCACAAAGCTCGGCTGCGATCGCGGCGGGCGCCTTGCGCATCGTTTTGGACAGGCGGAAGCACGGGAACGCGTAATCGCCCATCTCCGTATTCTTCGGGACCTCGATCCAGTCCGCCAGCACGGCGGCGTCGGTCCCGCAAAGCGGCGCAAGCGCCGCAGCAAGCGTTTTTACAGAATCCATAAGCACATTCTCCTTAGTTCATAAACCCTTCCAATTTCCGTTTTACCCGCTGCATCGCGTTGTCGACCGCTTTTTGCGGACGGTCGATGTGCGCGGCGATCTGCGGGTAGGAGAAGCCGTCCAGATACAGACCGAGCACGCGCCGTTCCATCGGGGAGAGCGCCGTTTCGAGATACTGTATCATCCGCTCGAAGTTTTCACGCCCGATCAGCACGTCCTCCGGATCGGCGACGCGCATCGAACGCATCGTATCGAGCAGCGTCAGCTCGCCCTGGGCTTCGAGCGGGGAGCTGTTCAGGGAGATGTAGTTGTTCAGCGGCGTGTGTTTTTTGCGCGTTGCGTTCTTGATCGCGGACAAGATCTGCCGCGTGATGCACAGCTCCGCAAAGCTCTTGAAGGAGGCGGCCTTGTTTCCGTCGTACTCGCACACCGCCTTATACAGCCCCAGCATGCCCTCCTGCACAAGATCTTCGTGGTCCGCGCCGATCAGAAAATACGAATGCGCGCGCGAACGGACCAGCTGCTTGTAACGCTCGTACAGCAGCGTTTCCGCCTCGCCGTCGCCCTCGCGGATGCGCGCGATCAGTTGTTCATCGGTCGGTTCGCGCATGCTCATTCGGCGTCCTGCCTCTTCTTTTCAAACATCAGGACGGCGGCCGCCACGCCGGCGTTCAGCGAGTCGATATGTCCCTGCATCGGGATCGAAACGAGAAAATCGCAGTTGTCGCGCACGAGCTTGGAAAGGCCTTCGCCCTCGTTGCCGATGACCAGCGCCAGCGGTCCCTTCAGCGCCTGCGTGCGCATGTCGCCGCCCGCCATGTCCGCGCCTGCGACCCAAAGGCCCGCGCTCTTCAGCTGCTGCAGCGCCGCGGAGATGTTGACGACCCGCGCGATCTTCACGTATTCGGTCGCGCCCGCGCTCGCTTTGACGGCGGCGGCCGTGACCGACGCGCTCCTGCGCTTGCCGATGACGACGCCGTGCGCGCCTGCGCAGTCCGCGCTGCGGATGATCGAACCGAGGTTGTGCGGATCCTCCACGCCGTCCAGCACGATCACGAACGGATCCTCGCCGCGCACCTCGGCAAGGTCGAGGATGTCACTTAGCTCACAGTAGGTCACGCCTGCGGCGTACGCCACGACACCCTGATGGTTCGCGGTCTTGCCGCCGTGGCCGAACGGCATGCACAGCTCGTCCAGCTTCTTGCGGTCGACCTCGCGCACGACCAGCTTGCGTTCGCGCGCAAGGGTCACGATCTCGCCCAGGGACCCGTCGTGTTCCGTCGTCACCAGAATGCGGTCGATGCTGCGTCCGCTCTTGATCGCTTCGCGCACGGCGTTGCGGCCGATCAAAAGGAACGGCTGTTCGTCGCGCTCGTTCGGCGTTTCGGCGGGCGTGTACGGCTTTTTCGGCCTGTCGCTGCGGTCGAACGGCTTACGCTCATACGGCTTGTCGCCGCGTTCGTTCGGCTTGCGCGTATACGGCTTTTTCGCGGGATCGCCCTGCTGTTCGGCGTTCTTTTTGCGATGATCGCTGTACGTTTTGCCGTAGACGGGCTTCGGATAGTCGCGATCGCTGCTGCCGTAGCTCTTTTTGCCGCCCTCGTACGGCTTTTTGCCGTAGGGCTTGTCATACTGCGTGCGCACGCCGGTCTCCCGCGATGCGGGACGTTTGCCGTATTCCTTCTTTTCGCTCATCGTTCGGGCTCCTTTTCAAGATCGTTTGTCAGGGTAAGGGCAAGGCGCATCAGCGCACCGATGCGTTCGTCCCTGCCCAAAAGATACAGATGGCCGAGCAGCGCTTCGAGTCCTGTCGCCACGCGGTAGTCGCGCACGTCCGCGTGCTTCGGCACGGTGCCGGAATGCGCGTTGCGCCCGCGCCGGAACGCCGCCTGCTCCTCCTCGGAGAGCGCGTCCGCAATGCGCCGGTACGCGGCGGCCTGTCCCGCGGCGCAGACGTGCTTTGCCGCTTCAAGGTGCAGCGCGCGCATCGGCAGCCGCAGCGTCTCGGCCAGCGTCGTGCGCACATACAGGTCATAGACTGTGTCGCCGAGGTACGCCAGCGTCAGCGCCGGCAGAGAAAGCGGATCGCATGGACGTTCGATCCCCATGGATGTACTGATATCGGAATGCATGCTCATACATCATAATCATACGCTTTTTTTCGGTCGAACGCAATATGAAAATATAAAAAACCTCCCGAAATCCGGGAGGTAAGGCTGTTGCAGCAAATCATCCGTTGATCAGATACGCCGCAAGATTCAGATACCCCGCAAAGCACAGCCAGAGCAGGTACGGGATCTGCAGAAGCCCCGCGCTCTTCCGAGCCTTGTAGAACGCGACGGTCATCCAGATCGCAAGGCCGAGCATGCCCAGCAGCACGAAGAACGCCGCAAGCCGGAGCTTCAGAGCAAAGAACAGCGGCGACCAGAGGAAGTTCAGCACGAGCTGCGCGATGAACGGGATCAGCGCGTCCTTCCATCCGCGCGGCACAGCGTTCCATACGAGCCCCGCGCCGAGACCCATCAACAGGTAAAGGATCGTCCATGCCGTAATGAACACCCAAGGCGGCGGCTGCAGCGCGGGCTGGGGCAGCATGGCGTTCTCGCGCATGCCGTTCATTGAGATCAAAGAGGACAGACCGCCGACCGCAAGCGGCAGCAGCGTCCACAGAAGATATGCAAGATCGGTTTTCTGTTTTCTGTTCATGGTGCTATTGTACGCGCTTTTGCGGCGATCCATGCAAAAAATGCGCAAAGCCTTTTTCGGGCCTTGCGCATTTTTGCTGTTTGGTTCGATTACTTGATCGGCACGAGAATGTAAATCGTGTCCGCGTTCTCCTCGCCGTCCATCGTCATCTGCAGCGTACCGTCTGCAAGCAGAACAAGATGCGTTCCGGTCGGCACGCCGTCGGCGTCGATCGTGAACGTCAGCACGCCGTTTTCCACCGTGTACGGCAGCGTCAGCGTCTGCTCCGGATCCTCGTCGACTTCCATCACGACCGAGACTTCGTCAATGCGCAGCACCAGATTCAGTCCGATCGAATCCGCGGACAGACGGATCGTGTTTGCCGTGTCGGTGATGTATTCCGCCTTCCAGACGCCGTAAAACGCGCTGTTGTCCGTCGGCACGACGGGCACATCGGGCACGGGAACGTCCTCCGGCTTTTCCCGTGTGAAGGGAACGGCGTCGCTGATGACGTCCTTCCAGATCAGCTTGCCGTCCTGCACCTTCAGCGGCTCATAGTATGCGCCTTCGTCCAGCACGACCGTGTCGCCGTCAAGCACCCAGGCGCCTGTCACGACTGCGTCATCAATTTCGGGATAGGTCAGCGTGTAAGTGCCGTCTGCGTTGAACGCAAACACCTGCAGGACGCCGTAGTAGTTCGAGTACCATTCGCCGGTGATGTCGACCTCCGGCGCGTCGGGAACGTCGGCCGAAGGCTCCGGCGTGGGCTTTTCTTCGGGCGCGTCGGTGGGCGAATCGGGCACGATGGTTTCCGGATCGGGCGTGTATGCCTCGACTTCGGGCGCGTCGGTCGGCTGCGCGGGTGCGTCGGTTGCCTCCGCCTGTTCTTTTGGCTTATCTGCGGTGCAGGCGACCGTACCGAGCAGCAGCGCAAGCGCCAGCAGCAGACCGAGAATCGGTTTCAGATGCTTCATGGGATCCGCCTTACTGCTGCGCCTTCTTCGAAACGGCCTTGTCGATCGGGATCAGGATCGCGACCGCAACGGCTGCGGCAACGAGACCGATCCAGCTGTAGGACCAGCCCTGCAGCGCAAAGCCGCAGAAGAAGAAGATCGCGAAGCCGATCATGATGAAGGTCGGGTAGAAGGACTTGATCGGGTGCTGGCCCTTGTTCAGCGCGGTGTTGTAATACAGGAGCTCGATGCAGAGGCAGACGCCGAGATAGGTTGCGATCCAGCTCTTGTCCCATGCGTTGCCGAAGAAGCCCCAAAGAAGCATGACGGCAATGGCGACCTCCATGATCATCAGGCAGGCCATCGGCAGGTAGACGGGTTTGTACTTTTCGTTCATGTTGTTTCCTCCTTATTTGTTCTGTTGGTTTAATATATGACAGAAGCGTTCTGCCCGAACGCAACGGTCAGGCGGTTGGAAGGAGCGGATTCTCCTTGGTAATTGCCGCTTTCGTCGAACTGTCCGGCGGTCACGGCAAAGGTGACGAGGCTGTTATTAAGCGGCAGATGCTCCTTTTTCGGCCAGTACATCGACGAGCGCATGATCGCGATCATGTCGCCGTTTTCGGCGGTGAATACCTCCGTATCATACTCCGACGCGGTCATGATGCCGTGCCAGTCGTCAAGGTCGGCATTCTGAACGTCGACCCAGGCGTACACCTCCATGACGATGCTGCCGTTTGACGTCAGGAACGAAATGCCCTTCTCGACGTTCTTCTTCGGGATGCGCGCGACCAGCCAGAACTCTGCGCCTTCGCCCTCGCCGCGCTCCCACGAGACGGTCTGCAGCTCGACGCTTTCGATCGTGTCGTCATAATTCTCCGTCGAGGTCGGCTCCGGCGTCGGTTCCTCGGTGGGAACCGCAGTCGGCTCCGGCGTGGGCGCTTCGGTCGGCTTTTGCGTCGCTTCGGGCGACGCTTCGACCGTCGGCTCCGGCGTGGAGACGTCGACGACAACGGGCAGCTGCGTCGGCTCCGTATCCGGCCCGGACGGCGTCTGTTTCAGCGCGGGCGTCACGGCAAGGCCGAGCGCGAGCGCGCCGGTCGCGGACAGGACCAGCAAGAGCTTCTTGAACTGCTTATGACGCTTCGCCGCCTCCGCCGCCTCGTCATAGAGCGGCGCCTTGCGGTTGTATTCGTCCGGCAGAACGGGCAGCTCAGGCGCGCCGTTTTCGTGGAATTCGGGCGGCGCGCCGACCGCCTCATGCGCTTTTTTGCGTTCGGTCGGACGGCGGACCGTCCTGCCCGAAAAGCGTGTTGCGGATCGTTCCGTGGATCGCTGTCTCATTTCTGATGCACATCCACCTGCGGGAACGGCACCTCAATGCCGAGCTTGCGCATTTCGATAAACAGTGCGCGGTTCAGGGCGCGCGTACCGGAATAGATATCGCTCTCTGCGACCTCCACGACGAACCGCAGGTTAACTGAGCTGTCGGCAAACTGGTCGATGCCGGCGTACACGGGGACGGCCTTCATGATGTCGGTGTTTGCCTCATAGATGCGCTCCAGCATCGCTGGCAGCTTCTTTTCGAGATCCTCGTAATCGACGTCGTACGGGATCGGGAAATCCGTGACCGCGCGGGACGTGTTGTCCGAGCGGTTCAGGACGTACTTCATGTCGGAATTGTTGATGATCTTCACGTTACCGCCGACGTCGGTCAGCATCGTCGTGCGGACGCTGATATCCGTGACGGTCCCGCGGAAGCCGTTGACCTCGATGATGTCGCCGATGTTGTACTGGTTGTCGATCAGGATGAACATGCCGGTGACGACGTCCGCGATCAGGCTCTCCGCGCCGAACCCGATGATCAGGGCGAGGATGCCGAGGCCGGCGACGATCGTGACGATATCGACGGTCAGCATGGTCAGCACGATGCAGATCGCCGCAAGGATCACCGCATAGCGCAGGATGTTCCGGGTCAGCGCGATCAGCGTCTTGCCGCGGTTGGAGCGCGGCTTGATGTGCGTCAGCACGATGGACAGGACGGCTTCGATGATCAGCAGAAGCACCAGAAGCAGAAGCCCGTTCAGGATGGCCGTAAAGTCAGGCTTGGCAAGCGGGATCTCCTTGATGCGGCCGGTGTAGAACCCGACGAACAGGACCACGCCGCCGATCGCGGCGAGGATGATCAGGCGGCTGATCGCGCCCTTCGTCTTGGACGGCTGTTTGGTTTCTTGTTTCAGAGACGGCTGTTTGTTTTGATTTTCCATCATTACTCTCCTTTATGGTCTGTGGTTCCCGAAGCCGGGTTTGTATCGTCCGCATCCGAGGGCTTTTCCGCTCGGCGGCGGTTGATGTCGTTCAGCTCGCGCACCTCGGCGCGGTAGCGCAGAAACATGATCAGCCAGATGAGGAAATACACGACCGTCATGATCCCGATCATGATCAGAAGCTCGACGGCGCCGCTGCACCAGTTCAGAAGCAGCGCGATCGGCAGGAAAGGGACGATGCAGAGCAGATAGTGGATCGCCACCGCGCGGATCAGCGGCCAGTGCTCGATCTCGTACAGCACCGTGCCGCCCATGCAGATCGCGCCGTACAGGCCGGAGACCGCCGCCTGTACGATCAGCGCGGCCGCGGCGCTGCCGAGCGTGGCGCGGAGCCGGTCGCTGTACAGCATGACCGGATGGCCTGCGGCAAGACAGGAGAGCAGGGGAACGAGGTATCCGATCGCAATGCCGAAGACGAAGCCGATCGCGGCACGAAGGAACAGTTTCTTTTTCATGCGCGTCACTCCTTTCCCTGCAGACGTCTGCGGATCACCGGAATGCACCGACGCGCCGCCCATGTTTCCATACCGCCGACAAGCTCCAGCCGCAGCGTTCCGCTGAGCGTAAAGTCGTACCGGCGCACCTTTTCGAGATTGACGATCTCAAAGCGCGAGATGCGCAAAAACCGGTTCGGATCAAGCGTGCTCTCAATGCTGCTGAGCGACTGGCGTGACAGGAACCTTCCGTCCGTCGTGACGACGATCACCTGCCGGCCGACTACCGAAACGGAGATGATGCGCGACACCGGTACGGCCAGCATCGCGCCGTCCGTGTCCCACACGATCAGCGAGGACGATCTGCCTGCGCCGAGCCCGTCAAGAAGCGCCTGTACCTCCGGATCCAGCGCGGGCGCGCGCACGACGACCTCGATCGTGTCGAGGGACGGATCCGGTTCAAAACGGGTACGGATCGGTTTCATACGTCGCCGCCTTTCCGCTGCGCGGGATGCACGCAGACCGCTTTTTGTGCCGACCAGTAGCGGCAGTCCCTGCAGGTGGGGGATTTGAGCCCGGAGAGCTCGCACCAGCGCTGATGCGCCCACCCGGTTTTCGTCCTGCACATCCGGCAGGCGAAAAGCGTGCAGGCGGCTTCGATTCGTACGTCGGCGCGTTCCATGGCAGATCCCTTCACATCCTTCTTTTGATAAAAATAGTATATAAAAAAACGACCGTTTTCGCAAGCGATTCTGTCTAAACGGCAGAAAAACGCTTGCGAACGGTCGAACGGATCGGTCGGATCCTGTCTTCAGTCGACGAATACACGCTCTTTGAGCCGGTGCATGGCTTCCTCGACCAGTGAGAAAGGCAGGGCGACGTTCAGGCGGATGCAGTCGGGATCGCCGAAGTCCGCGCCGCGCTGCCAGATCACGCCCGCGCGCACGCCGCGGCCCAGAAGCTCGTCCATCGTGATCCCGTGCGCACGGCACCACGCGCCCGTGTTCAGGAACAGCATATACGTGCCCTCCGGCAGGAACATCGAAACGCCTTCAAAGTTTGTCTCCATGAACGCTTTGACATAGCGGAGGTTCTGATACAGCACGTCGCACAGCGCGTCCACCCAGCGCGCGCCGTCGGGGGAATACGCGCCGAGCAGCGCGTGCAGCGACAGCACGTTGCACGAATTGTAGTGCGTCGCTTCGCCGCAGTCGGTCACGATCCTGCGCAGTTCTTCGTTGAAGATGATGTGGTACGAGCCGATCAGCCCGGCGAGGCTGAACGTCTTGCTCGGTGCATAGAACGCGACTGTACGCAGCTTTGCGTCTTCGGACACGCTCTGCGTCGGGATGTGTCTGTGGCCGGGGAAGGTCAGGTCCGCCCAGATCTCGTCGGAGATCACCGTGCAGCCGCAGTCGCGGTACACCGCCATCGCGCGCTCGATCTCCTCGCGTTCCCAGACGCGGCCGCACGGGTTGTGCGGCGAGCAGAAGATGACGAGCTTCACGCCGTTTTCTTTGATCTTACGCTCCATGTCGGCGTAATCCATGCGCCATACGCCGCGTTCGTCGCGGGTCAGCGGGCTTGTCACGATCCTGCGGTGCAGTCCCTTCAGCACATGCAGAAAGCCGACATAGGTCGGGCTGTGCACAAGGATCGGATCGCCCTCGTTCGTCAGCGCGCGCAGCACCGAGCTGACGCCGCCGAGCACGCCGTTCTCATAGCCGATGTGCTCTTTTTTGAGCCCCTCGACGCCGTGCCGCGTCCTCTGCCAACGGATGATCGCGTCGTAGTACGCGTCCGGCAGCAGAAAATAGCCGAAGTTCGGATGTTCGAGCCGCTTCTGCACGGCTGCGACGACGCTCGGTGCGGTCGGAAAGCTCATATCCGCGACCCACATCGGAATCGGTTTGAGCCCGTCCTCCACCGTGACGTCGCGATAGGGGATGATATCGACCGCAAGCGCGTCCTTTCCGCGCCGGTCGAGAACCGTGGTGAAATCAAACTCCATAGCTCCTCCAGAATAAGCGGCGGAGAAGAGGTCTTCTCCGCCGCAGCCGTTTTTTATACCGTTCTCTGGGAAATGCCCTTGATCGCGTAAACCGTCCAGTCGTGATCGCCGAAGGACAGCACGGAATCGCAGAACGGGCACTTGATGCTCTCGTTGACCGACAGCGGCGCGCCGCAGTTCGGGCAGTGGCGCTCGGTGACGCCGGGCTCGAACGCTTCGGTGGTCTTACCGATCGGACGCGACAGCGAGTATTCGTAGGTCATGAACTTCTCATGGTCCTTGCTTCCCGCAACCACCTTGCCGGTGGCGTCGTCCGTCGTGTAGTCCGTGATGCGCGTGTACAGCTCGGCAACGATGACGTCCTCGCCCTTGTCCTCATAGAAGCCCTTGAGTTCGACGGACAGCACGGCGATGCGCTCGACGTGGTTGGTGCGGTTCAAGGACTTGAGCTGTATCATCTGGCGGTTAAACTGCTGATACAGCGAATCCGCAAAGTACGGGCGGATCGGCTCGACGTCGCGTTTCGTGCAGCAGTCCTGCATCTTGAAGTACAGGTTCTGCAGCCATTCCTTGAAATCCTCCGGAGAGAAGTTCGGATCGCGTTCCTTGTACTGCTCAATCGGCGTCAGCATCGATGCCGCGGTGCGCGTTGCGCCGGGCGCAGAGGAGGATTGCGATTTCCGCTTGTTTGAGAGGATCCCCGATACGATGATCAGCATGACGACAATGGCAATAACGGTAACGGCTCTGGAAACGGGACTGGAGCTGCGGGTGGTGCCGTAATCGCCGCCGCTGTAATCGGAGCCGACCCAGTCGGAGCCGCCGCCGTAATCACCGCCGCCGCCGCCGTAATCACCGCCGCCGCCGCCGTAATCACCGCCGCCGGAGAAGTCGCCGAGATCGGCGCCGCCCGGGCGCGGCACAAACACGAATACTGCAATCAGCAGCACCGCAGCAAACAAAGCCAACAGCCGTTTTTTCATCATGATTCTCCTTTCCTTGCATGCTCATCCGTTCCGGATCGAACGGATCAGCCAGGTATCCTTCGCCGCGGGCAGGACCGAATCACAGTACGGGCAGACGCTCGTTTCGTTCAGTGACAGCGGCGCGCCGCAGAACGGGCAGTGGACCGAGGTCTTTTCACTTTCGCGCGAGGCGGTCACCGTGCCGATCGGACGGACCAGCTCAAACGTGATCGTGCGGAACTGTTCATCCCTGCCGCCGGTGACGATCTCGCCGGTCTCGGTCGATTGCGTCCAGCGCACGCTGCGCGTATGCAGGTTGACCAGCAGCACGTGCATTCCGTCGCGTTCGGCCAGCGAAACGGGCTTTGCGTCGAGGATGCCGATGCGCTCATAGTGCTCGGAAAGATTCGCCCGCGTGAGCGTTTGGAGCTCCGTCCCGATCCTTCCGTACAGGTCCTCGGTCAGGTACGCCTTCAGCGGCGCGGGATCGCCCTTTTCCCGACAGTCGCAGTACTGCAGATAGCGGTTCTTGAGAAGCTCCAAAAGGTCTTCCTCGGAGAAGTTCGGATCGACCGCGCGCAGCCGTCCGAGGATATCCGAACCGCCGGTCTCCACGGTGCGCTGTCCCGGCGCAAACACATTCGGATCGACCCGCTTGCCGCCCTTGCGGCGGAAGCGGAGAAACAGCGCGGCAAGGCCGATGAGCGCGGCGAAAAAGATCACCTCGAATACGATGACCTGCCCGTGCGAGCAGCCGGCGCGTTCGGCGCATTCGCCGATCACGCAGCCGAGCCGGATCCCGTAATAGAAGATCCAGCCGATCCCGTCGCAATCGTCGCTGTCACGGCCGCTGCTGCCGCCGCCGTAATCGCCGCCGCCGGACCAGTCGCCGAGATCGGCCGACGCGGACCTCACGAACGGCAGCGAGACAAGCAGCACAACGAGAAGGATCAATAATGCTCTGCGCAGCTTCACGGTTCCCCTCCCAAACATTCTTACTGACAGTATATCACAGATTCCGCAGACCGCAAGCATGAAAATGCCGGATCGAATGCAACAGAGTTGTAAAATCATTGGAAACAGAGCGGCGATCCCGTTGACCCGCGCCGTACCGCGTGATACGATACCGATACTGAAAGCGCCGGTTCCGGCGCGGAAACGAGGCTTCTATGAAGTGTAAAAACTGCGGCTTCGATCTAGACGAGGGCGCACTGTTCTGCCGCAAGTGCGGAACGGCGGTACCGAAAACGCCCGAACAGCCGGAGAAGAAGCGCGGCCTTCAAATACCCGACCTGTCGGGGCTGCTGAAGAACCGCAGGCTGCTGCTGATCGCGGCATGCGCGGCACTTGCGATCCTGCTGATCGTCGTGATCGTGTGTGCGACGTCCTGCGGCAAACGGACAACGCGGTACGATACGGCGGACGAGGTGTTTGAGGCGGCGATCGACGCGCTCAAGCGGGGCGACGGGGAGCAGCTGTACGCGATGACGACGCTTTCCGAAACGATCCTCGGCGAGCATCCGGAGACGTTCGGCGAGGGCGATTCGCCCGCTGCGGTCATGAAAGGCTACTATCGGCGGCTTGCCGGGGATTTCCGTACGCAGATGACGGAGCGGTTCGGCAAAGACGCCGCGCTTGTCCCGCAGCTCACCGAGACGACGCACACCGGCGCGGAGATCTACGAAACGAATCGCGCGCTCGGTCTGGAAGCGGAGGAATATGTGTCGGCGGATGGGATCCTGTCCGTGAACGGCGAGACCGCGGCGGAGCTTTACCTTGTTGCCGTGAAGCTCGACCGCGGATGGAAGCTGCTGGTCCTGTATCTGGACTGAGAAACGGCAGAATACAGAAAACTCCGCATGTTCTGCGGAGTTTTTCATCGTCAATACCCGTCGCCGATGCAGCCGCTTACGCAGTTGACGACCGTGCAGGCCGTACAGGCGGCACAGCCGATGCTGCAGGCGTTGCAGCCGGACCGGCGATACTGACCGCCGGAGCAGGCGACCGCCATCGTCATCACGGCGAGAATAAAGAACAGCATCGTCAGGAACACTCTTTTCATTTCGGGTACCTCCTTTTCCGGCTCGCAACCGCGGGCCTCTTTCTTTTTGTACCTACAGTATAGCCTGTCCGCACCGCTTTTGCAATACGCCGCGCGCGGCATTATGCGCCGCTGTTTGCAGGAAAACGACAAAATAGCGCCCGCTATTTCCGCAAACCGGATGCAGGCGTGTTTTCGGGACCGCTTTGCATGAAAATGCGTTTTTTGCCTTGTGTTTTGTGAACAATTCGTGTATACTTATCTGTATTATAGATGGAAAGCGCCCACAGCGCGGAAAGGAACCCGTATGCGGCTTCGCAATCGCCTCGTCTCCGTTCTCCTTGTTTTGCTTCTGACGTTCGCCGTCCTTCCGGCGGCGGGCGCGCAGACCGGCACGGTAAAGACCAACACCGGCACGCGTCATCAGGTCTGTACCTCGCTTTCCACGCAGGCGCAGGCGTACTACACCGACAATTATACCTTTGACGCCGTATCCGCGCTGACCGCGTCGGCAAGCGATCCGATGAACAGTCCCATGTTCAGCCGTCTGCATACGCTGATGACGGACACGATGGGCAACCACTCCGTCAGCTACAACAGCCTGACAAGCTACTGGCCGAAAACCGATGCGAACAACGGGTCCTCCAATCCGATCCTGATCTACGCGGACAAGGTCACCGGCTCCAACATCAGCCGCGAGCACGTCTGGCCGAAGTCGCACGCCAGCTTCCATGAGAGCGGCGGCGGCGCGGACATCCACCACCTGCGCCCGGAGGATTCCCAGATCAACTCGACCCGCTCAAGCTACGTCTTCGGCAACGTCGTCGACAAGATCAGCGGATATCAGACGAAGGCATACGACGGGCAGACCGTGCTCTGGTATACGACGAGCGGCAACGGGCTCGTCGAGGTCAAGGACAACGTCAAGGGCGACGTTGCGCGCATTCTGCTGTACGTCTGGTGCCGCTGGGAGGAGCCGAACCTCTACGAGACCAGCACGAACCCGAAGCAGGGCTCGAACGACAGCGGCGGCAACGACGGCATCAAGGTCATCGAATCGCTTGATACGCTGTTGGAGTGGATGGCGAAAGACCCGGTCGACACCTGGGAGATGTCCCGAAACGACGAGTGCGAGCACGTGCAGGGCAACCGCAACGTGTTCATCGACTATCCCGAATATGCGTGGCTGCTCTTCAACCGCACGCCGCCCGCGAATTACCAGACGCCGAGCGGCAGCAATCAGACGAGCTACACCGTCACCGCGGCCGTGAACAACAGCGCGTGGGGCAGCGTGTCCGTGTCCGGACGCGTCGTCACCGCGACGCCGAACACCGGCTATTATGTGGAGAGCGCAACGATTTCTCCGTCGAACGCCGCGACGGTCACCCGCAACGGCAACGTCTTTACGCTGACGAACATGACGAACGACTGCACGCTGACGGTCAACTTTGCGGCAAAGACGCAGGTTACGGTCTCCTTTGACGCAAACGGCGGCACGGGCACGATGAACCCCGTCACCGTCTACGCGGGCGAAACCTACACACTGCCCGCCTGCGGCTTCACCGCGCCGGATGAAAAGCAGTTTGCGGGATGGAAGTGGTCGGCTGACAACAGCATGTATCAGCCGGGCGCATCGGTCCTGATCAATGCAGGCAGCACCTTTACCGCGCAGTGGACAGATGCTGCGGAAGAGGTTACGGATGTGATCGATCGGCCGCTGACCGGGGTTTCTTCCGGAAGCACCTCATATACAAGCTGGTCCGGCAAGACAAGCAGCTCCTCCGCCGTTTACGCAGGCCTGTCTGCGGGCGGGAACGATGCGATCCAGATCAGAAGCGACAACAACAATTCCGGGATCATATCAACGGTTTCCGGCGGTACGGTCAGGAAGGTTGCCGTCATCTGGCAGGGAAACACGCAGAACGGCAGAGTGCTGAATGTTTATGGCAAGAATACGGCATACACGTCGCCTACAGATCTGTATGACAGCAGCAAGCAGGGCACGCTTCTGGGCACCATCGTGAAAGGCACAAGCACGGAGCTGACGATCGACGGAAACTATGCGTACATCGGTCTGCGATCCAATAACGGCGCAATGTATCTGACGGAGGTCGACATCACATGGGGCGGCTCCGTAACTCCCACCCCGACGCCGACGCCTACTCCGACTCCGACCCCCACGCCGACGCCGACCCCGACGCCGACGCCTACTCCGACTCCGACCCCCACGCCGACCCCGACGCCCAC
The DNA here is from genome assembly GCA_918244965.1 of Clostridiales bacterium. GTDB lineage: Bacteria > Bacillota > Clostridia > Christensenellales > CAG-138 > UBA3792. The sequence continues at coordinate 154 of CAKJYC010000013.1, read as the reverse complement.
GCCGACTCCGACACCCACCCCGGCTGCGGGACAGGCGCAGTATGTGCTGGTCGAAGCCGAGCCGGACGACTGGTCGGGCCGGTATCTGATCGTGTACAACGAGGGACCTTACGCGATGGACGGCTCGCGCAATGCGACGACCAATCCCAAGATG
>CAKJYC010000012.1 GCA_918244965.1 Clostridiales bacterium | reverse complement strand
TCGCCCTGCTGTGCAAGCGCCATGGTGATCGCCGCCGTCAGCGTCGTCTTGCCATGGTCTACGTGTCCGATCGTGCCGATGTTGACATGCGGCTTCGTACGTTCGAATTTTGCTTTTGCCATTGTTTGTTCTCCTTATAAAAATAATATTTCATTTTTACCCGCAGAGCCTGCAATGGCAGCGGGCCGACCGTTACCATGTCGGTGCTCGCCGAGGCCGTGGCTTCGGCTTATGGAGCGGGTGGCGGGAATCGAACCCGTATAGCCGGCTTGGGAAGCCGGTGCTCTGCCACTGAGCTACACCCGCATGCCTCCATGATAACGTACCTATTTTACTTGCTTTTTCCCGACTTGTCAACGGATAAAAGCGTAAATTTGCGTGTCTTTTTCGCATAAACTGGACCATGAAGCGTACTTTTGTCCTGTTGCTGTCCTTTTTTCTTCTCGGCTGCACGGAGATCGCGCCGCCCTGCGCGCCGTATACGCTCGACGCCGCGCCGCCGCGCTATTTTGTGATCCTCGATTACGGACACGGCGGGTTCGACGTCGGCGCGACCGGCGTTGACACGGGCGTAAAGGAATCCGACCTGAACCTTGTGATCGGCGAATGCACGGCGCGCGCGCTCGAGGATCGCGGGTGCTTTGTGCTGCGCACGCGCACCGGTCCGGACGCGCTCGGCGACACGAAGCGCGACGACATGGCGCGGCGCGGCGCGATCCTTTGCACCGACGGCGCGGACTGCACCGTGTCGATCCACATGAACAAGTTCGCCGACCGCAGCGTGAAGGGCCCGATGTGCTACTATCAGGCGGGTGCGGACGACGGCGAAGCGCTTGCGACCTGCGTGATCGCCGCCTTATGCGCCGCGCTCGGCCGCGACGACCGTCCCGCAAACCCCGGCAACAACTACGTCACGCGCATTCCGTCGGTGCCGTCCGTGCTGGTCGAATGCGGGTTTTTGAGCAATCCGGAGGACGAACAGGCCCTGCAGGACCCGAAGTTTCAGCAGCTTCTGGCCGACGCCGTCGCGGACGGCGTGATCGCGTATCTCGACGCGCAAAGCGGCAAACCGCAGTGATATCTGCCTTCGGCGTGTGATATCTTCCCTGCGGTCCGTTGACATGTTTCTTGACGGGAGGCCGGGGTCGGCCTCCCCTACATCCGACAGCCTGTTTCTTCATTCACTTTATGAGCGTCCGACACCTTATCAAGTGGTCTTTTAATTGTGACATTCCGGAAAACTTCCGCCCGAAGGGGTTGTTTTTTCGTTCGGAGCGCGCTATCATATGCTTGGCACTCGGAAGATGAGAGTGCTAAAACACGTTTTCGAGGCAGACATATGAGCAAGAAACAATTCAAAACCGAATCCAAAAAACTGCTGGATCTGATGATCCATTCGATCTATACCCATCGCGAGATCTTCCTGCGCGAGCTGATTTCCAACGCGTCCGACGCGATCAACGACGACTTCAAGAGCTGCGACGCGGTCGTGGTCGTCGGCGCAAGTGACGTCATGAACCCCGCCGCGCGTGAAGCAGAAGGCACCCCGATCTACGGCATGCCGATCCTGAACGTCGACCAGGCGCCCGAGGTCATTGTGTGCAACTTTGACCTGAAGCCCGGCTATGCGGGTGTTGAGAACCACATCTACTCCCGCAAGCACGGATTAAGACTGCTGCTCGGCGACGCGAAGGATTCCCTCGACACGCTGATCTCCGAGCTGTAAATCGAAGGCAAGGTCCCTTCACAAACCCGTGCAGTTGACACGCGCTCTGCCGGACATTATAATTAAGAAAAAGACTGGAGAGAAAGAAAATGTTCATGAAAGCCCTTTCCCTTGTACTTGCTTTGATCATGCTTCTGTTTGCCGGCGCATGCAGCGGCTCCGGCATCGATCCCATCAACGCAGACCAGATTCCGGAATCGGATTCGTCACGCCCCGCAGGCGAAGAGGGGCCGCGCATCGTAACCGGAACGCCGGTCGGGTTTTCCTCGGAGCAGGAACTGATTGCGGAATTTATCGCCTGCTGCAACAGCGGCGAGGTTTCCGACCGCTTCCTGAATGCGTTTGATTCCGACGCGTTTCTTGCGTATTGGATGTGCGACGATTCCTTTGCACCCGATTTTGCGGAAGCGTATTGCGTTTACGCAGACCGAAGCAAGGGTGCCGCGTATATCATGGCACACGATCCGGCCTTTTCCGACGCCTGGGCAAAAAACGTTGAATATCCTATGACGGACGAGACGCTTCAGGCGTATTTTGTTCCTTATCAGGCCGACCTTCTTCAATGGTTCTGCCCCTCCTATGTGAATCAGATCGCTTCCGAATGGAACGGCAATGCGGAAGCACAGCAAACCGACCGGGAGGAATACCTTGTGATGCGCTGCAGCGCGCTCAAAGATCGGCTGTTTCCGGAGCGCGAGGCGCTTGACCGCGCGTTCTTTGCCAAATGGAAGTCGGTATTCGGCGAAACGGATTCGCAAATGCATGCGGAAAACGTCTGGCATTTCGATTTCGGCTATTCCCGATATACCATCGACGTGGAGGATCCCGAACAGTACGTTACCGCCATCAACGTCGTATACACGTACCGTGACGGATGTTACGTCTGGTTCCTGATCCATGAAACGGCGTAAAACCAATCCGCTCTACTCCCGTAAGCACGGATTAAGACTGCTGCTCGGCGATGCGAAGGATTCCCTCGACACACTGATCTCCAAGCTGTAATCAAACCTCATCAAGAGCGGTCCTCGGATCGCTCTTTTTGTTCGCTCGCGATTCCAACTATCAGTTGTATAATCTCCGATTAAGTTCATATGGACTTTTGCGGAGATTTACGGTATGCTTCCATTGAACCGGTTACAAGAACACAAGGAGATAAATATGAATATCGGAGCAAAAATCAGAGCATTCCGAAAGGAAAAACGCGTCACGCAGGAGGAGCTTGCGGAATACCTGCACATTTCTTCTCAGGCGGTCAGCAAATGGGAAACGGGAGCCAGCAGCCCCGACATCGATATGCTGCCGAAGCTTGCGATCTACTTCGGCACCACGCTCGACAACCTTTTGGACTTCGACCAGAGCCGGGTCGACGCAGCGATCGAAGAGATCATCAAAGAAAGCGGACGCGGCGGAAACGATCCCGCAAGATCGGAAGCGTATCTAAAAAAGGCGCTCGAAAAGTACCCGAACAACGATCTGCTATTGACGTGCATTCTCGAGGACATGCAGGAGCAGAACGCCGACGGCAGCCGCAGCGCCGAGATCATCGAGATCGGCGAGCGCATCTTAAGCTGCACGAAGAACGACGCAAACCGGATCGACGTGTACCGCGTCATGGCGGAAACGTACCACGCCATGGGCGAGCAGGCGATGGCGGAATACTATCTGGAAAAGATTCCCGGGCTGCACTTCATGTATTATGAGATCGCCGCGGCGATTCATTCCGGCAGCGAACGCATCGAAAATGTCGAAGACGCGGAAGGCCTCTGCATCGAAAAGCTCATCTGCATGCTGTGGATGCGCAGACTGGAAGCGGACGAAAACGGCAAGGCGAAGATCGACGAACAGGCGCGCGTCATGCTCGACTTTTTCAAGCAGTATCCGATCTATCGTCGGATTGCGGAAATCATGGAACCATACTGGAACGACGGCAATCTCATGGGGTTCTATCAGTAAAGATGGTAAAAGGCGGCATGACCGCCTTTTTTATACGCATTTTGCGGCGAATTGTGTCAATCTCGCAAACTCTTTCGCGAAGGGGTTGCTTTTTAGACAGAAGCGCGTTATGATAGCTTTGGCACTCGGAAGACGAGAGTGCTAAAAATGCATTCGAGGCGAGACTATGAGCAAGAAACAATTCAAAACGGAATCGAAAAAGTTATTGGATCTGATGATCCATTCGATCTATACCCACCGCGAGATCTTCCTTAGAGAGCTGATTTCTAACGCGTCCGACGCGATCGACAAGCGCTACTATGCCGCCATGCAGCGCGGCGAGACCGGCGTAGACAAGGACCGGTTCGTGATCCGTCTGGAGCCGAACAAGGCCGCACGCACGCTGACGATCACCGATAACGGCTGCGGCATGAGCGCATCGGAGCTGGAACAGAACCTCGGCACGATCGCAAAAAGCGGCACGCAGGCGTTCAGGGCCGAGCATGCGGACGCCGAGGACGTCGACATCATCGGCAAGTTCGGCGTCGGCTTTTACGCGGCGTTCATGGTCGCGAAGAAGGTCACGGTATATTCGCACAAGGAAGGCGAGGAGCCTGCGGTCTGGGAGTCCGAGGGCGAAGACGGCTATACGGTGAAGCCGTGCAATTACGAGCCGATCGGCACGAAGATCGTGCTGACGCTGAAGGACGACGGCGAAGAGGAAAGCTACGCCGAATTTCTGGAGACGTACCGGCTCGAATCGCTCGTCAAAAAGTACAGCGACTACATCCGCTACCCGATCATGATGCAGGTCGAGCGCTCCCGCAAGAAGGAGGACAGCGACGAATACGAAACGATCGTCGAGGACAAGACGCTGAACAGCCGTGTTCCGCTCTGGCGCAAGAACAAGAACGAGATCACGAAGGAGGAATACGCGCTGTTCTACCGCGACGCGTTCCACGACTACGAGGATCCCGCTTCGACGCTTCACATCAACACCGAGGGCATGCTGTCGTACACGGCGCTGCTGTTCATCCCGAAGAAGCCGCCGTTCGATTTCAATACGAAGGAATATCAGCGCGGGCTCAAGCTGTACGCAAACGGCGTCATGATCATGGAGCACTGCGAGGAGCTGCTGCCGGAATACTTCGGCTTCGTGCAGGGCCTCGTCGATTCGCCCGACCTGTCGCTGAACATTTCGCGTGAGATGCTGCAGCACGACCGCCAGCTTTCTGCGATCGCAAACAACCTCAAAAAGAAGATCCTTGCGGAGCTTTTGCGCATGCAGCGCGAGGAGCGCGAGGCGTACGAAGAATTCTATAAGTCGTTCGGCCGCACGCTGAAGTTCGGCGTGTATGACAAGTTCGGCATGAACAAGGACTTTTTGAAGGACACGCTGCTGTTCTGGTCGAGAAACAGCGACAAGCCGGTTACGCTGAAGGAATACGTCGACGCGATGCCCGAAGCGCAGAAGGAGATCTATTTCGCGGCGGGCGACACGCTTAATCAGGTCAAGAAGCTCCCGCAGGCCGAGCGCGTGGCGGATCTGGGCTACGACATCCTTTGCCTGACCGAAGACGTCGACGAGTTTGCGCTGCGCATCCTCGAATCGTATCAGGAAAAGCCGTTCCGCTCGGTTTCCGATCCGGACCTCGACCTCGGCACCGAGGAGGAGAAGAAGGAGATGGAAAAGCGCGCCGAGGAAGCAAAGCCGCTTCTTACGCGCATCAAGACCGCTCTCGGCGACAAGGTGCTCGACGTGCGGCTGACCGACCGGCTGAAAAACGCCGCGGCGTGCCTTTCGGGCGAAGAGGGCATGAGCGTCGAGATGTACAAGGTCCTGCGCCAGATGCCAAACGGCGCTTCGATTCCGATGACGTTCCACCTCGATCTGAACCCGGACCATCCGGTCTACGCAAAGCTCGGCGATCTCGACGACGAACAGCTCAAGGAATACGCCTCCCTGCTGCTTGCGCAGGCAAAGCTCGTCGCGGGTCTGCCGCTCGACGATCCCGCCGCGTTCGCGGAAAGCATCTGCAAGCTGATGTAACGCAAATAGGGCCGCTCTGTGATGCAGAGCGGCCCTCGGTCTGTCAACTAAGGGGTCAGACCGTTTGCGGCAAGGGTTTATACATAACACCGGTCGGAGGAAAAGGCTTAAAAACGCCTTTTCTTTTCATTACTTCGCCGCAGACGGTCTGGCCCCGTCTCGGCAGCCTTGTTTTGTTATCCGATATCCTCCTCCGGATCCGGTTCCGCGGCCTCCGGGTACATGCGCATATACCGGCGGCGGACGACCATGGAGACCGTGAAGTGCGTGAGCGCCGTGAGGCCCCATGAGATCGGGTACGAAAGGTACACCATTGTCAGCGTCGGCCACAGCGGGAAGATCACCCAGATCCAGATCAGGCGGAACACACACGAGCCGAGCAGCGAAATGACCGTGGACAGCGTGGATTTACCGAGGCCCCTGAGGATCCCGGAGCCGACCTCCATAAACGCCAGCAGCACATACGGGATCACCATGACATAGAAACGCGTGTACGCCGTTTCGAGCGAAAGCGGATTGCCGTCGTGGATGTACAGGCCCAGAAGCGGGTGGCGGAACGTCAGAAGGATCGCGCCGCACGCGATCGCGATCATGGCGGTGACGAAGTAGCAGCAGCGCATGACTGTGCCGATGCGCTTGTACTTTTTCGCGCCGTGGTGCTGGCTGGTGAACGTGACGGACGCCTGATAGACCGAGTTCGTCGCGACGTACGCGAAGCCCTCTAAGTTCGTCGCCGCCGCGTTGCCGTCGATAACGGCCGAGCCGCCGTCCGGGCAGGCCGTATTGTTGATGCCGATGATCGTACTTTGGATCAGCATGTTGGACAGCGAAAACAACGCGCCCTGCACGCCCGCAGGCAGGCCGTCGCGCAGAATGTCGCGCACGGACGGGCGATCGGGCTTCAGCCGCTTCCATTCGAGCCGGCACCAGCTCGTATCGCGCAGCATGACGAAGCCGAGCGCGACGACGTTCATGACGTTCGCAAGCACCGTCGCCCATGCGACGCCGTCGACCGACATGCCGAGCACGAGCACGAAGAACAGATTAAGTCCGACGTTCAGCAGTCCCGTCGCCGTCAGAATGAACAGCGGCGTGCGCGTGTCGCCCTTGGCGCGGAAGATCGCGATCATGTAATTGGAAACGGCCAAGAACGGCGCGCCGCAGAAATAGATGCGCGTGTACAGCGATGCAAGATCGAGGATGTGGCCCTGATCGCCCAGCGTCCGCAAAAGCGGCCGCGAGATCAGCAGGCCGAGCCCCATACAGATCGCGCCGAACACCACCGCCATGATGAGCGAGGTGTGCACCGCACGACGGGTCGCCTCTTCGTCGCCGCGGCCGATGTTGCGCGCGACAACGACGTTCGTGCCGATCGCAAAACCCGAAAAGATGTTCAGGATCAGGTTGATCATTGCGCCGCACGTGCCGATCGAGCCGATCGCGCCATCCACGCCGGACATGCCCGCAATGATCATGTCGGCGGCGTTGTACAGCATCTGCAAAAGGTTCGTTGCCATCAGCGGCAGCGCGAACAGAAAGACCTTGCCGAGCAAAGGTCCTTCCAGCATCTGTATCTCGTTCGATCTGCGCAATCTCTTCATTTTATATTATACGACAGAGAGGTACGGCGTCGCGTTCAGGTCGAGCCCGTCGCGATGCCCTTTCATCAGCAGGTAGAAGCCGGCGCTGCCGATCATGGCGGCATTGTCGGTGCAGTAGGTCCAATCCGGGCAGCAGAAGCGAATGCCCTTCTTTTTTGCTTTTCTTGCAAGCATCTCGCGCAGCGCCGCGTTTGCGGACACGCCGCCCGCAAGCACCAGCGTATCGTCGGCGGCGCGAACCGCCTTGTCCGACAGGATCGTGACGACCTCGTATTGAAAGCTCGCCGCGACGTCCGCGCGGTTCACCTGCTCGCCGCGCTGCTCTGCCGTGTGCAGCAGGTTGATGACCGCGGTCTTGAGCCCCGAAAAGCTCATGTCGTACTCGTCCTCGCGCTCGTTGAACGCGGAACGGAAGCGGTATGCCTTCGGGTCGCCGGCCTTCGCAAGCCTTTCCATCTCCGGACCGCCCGGATACGGAAGTCCCAGCACGCGCGCAACCTTGTCGAACGCCTCGCCCGCCGCGTCGTCGCGCGTGCGGCCGAACAGCGTGTAGCGGTCGTAATCGTGCACGCGCACGATATGGCTGTGCCCGCCCGACGCGATCAGCGCGGTAAACGGCGGCACAAGGTCCGGAAAGGTCAGATAGTTCGCGGCGATGTGCCCTAAAATGTGGTTCGTGCCGACCAGCGGCAGGTCGTGCGCCAGCGCAAGTCCCTTTGCGTAGCTCACGCCGACCAGCAGCGCGCCGACCAGACCCGGCCCGCAGGTGACCGCGACCGCGTCAACGTTCTTCAGCGTCATGCCCGCGTCAAGGAGCGCCTTTTCGACCACTGCGCCGATGCGCTCGACGTGGTTGCGGCTTGCGAGCTCCGGCACGACGCCGCCGTACTGCCGGTGCAGCGGGATCTGCGTGTGCACGACGTTTGAAAGCACCTCGCGCCCGTCTCGCACGATCGCGCACGCGGTCTCGTCGCACGAGGTCTCGATCGCAAGCACCGTCGCGTGCCCGCGTTCAATCAGCGCCGCCTGCTTTGCGGCCGCACGTTCGTCATAGTTCATGGGGTTCCTCCGACGGGGCGCCGGGGTCGTCGCCCTCTGCAGATTGCACTGCAGAAATATCGTGTCCCGTCAAGGACATATCGTCCGGGTTTTCCGGCAACGGCGCCTCATCCGTCTCACCTTGCGAGCCGCCCTCCTCTTGAGGGGAAGGCATTTCCGGCTCATCGTCCAGCGGCTCGCCGTTCTTGGCCTTTTCCAAGATCTCTTCGCGCTTGCTGACCGGCGCGTTGCGCAGCTTATGCGCAAGCACGAGGTCGGGTCCCTGGATCGGGACCGGTTCGTTTTCGTCGCGTTCGATCACAACGACGTCGGCGATCGGCGACGGCTTGCCCTGCTTGCGCCACGCAAAGCGAATAAACACGGCGATCAGCGTTGCTGCGGCGATCTCCAGCAGAATGCAGATCGCGCAGCGCAGCACCAGCGGCGGGAAGATCGGCGTCAGCAGGTTTACCATGATGCTGTCGGAATCCAACACCCAGTTGAGCTCGTTCATGGCCTGCACGCTTGCGCCGGCGGACAGATACTGGAACAGCGAACCCGGAAAGATGATGAAATGGAACACGGTCCAGAAGCTCGAAAAGTCGAGCAGCGCCCACGCGCCCATGAACGCAAGCACGCCGCCGAAAATCCCGCAGGCCCAGAACAGGCCGGAGGACAGCACCGCCCGCCGCTTGCCGTGCTCGATCAGGAAGAATCCGAACAGCAGCAGCGCCGCCGCGCCGATCGCGCCGTACTTGGCGAACGCTTCAAGGCCGAGCCAAAGCGACTGGACCTCGGCCATGTGCACGATCTCCTTCTCGTGGTAGAACACCTCCGGGAGCTCCGCGCCGTTGACGCGTGCGGAGACCTTGATGTTCGCGCGCTCGCCGCGCATGTATTCAAGCAGCACCACGGTCGCATTTTCCATCTCGGCGGGCTTGTCGATGCCGGTCCGTTCCGTGACCTCCTGCCGGACCTCCGGCTTTTTGAAGAGGCCTCCGATCATCTCGGCGTCTCTGAGGATCAGCGAGACCGTGAAAAAGCCTGCGGCGAACAGCAGAACCAGCGCCGCAAGGATCACGCTCAGTTTTCCGAATGTATTGCGCATGCGCCCTCCTCAGCGATAAAACGTATTGCCGCCGACGAATTCCCGAAGAATGCTGGTCGGCGGGATCTCGTCCTCCACCGCGGCGTCCGAGATGTAGTTCAAAAACTTGATGATGTTGATGACCTCGTCATAGCACGGACTCGCGGAATCGACGTCGTTCAGCAGCGGATAGATGTGCTTCTTGAGCACCGCCAGCTCATAGACAAGCGAGGTGTTCATGATCTCGTCCGCGCTCTCCTGATACGGGAAGATCCAGCGCTGCTCGCCGCGCTTGACGGAATCCCACATGCCGAGCGTCCGCTCAATGGTCGCGCCGCGCGTTTCGTAGTCACGCACCATGCGGCGCAAAAGCCGCACGTCGGTCGTCGGAATGCGGTTGTGATCGTCGAGGTTGATGGTCGTCAGCGCTGACACGTACAGCTTGAAGATCTGCTTTTTGTCGATGCGCGGGGTCAACAGCTGCGGGTTCAGGCCGTGCAGGCCCTCGATGATCAGCATCGCGTCATGGGACAGCTGTACGAAATGGCCGAGCATCTGCCGCGAGCCCGTCTTGAAATCGAAGTGCGGGATCTCGACACGCTCGCCGTTCAGAAGCCGTTCGAGGTCGAGGTTGAACTGCGGCACGTCGATCATGTTGATGTGCTCATAGTCGATTTCGCCGTTCTCGTCCGGGTGGATGAGCGAACGGTCGATGTAGTAATCGTCGAGCGACAGCAGGATCGGCGTCTTGCCGAGCACGCGGAGCTGGGTCGCCACGCGATTGGCGCTCGTGGTCTTGCCGGAGCTTGACGGTCCCGCGATCAGCACGGCGCGCGCGCCTCGGTTGACGATCTCGGTTGCGATCTCCGAAAACCGCCGCTCATGCAGCGCCTCGTTGACGCGGATCAGCTCACGGATGCTGCCGTTTTCGACCATATCGTTGAGGTCCGCGACGCAGCGGCAGTGTATGAGTTCGCCCCATTTGTCCGACCGCGCAAAAACCTTGGTCAGATTCGGCATATAGACGTAGCGGGTCGCAACGTCCGCGTCCGCCGTCGACGGGCGCAGCAGAAACAGTCCGCCGGGGCGGTACTGCAGGTCGAACACCTTTGCGTAGCCGGTGGAGGGCAGCATTTCGCCGTAGAAATAGTCGACGTAATCGCCGTGCACGTACACGTCGAAGTAGGTGAACTGGCGCCACTTCAGAAGCCGCACCTTGTCCTCCTGCCCGTCGCGCTCGAAGAACTGGATCGCCTCGTCGATGTCGAGCCGCTTGCGCTGCAGCGGAAAATCGGCTTCGACGATCTCGCGCATCTTCGCGCGGATCGTCTCCACGTCGTCCGGCGTGAACTGCGGATCAAGGTCCACGGAGATATCGAGCGACGGCCCGATCGCATAGTTGACCTTGGCGTGCGCCTGCGGAAACAGCTCGCGCATGGCAAGGAAGAAGATATAGATGATCGTCCGCTCGTAGATCGCGCGGCCGCGGCTCTCCTCATAACGTATCAGCTTGACCTCGCCGCTGCCCTTGCGGATCGCCTTGCGCATGCGGAAGGTCGTGGGCGCGGCGCCCTGCTCCTTCTGCCGCACCGGCACATAATTCAGCGTAAACACCTCGCCCGCGATATCCGCGGCGATCGGACGCGTTTTCAGACTGTCGGTATCGAGGCCGAGCCGACGAATGATGTCCAAAAGGCTTTCTCCCGTGCGGACCTCCGCCGGAATGTTGTCGATCAGGATTTGCATGACGGTTACCCCCAAAGTACGGATAATGCCGGGACGACCTGCTTTTTACGCGAAAGCACGCCCGGAAGGAATACGGTGTGGTCCTTGATCTTGATGTTGAACGCCTCCTCGACGGTGTCAAGATCGCCGACGGAGAGCAGCTCCGTGCCCTCCTTCAGCACGTCGGTCAACATCAGCAGCAGCAGATCGAACTCCCGCTCCGTCTTGACCTGCTCCATCACCGCAAGGAATTCGTCGCGGCGGTTCAAAAGCTCGGTCGAGTCGATGCAGTTGATCTGTCCGATGCCGAGTCGGTGACCCTCGATCTGAAAATGCTTGAAGTCCGAGAGCAGCATCTTTCTCGCGTCGGTCTCGCGCGTGGCGGACGGCGTGAAAATGTCGCGGCCCAGCTCGTCAAGCGATTCGCCCGCGATCGCCGCCATACGCTCCGCCATCACGCGGTCGCGCGGCGTCGCCGTCGGGGACTTGAAGAAGATCGTGTCGGACACGATGCCTGCGGCCAGAAGCCCCGCAAGGTGGCGGTTCGGCATGATGCCGCGTTCCTGAAACATCGTCGCGACGATCGTGCAGGTCGCGCCGACCGGCTCGTTGCGCACATAGATCGGTGCGCCGGTCTGTACGTCGGCAAGGCGGTGATGGTCGATGATCGCAAGGATCTCCGCCTCGTTGAGCCCGTCCACCGACTGCGCAAGCTCGTTGTGATCGACCAGGACCACCTTCTTGCGGTTCGGCCGCAGCAGGTGGAAGCGGGACAGCGTGCCGACCGCGCGATCGTGCTCGTCCAGGATCGGATAGCTGCGGAAGCGCGATTTCAGCGTCTGCTCGCGGACCTCGTCGAGATAATCGTTCAGATGGAACGCCACAAGCGGCGTGCCGGGCAGGATGCGCTCGACCGGGACGGACTGGATGATCAGCCGCGCGGCGCGATACGCGTCGTACGGCGTGGTGATGAGCACCGTGCTGTTCGCCTGCTCCGCAAGCGACGCGTCGATCTGCGCGCCGGAGACCACGATGCACGCGACATTCGCCGAAAGCGCGTCATGGATGACCTGCGGATCGTTGCCGGTCACGACGATCGAATCGCGGGAAAACGTGCGCGCCTCTGCACCGGCCTGCGGCACGGCAATGACGAGCTTTCCGGACAGCGTTGTGACGCCGCTGCAGCGATCCCACAGTTGTCCGTCCAGATTCGAGACCAGATTGAACAGCGGGATCTCCTTGAGCGTCGGGTTCTCCGAGGATTCGAGATCGAACGCCGCAATGTCGCCGGTGGTGACCATGCCGAGGAGCTTTCCGTCCTCGCCCGCAACCGGCAGGAACGTCGACTCGCCCTCGCCGTTCAGCATCGTCTCCCATGCACGGCGCACCGTGACGGCGCTCGACAGCACCGGCGGACGGTCGAAGTTCAGATCCCGCACCTGTGTGCGGACGTTATAGACCCGTTCCGGAGGTTCAAACCCGAACCGCTCCAGGATATGCGCCGTCTCGTCGCTGACTGTCCCGATCCGCGCCGCCGTATAGCGCCGGTCGCCCAGCGCGTTCATCAGCGCGGCGTATGCGATCGCCGATACGATCGAATCGGTATCCGGATTTTTATGCCCCGTGACATAGATGGGGTTTTGTACGTCCATCCTTACACCGCCTTCCCGTTCAGATAATGATCCATTTTGTATTATAGCAGACAACCGCCGTTTCCGCCATATTTTCCACTTGACGTTTGAAAAAAGTTAACATATAATGGGCTCGTAAAAGGGAGTAGCCGACGCTGTTGCGTGACCTGCGGCGTCAGCACGGATTTGATCCCGCTGTCGGTCGGAATGTGCGAGACTTTTATGCATGATTTGGTATGCATGAAAGTCTCTTTTTTCATGCGAAAGGAAGGGTTTTATGTCGTTTTCGGTTCCGAATTCCCTGTTCTGGACGATCGCCCTGTTCATCGTCGGCCTTGCGCTGACCTGTGTGGCAGGCGATAAATTCGTCGATGCGGCCGTTGCGATCGCGCGGCGGCTGAAGATCCCGCAGATCGTCGTCGGCGCCACGATCGTGTCCCTCGGCACGACGCTGCCGGAGATCCTCGTCTCCACCACCGCCGTGCTCGGAAAGGCGCAGTCGCCCGAGATCGGCGTCGGAAACGCGCTCGGCAGCATCATCTGCAACACGGCGCTGATCGCCGGCGTCGGCCAGCTGATCCGCCCCGCAAAGTCGGTCAAGTCGAACTCCGTGAGCTGGCGCTTTCTCTTCTTTGTCGGGACCGCGCTTCTGCTGTTCCTGTCCGTTCTGTTCACGCCCGCGCACGATTTTATCAACAAGGACGGCGAAACGGATCACGCCGTCGGCACGGTCCTTCGCGTGATCGGCATCGTGCTGCTGCTCGGTTTCTGCGTCTATGCGTTCCTGTCCATCAAGCTGAAGGACAGCGACGGCGAGGCCGAATACGACGAAACCGAAAAGCTCATGCCGCTGTGGGGCGCGCTGCTGATGCTTGCGATCTCGGCCGCCGCGCTGTTCGTCGGCGCGCATCTGCTCGTGGACAACGGCGTGGTGCTGGCGGAGATGGCCGGCGTCGAGGAACGCGTGATCGGCGTCACCCTTGTCGCGCTCGGCACGTCGCTGCCGGAGCTTGTCACGACCGTGACCTCCGCGATCAAAGGGCAGGGCGACGTGGGCCTGGGCAATATCATCGGCGCGAACCTGTTCAACATGCTGCTGGTCATCGGTCTGCCCGCCACGATCACGGGCAACCTCGTGTTCACGTCCAAGGCGCTGTACATCGACCTGCCGATCGCGCTTGCCGTCATGTCGCTGCTGATCGTTCCGATGCTGATCCGCAAAAAGGGCTCGCGCGTGCAGGGCGGGATCCTGCTCGCGTGCTACATCGCATACGCAATCTATTCCTTTGCGGTCGTGTAAGACTGCCGATTGAATTGTCTGTCGAAATGCGTGACGTTTCGACAGACTTTTTTATTTTCTTCCGGTATGAATCACATACGGCGCGGCCATACTACTGCCGAGGTGATGAAGATGGAAGAACCGAAAACCGAACGGAACGACCGCATGGAGCGGTTTCGGCTGTTTCTCAGAAACAACGGATTTTATATTGCACTGGTGATCTGCCTCGTCGTGATCGGCGGCGCGATCCTGCTGCTCGCGCTCGGCGGGCCGTCGGAGGAAAAGGAGGCGGACGCGAACGTTTCCGATCCGATCACGATCGTCGGTCAGTCGAACGACCAGCGGATCAGCGATCTGTTTAACCCGCCGGAGGTCAAGCCGGCGCCGGCCGTGCGCACGCCCGCGCCGACCTTCGCGCCGCTGCCGACCGCGGTTCCGACGCCGACGCCGACGCCCGACCCGACGAAAAAGCCCTCCGGCACGTCGACGAAGGCCGCGCCGCCCGTGCAGGGCGAGATCGTGTTCGGCTATGCCGTCGACAAGCTGCTGTACTCCGTGACGCTCGATCAGTGGACGACGCACGCCGCCGTGGACATCAAGGCGGACGCGGGCACGCCCGTCAAATGCGTATTCGCCGGAACGGTCGAACGCGTCGGAAAGGACGACGCGCTGGGCTGGACGGTCGTTGTCGCGCACGCAAACGGCAAGAGCTCGCTGTACGCAAACCTCGGTGAGGACATCCGCGTGAAGGTCGGCGACCGGCTGAATGCAGGCGACACGATCGGCACGGTCGGCACGAGCGCGATCTCTGAATGCGCGCTGCCGCCGCATCTGCACTTCGCGGTGTACATCGACGGTGTGTCCAAGGACCCCGCAAAATATGTGAGACTGGGATAAAGAAAGCTGCCGGAACGCTTGGGTCCGGCAGCTTGTCGTTCAGTACAGATCTTCTTCGATGTTCGGCGCGTCGTCCTCCGGCGCTATCGGCTCTTCAGCCGGCGTTTCCGGTTCGGGCACCTTCAGCTCGTCTTCACGGAAGACCTTGAACGGCTCACCCTTTTTGAGCTTACGCGACCAGATGAGGATCGCAATGCCCGCCGCAAGGATCGCGATGCTGATCCACTGCGAGGTGAACAGCGGCCCAAGGTGTCCGCGCTCCTCGACGTCGCCGCGGAAGATCTCGATGATGAAACGCCACACCGCGTACAGGATGAGATACCAGCCCGTGACGGTGCCGAGATGCTTCTGCCGGATGAACAGCACAACGAGCAGCGCGCACAGCAGCAGCAGGAAGATCGCCTCGAACAGCGGCGCAGGCAGGCGCATTGTGCCGTCGGCATAGCGCACCGCGCAGGCGCCGTCATAGGTGCAAAGCCCGAACTGCGTCGTTTCGCCGGTCGCAACGCCGTAGCAGCAGCCGACGAGCAGGCATCCGATGCGGCCGAACGCATGCGCGACGCAGAAGCACGGCGCGAACAGGTCCAGGAAGGCGAGGATGTGCTTTTTCTTTTTGCGCGCAACCAGCAGGACGCCGACGATGCCGCCGATGAGCCCGCCGTAAAAGACCATGCCCTCCATCAGAAGGCTTAAGATCCCGCGGAACACGCCGTTCTTGAACGCTTCGGAAAAGACGTTGGGCGTGACGATCCAGTAGAGGATCTTCATGCCCACGAAGCCCGCAAGCACGCCCGCGATGATCGCGTCGACGAACTCGCCGTTCCAGTCGAGCGTGGAATGCTTCCGCAGAAGCCAGCTTAAAAACACGGCGAGCGCCGCGCCGACGAGCACGCACACGCCCATCGTCGGCACGCCGAAGTCGCCGATCTTAAATAAAAAAGTACCGAGCATAGTATCTCCTTTCGCGGCAGACGCGCCGCAATCCGGTGTTTATTCAGTGTATCATATCCTGAAAATAATGTAAAGCGGTTGACAAACGCCATGGAAAAGTTATATCCTATTGTATCTATGAGGCATTGAAGGAAAGGAGCTTTTCCATGGCTGATATTTACGATTTCAACGCCGTCGAGCGGAAGTGGCAGGCGTATTGGGACGCGCACCGCTGCTTTGAGGCGGAAAAGGATCATACAAAACCGAAATTCTACGCGCTCGTGGAGTTTCCGTACCCGTCCGGCGCGGGCATGCACGTCGGGCACATCAAGGCGTATACCAGCCTTGAGGTGCTGTCCAGAAAGCGCCGCATGCAGGGCTACAACGTACTGTTCCCGATGGGCTTCGACTCGTTCGGCCTGCCCGCCGAGAACTACGCGATCAAGACCAACACGCATCCGCACGTCATCACGACCGCGAACATCGAGCATTTTAAGGACCAGATGAAGCGCGTCGGCTATTCGTTCGACTGGTCGCGCGAGATCGCCACGTCCGTGCCCGATTACTACAAGTGGACGCAGTGGATTTTTTTGAAGCTGTTCGATCACGGGCTTGTGTTCCGCGCAAAGACGCTCGTGAACTACTGCCCGAACTGCAAGGTCGTCCTCAGCAATGAGGATTCGCAGGGCGGCAAGTGCGACGTCTGCCACAGCGACGTCGTGCAGCTTCCGAAGGACGTGTGGTACCTGAAGATCACCGCGTACGCCGACAAGCTCTTAAACGGCCTGAACGACGTCGATTATCCCGACTCGATCAAGCAGCAGGAGATCGACTGGATCGGAAAATCCGTCGGCGCGTTCGTGAACTTCCGGCTGAAGGACATCCCCGAAGCGCTTGAGATCTACACGACCCGCTGCGACACGCTGTTCGGCGTGACGTTCATGGTCATTGCGCCGGAGCATCCGATGCTCGACAAGTACCGCGACCGCATTCAAAACTGGGACGAGGTCGAAGCGTACCGCGCGGCCTGCGCGAAAAAGACCGAATTCGAGCGGACGCAGCTCAGTAAGGAAAAGACCGGCGTTCGCCTTGAAGGCTTCACGGCGATCAATCCGGTCAGCGGCCGCGAGATCCCGGTCTTCATCGCGGACTACGTCATGATGGGCTACGGCACCGGCGCGATCATGGCGGTGCCTGCGCACGACCAGCGCGACTGGGAGTTCGCAAAGAAGTTCGGCGTGGAGATCATTCCTGTCATCGAGGGCGGCGACATCGAAAAGGAAGCCTACACCGGCGACGGCCGCATGATCAATTCGGATTTTTTGAACGCGTACGACAACAAAAAGGATTCGATCGCGGCGATGCTCGACTACCTCGGCGCGCACAGGCTCGGCAGAAAGGGCATCCAGTACAAGATGAAGGACTGGGCGTTCAACCGCCAGCGCTACTGGGGCGAGCCGATCCCGCTCATTCACTGCGAAAAGTGCGGCACGGTCGGCGTGCCGTATGAGGAGCTGCCGTTAAGGCTTCCGGACGTCGAGAACTTTGCGCCCGGCACCGACGGACAGAGCCCGCTTGCCCGGATCGAATCGTTCGTGAACTGCACCTGCCCGCAGTGCGGCGGAAAAGCAAAGCGCGAGACCGACACGATGCCGCAGTGGGCGGGATCCTCGTGGTACTATCTGCGCTTTATCGACCCGCACAACGACAAGGTCTTTTGCGATCCGGAGGAGATGCGCTACTGGATGCCGGTCGACTGGTACAACGGCGGCATGGAGCACGTCACGCGGCATTTGCTGTATTCGCGCTTCTGGCATCATTTCCTGTACGACATCGGCGAGGTCAACACGCCGGAGCCGTACGCAAAGCGCACCTATCAGGGCCTGATCCTCGGTCCCGACGGCGACAAGATGAGCAAATCCAAGGGCAACGTGGTCGACCCGGTCAGCGTCATCGAACGGCTCGGCGCGGATACGCTGCGCCTGTACGTCATGTTCATGGGCGACTACATGGCCGCGACGCCGTGGAACGAGGACTCCGCGAACGGATGCAAGCGCTTCCTCGACCGTGTCTGGCGTCTGCAGGACATGGTGAAGGGCGAAGGGTATACCGACGACGAGATGCGCACCAAGGTCAACGCCTGCATCAAGAAGGTGGGCGAGGACTATGAGCGCATGAAGTTCAACACCGCGATCGCCGCGATGATGACGCTCGTGAACGACTTCTACGCGAAGGGCTCGCTGACAAAGGACGAATTCCGCACGCTGCTGCAGCTTCTGAACCCGGTCGCGCCGCACATCAGCGAGGAGCTGAACGAACGGCTCGGCTTCACGCCGCTGCACCACGCCGCGTGGCCGCAATTCGATCCCTCGGCGCTTGTTGAAAACACGGTCGAATACGGCGTACAGGTCAACGGCAAGGTCCGCGCAAGGATCAAGCTGCCGGTCGGCATGGAGCAAAAGGCCATCGTCGACGCCGCGCTGGCGCTCGACGACGTCAAGCCCTTTGTCGAAGGCAAGACGATCCGCAAAACGATCGTCGTCAAGAACATCATCAACCTCGTGGTTGGCTGACTCTGAAGAGGGCAGTATGGAAACGGGAAGCATCATCATCCGCAACGAAACCGAGAAGGATCACCGCGCGATCGAAAATCTGGTGCGCGAAGCGTTCTGGAACGTGTATCGCCCCGGCTGTCTGGAGCACTACGTCATCCACGTCCTGCGCGACGATCCGGCGTTCGTCAAGGAGCTCGATTTCGTCATGGAGCTGGACGGCGAGCCGATCGGACAGAACATCTTCGTGAAAACGCACATCGACGCCGACGACGGCCGCCGCGTCGAGGTCCTCACCATGGGCCCGATCGGCATTGCGCCCGCGTACAAGCGCAAGGGCTACGGCAAAAAGCTGCTGGACTATTCGCTCGAAAAAGCGAAGGAAATGGGCTTTTGTGCGGTGCTGTTCGAGGGCAATATCGGCTTTTACGGGCACAGCGGCTTCGATTACGCGCGCAGTTTCGGCATCCGCTACCACGATCTGCCGGAAGGCGCGGACGATTCGTTCTTTCTCTGCAAGGAGCTGATTCCGGGCGCTCTTTCGGATGTCACCGGCGTCTATCAGACGCCCGCGGGCTACTATGTGGACGAAGCCGAGGCCGAGGCGTTCGACAAAGCCTTTCCGCCCAAGGAGAAGCTGAAGCTGCCGGGGCAATTATTCGATTGACAAAACGGACCCTCAACACGAGGGTCCGTTTTTTGCGGGAGGCCGGGGTCGGCCTCCCGCGATTATATTACCGCTTGGCGGCAAGCGCCTTCAGGCGCTCGATCTCGCGGAGGTTTTCGTCGACGCTCTCGCCGTCGGTCACGTTGTACTCGGTTTTCAGGCACTCGATGATGCGCCTGCGGTCCTCGATCGCGCCCGCATAGTCGCCGATAAGCTCGTGCACCTGCGCTCTTGCGAACAGCCCGTCGGTATAGCGCGGGGCGGTCTGCATGGTGAAGCTCTTCTCGAACGTGTCGAGCGCTTCTTCGTACATGCCGAGCAGGCGATAGCCTTCGCCGAGGCAGTCGGTTGCCGCCCATTTGTCCGGATAATCCGCCGCCGCTTTCTTCCAGAGGCGCAGCGCTTCCTCGCGGTCGCCTTTCAGGAATGCGAGCTTCGCGGTGTATTCAAGGTACGCGTCGTCCTTCTTCATCTGCGCGATCTCGGCCTCCGCTTCGTCGAGCCGGTGATCCGCAAGCAGATTTTCGACCAGCAGCATCCGCGGGTAGCGAAGCTCCGGACGACGCTCCGCATAATCCCGGATAAAGCGGATCACGGAGAAGTGGTTGTCGAGCCAGTTGTCGCCGCACGGCGCGTGGTTCGCTTCAAGGTATGCCGCCCATGCGTTGTGTGCGTCGACCGGGTCGGCTTCGAGCGCGCGCTCCGCATAGTAGGACGCGTTCTCATGGTCGCTGTGGGCGCGGTGGTTATAAAGCTCGGCGAGCATGGTGAGCGCTTCCGCGTCCTGCGGGTCCTCCTTGAGGATGCCTTCGAGGTACGCAGCGGTGCGGTCGAAGGTTTCCGGACGGATGCGGCGCTCGTCCCAGATCATGTTCTGGATGCGCTCCATCTTCTCGGCGCGCGGCACCTCGAAGAGCTCGTCGATGCTGACACCGAAATAGGTCGCAAGCTGCGGCAGCAGCGCGATGTCCGGATCGCTTGCGCCGGTCTCCCATTTGCTGACCGCCTGCGCACTTACGCCGATCGCGTCCGCAAGGGTCTCCTGCCGGATGTGTTTTTCCTGTCTTAACTGTTTGATATTCATGCCGATCATGGTCATATCCTCCTAAACTGTTGGTTGTTTCGCAAGTTGCCTTGCGTTTCTTTATGCCCTTATTATATCGCATGTTTTTGTAAATACAAGCGAGGCGAATTCTTTTCCGTTCTACTGCTGGTTGATTGCAGAATTGCCGTGTTGACGGTGCGGCCGCGATTTGGTAAAATACAAAACGGAAGATCCCTTCCGATTCCCGCCTTCAAAGGATCCCGGCATGGTATTTCGCACGTTCAAGCTGTCCGCTCTTTTTGGTTTCTACTGGATGACGTCCTGCATGGTGTACGCCTATGCGGAGCGCTTTTTGCTGTACTACGGCTTTTCGACCGCCGAGATCGGCCTCGTCCTTGCGCTTGCGTATCTTGCGTCGATGCTGCTGCAGCCGCTGCTGTCACAGGCGGCGGACCGGGAAAAGCGCGTTACGCTGAAAACCGGGATCGTCGGCTGCGCGATCCTGTGCATCCTGATTGCGGCGCTGACCCGCGTATCGGCACGCGCGCTGCCGCTGCTTGCGATCTCGTTCGGCGCCATGTCCTGCGTGACGCTCGCCATGCAGCCGCTCGTCAACGCGGTCGGCTTTCACTACCTGAACCGCGGCGAATCGCTCGACCTTTCCTTTGCGCGCGGGGTCGGCAGCGTGGCGTACGCGCTGGCGTCGCTGCTTTTGGGCGCGCTGGCGTCGCTGCACATCGAAGCGCTCCTCTGGGTGTACATCGCCGCTAACGCCGCGCTGCTGCTCGTGGCGCTGTGGTTTGCGCCGCACCGCACCGCCTGCCGTGCCGCCGAGCCGGTCGGGAACGTGTTTTCCCTGCTCCGGCGCTATCCGCGGCTCCTGCTGTTCTGCGTCGGCACGCTTGTGCTGAACGTGCCGCACATGTTTATCAATTCCTATCTGAAGAGCATCACGGACGTGACCGGCGGCGACATGAGCGTGATGATCGCGATCGCCGCGCTCGTCGAGTTCCCCGCGATGATCGCGTATTCGCATCTGCGCAAGCGCACCGGCGACCGCCTGCCGCTGCTGATCTCCGCCTGCTTCTATCTGCTGAAAACGGGGCTTCTGCTGCTCGCCGCGCTTGTGCCGGTCGGGCCGTGGGCGGTCTACGCCTCCTTCGCGATGCAGATGCTCTGCTACGCGATCTTCACCCCGGCGTCGCTGTACTATGCGAACGACGCGGTCGACCCCGCCGATCAGGTGAAAGGGCAGATGCTCCTGACCGAGACCGGCCTTCTGTCCGGCGTCGTCAGCATGCTGTTCGGCGGACTGTCGCTGTCGCATCTCGGTGTTGGCACGTCGCTGATCCTCTGCGAAGGCCTTGTCGCGCTCGGCGTTCTTCTCGTCTTCATTGCCGCCCGAAAGCCGCGCACCGCAGCGTGATTGTGTCGCAATTTTGTCGATTGTGTTTCCTTTGTGACGTTTAGCACTCTCCTATTGACAGTGCTAAAATGCTGCGTATAATGGGTATTGAAAGAAGAAAGAAGGGCATCCTAAAGGATGTCCGAGGGCACAAGGGACGCGGAGCGAAGCATGAAAGCGGATCGGATTGCGAGAAGATTTTTCGCCGATTCCATGAGGAGGATCGAAGGTTGACTGGCGGTCAATCAAGATCCGACGAAGCCGAAGCGACGGAAAAGATGCCGCAAGCTATCCGGTTTCAGACTGAGATCCGCGGTAATGTGACAAAGAGAAAGGAAGTGTGACCTATGCTGCCCGGTATTTGGAATCGCAATTGGATCGAGGACCTGTTTGACAGGAGTTTTGAACTGACGCCGTGGCCGCAGGAGCGCGAGCTGTACGGCAAACACGCAAGGAACCTGATGCGGACCGATGTGCACGAGAGCGAGAACGGCTATGAAATGAACGTGGATCTGCCCGGCTTCAAGAAGGAGGACATCCATGTGGACCTCAAGGAAGGCTATCTGACCGTCAGTGCGGAAAAGAACCTCGAAAAAGAGGAGAAGCAGGAGAAGAAGGTCATCCGCAGCGAGCGTTATGTGGGCTCGATGAGCCGCAGCTTCTACGTCGGCGACGTGCAGCCGGAATCGGTCAAGTGCCGCTACGAGAACGGCGTGCTGACGCTGGAGTTCCCGAAGGCGGAGCAGCCGAAGCTGCCTGAAACCCATTCCATTACAATCGAATGATCCTTGCAGAGCAAGCAAAAACGGGATCGCAGACGCGGTCCCGTTTTTCGTATCCGGAAATTATCTTCTCCGAGCGCTGCCGGCGAGCGACAGGAGCCGAAGCACGGTCACGAACGAGCCGAGCGCGGCGAGCACGTAGGTCATGGCCGCGGCGTTGAGCATCTTCTTTGCGCCGGGCAGCTCCTCGTCGGTGATGTAACCGCCGTCGGTCAGCATGGCGAGGCCGCGCCTGGAAGCGTTGAACTCGACCGGCAGCGTGATGAGCTGGAACAGCAGCACCATAACGTACAGGGCGACGCCGCCGAGCGCGATATAGTAGCCGGTGTTGCCGACGCTTTCGGCCAGCAGCGAGAGCAGCAGTCCGCCGATCACGAGGAGCGGCCCGATGCTGCCGCCGATGCTTGCCATCGGCAGGATCACGCTGCGCATGCGCATGGGGCGATAGTCCTCGTTGTACTGAAGCACGTGCCCGATCTCATGCGCGGCGACGGCCAGCGCGGACACCGACGACGAGCCGTAGACCGCTTCGGAAAGCCCGACGACCTGGTTCTTCGGATCGTAGTGGTCGGTCAGGCTGCCCGCGACCGCCTTGATCGGCAGCGACAGTCCGTTTTTCTGCATCAGCTCATACGCGAGCTGTGCGCCGGTGACGCCGCGTGCGGCGGGGACCTGCGCATATTTGTTGAACACCGACTTGACGCGCGACTGCGCGAGCAGCGACAGCAGGAAAACTGCGATCACTGCGAAATAGTAAATATATCCTTCCATGGTTGTATTATACCGCATTCCATGCGGATTTACCATTGCAAAACGGAAAAAATATGGTATAATTCTCTGTACAATACGCAGAAATAGAGGGGATTATCCCTGTTTTGGAGGCAGTTATGCAGTATCTGAAGCTCAAGGACATTCAAAAAGCGCCGGAATCGTATGTCGGCGCGATCACCGTCTGCGGATGGGTGCGCACCGTCCGCGAGGGCAAGGCGTTCGGGTTCATCGAGCTGAACGACGGCACGTCGTTCCGCCCCGTGCAGATCGTGTATCAGAACGACGACCGGAAGCTCGGCAAGGGCCTGACGACCGGCTGCGCCATCGTTGTCGACGGCGAGCTCAAACTAACGCCGGACGCGCCGCAGCCGTTCGAGATCCATGCAAACGCGATCGCGATCGAGGGCGAGTGCCCACCGGACTATCCGATGCAGAAGAAGCGCCACACGCTGGAGTATCTGCGCACGATGCAGACGCTCCGTCCGCGCACCAATACGTTCCTTGCGACGTTCCGCGTACGCTCGGTCACAGCGGCGGCGATCCACGAGTTCTTCCAGGACCGCGGCTTCGTCTACGTCCACACGCCGATTCTGACCAACGCCGACTGCGAGGGCCGCGGCGAAATGTTCCAGGTCACGACGCTCGACCTTGAGAACCTGCCCCGCACCGAGGACGGCAAGGTTGACTATTCGCAGGACTTCTTCAAAAAGCCGGTCCATCTAAGTGGCTCCGGTCAGCTGTACGGCGAGGCGTTTGCCCTGGCGTTCCGCGACATCTACACCTTCGGGCCGACGTTCCGCGCCGAATACTCCTTCACCGCCCGCCACGCAAGCGAGTTCTGGATGATCGAACCGGAGATGGCGTTCTGCGACCTTGAGGGCGATATGGACGTCGCCGAAGCGATGGTGAAGTACATCATCCGCACGGTGCTGGACCGCTGCCCGGCCGAGATGGAATTCTTCAACAAGTTCGTCGACAAGGGCCTTCTTTCGCGGCTCGACAACGTGCTGAACAACGAGTTCAAGCGCCTCTCCTACACCGAGGCGATCGAGATCCTGAAGAACTCCGGCGAGCAGTTCGAGTACCCGGTCGAATGGGGCGTCGATCTGCAGAGCGAGCATGAACGCTACATCACCGAGAAGGTCTTCGGAAAGCCTGTGTTTTTGACCGACTATCCGAAGGAGATCAAGTCGTTCTATATGCGGCAGAACGACGACGGCAAGACCGTCGCGGCGGCGGATCTTCTGGTGCCGGGCGTCGGCGAGATCGTCGGCGGCAGCCAGCGCGAGGAGCGCTACGACGTCTTGGACGCGCGCTGCAAGGAGCTCGGCATGGACATGCGCGAATACCAGTGGTTCCTCGATCTCAGGAAGTACGGCGGCGTCAAGCACGCGGGCTTCGGCCTCGGCTTCGAGCGCATGGTGATGTACCTGACCGGCATGCAGAACATCCGCGACGTGCTGCCCTTCCCGCGCACAGCGGCCAACCTCGAAATGTAACGAAACGACAAACGTCCTGTCCCCGACCGGGGGCAGGACGTTTTTTCTGTCTCTTTTATTCGATGCCCGTGAGATCGAAGGCGTTGAGCCATTCGGTTGCGGTCTCACAGACCGTCTTCAGGCATGCCTCGTCGAACGGCGTGGCCAGCCCGGCGTTTTTCAAAAGCTCGACGAACGTGCGGCTGCCGCCCTGCACGGTGTAGGCCATGTAGTGCTTCCATGCGTCGTCGCGGTCCTTCCGGATCATCGCCCAGAACTCCAGCGACACCGTCTGCGCAAGGCAGTAGTCGATGTAGTAGAACGGGCTTTCGTAGATGTGCGTCTGCCGCTGCCAGCCCTCGCCCTCGGAATAGAACGGAATGTCGCCGTCGAGCTTCATCCACGGCATGTAGACGCCGAGCAGCTCCTTCCACGCAGCGTGGCGTTCGGCGGGCGTCAGCTCCGGCTTTTCATAGACGATGTGCTGGAAGTGGTCGACCATCGTGCCGTACGGAATGAACGTCAGCGCGCCCGCAAGATGGCTGTATTTGAACTTCCGTGCGTCGGGGCCGAAGAATCCCTCGGCGTTCATCCAGCCGAAGAATTCCATGCTCATCGAATGCACCTCGCACGCCTCCATCGACGGCCATGCGTACGCGATCGGAACGCGCTTGCGGTTCATCCAGTAGGCGAACGCATGTCCCGCCTCGTGCGTGACAACCTCGACGTCGCCTTGCGTGCCGTTGAAGTTCGCGAAGATGAACGGAAGTTCATACCGCAGAATGCCGGTGCAGTAGCCGCCCGCGCTCTTGCCCTCGGTGGAGAGCACGTCGAGGAGCTCGGAATCCAGCATCGTGCGGAAGAATTCGCTCGTCTCCGGCGAAAGCGCGTCGTAGAACTTTTTGCCCTGTTCGAGGATGTCCTGCGCCGTGCCGACCGGGCGCGGGTTGCCGCTGCGGAATTCCAGCGCAGAGTCCGCAAACGACAGCGGATAGTCCTTGTTGAGGCGCTTCGCCTGTTCGCGCTTGATCGCGTCCGCGACCGGAACGAGGTACTTCTGCACCGCCTTCCGGAACTGTTCGACGTCCGCCTTCGTATAGCAGTTGCGGCCCATGCGGTAGTAGCCGAGCTGCGTGTAGCCGTCGTAACCGAGCTTTTTGCCCATCGTGTCGCGCAGATGCACAAGCTCGTCGTAGATCCGGTCAAGATCCGCCTGATGCTCCTTGTACCATTGCCCTTCGGCCTTCCACGCGGCAAGGCGTCTCGCGTCGTCCGCGTCGGTCTTGAACGGCGTCAGCTGAGACAGCGTATAGACGCCGCCCTCGAACGGGATCTGCGCGGAGGCGATCAGCTTTGCGTATTCGGTCGTCAGCTCATTCTCCTTCTGCAGCTCCGGAATGATCTCCGGCGAGAACGCCTTTTTCTCGATCTCGGCGTTCACGAACATCAGATCGCCGTACTCAGCCGCGAAATCCTTGCGGAACGGCGAGGAGAGCATCACTTCGATCCAGGCATGCTCGTATTCGGCGATCTCCGGACCGAAGCTGTCCCAGAACTCGTTTTCCTTGTCGTAGAATTCGTCGCGCGTGTCGATCGTATGACGCACCTGCGCCAGCGTTGCCGACGTTTCGACGCGCTTGCTCTGCTCTTCCTTTTCGAGGAAGATCGCCTTGGCTTCGTCATAGCTCTTTGCGTTCTGCAGCCGTTCGGTCAGCTCCCGAAGCTGCTTTTTCACCGCTTCGGGATCGGGTCTTTGATACGGCATTTCGGAAAATTTCATTTGGTTCTCCTTTCGTTTGCGCCTCTGCGGCGCGATATTGTATCGTAATATTCTTGTTTCAATCGGAAAAATGCAAAAGGTTGATCCCGATCAAGGGGTCGGTGCGGCGATCAACCGCGCCGTCGATGCAGCGGATCACCATCTCGCAGGTCGCGGAGACCGTCGCGCGGTTCAGGTGCCCGCCGACGACCGCGCAATCCCGGTTGCCCGCGCTCATGTGCAGATGCTGGTAGAACGCGCCGTCCTTCTCGGTGATCGTGCCGGTAAGCGAAACGATCTCGTGCGGGCCGGTGAAGGTGCGCTGCTCGTAATGCTTTGTCGCGACGTCGTAGACGCCGACCGTGAAGTTGTCCGTCGCGCCGAGCGCCTCGACGCTTGCAAGACGGATGTGCTCGGCTTCTGCGACCTCGCGGACCTTCTCAATGATCTCCTCGCCGCGGTCGATGCGCACAAGCAGCGTATCGTTGAATCGTTTGTATTCCATGTCGGCTCCTTCCCGCAAAAAGGGCATCCGAACGGATGCCCGATTGCTGCACGGTTATTTATTGGTCTTTTTTGCAGTCTTTTTGCCGGTCGACGTTGTGCCGGTCTTCTTGGCAGTCGTGCCCGTCTTCTTGCCGGACGCGGTCGTGCCCGTCTTTTTGCCGGACGCAGTCGTGCCCGTCTTTTTGCCGGACGCGGTCGTGCCGGTCTTTTTCTTCGCGGTGGCAGTGCCCGTCTTTTTGCCGGTCTTTTTCTTGCCGGAGGACGTGCTTTCCTCCTTGCCGCCGCCGAACAGACCCGCCGCAAGCGAACCGAGCCCGCCGAGGATGCCGCCGGAAGACGAGGAGGAAGAGGAGGACGAGCCGCCGCCGAGCAGGCTTCCGAGAAGCGATGCGCCGATGTCGCCCGAAGCGCCGGAGCCCGAACCGGAGCCGCCGCCCAGAAGGCCGCCGAGCAGGCTTCCGAGTCCGGAGCCGTCCGCATCGTCGTCGTCCTTTTTGTTGCCGAGCTGCGAAAGAAGCAGCGGTGCGACGGTCGCAAGGATCGTGCCGACCTTGGAGCCGGACAGTCCGCTCTTTTTCGAGATCGCCTTCGTTGCCGCGGCTTCGTCGTCGCCCAGGATATGGCCGAGGATCTTTTTGCCGTCCTTGCTGTCGGCCGTCTTCAAAAACGCAGCTGCGTCGATGACGTCGCCGGTCTTATGCTCATTCAGCGCCTTGTTGAGCGACGCCGCGCCCTCTTTGGTGGAAGCATTGTCGGACATCTTGCCGACGAGCACCGGCAGCGCTTCGGTCAGCACGGCCGAGACCTTGCTGCCGTCCGTCTTGGTGATCGAGGACAGCGCTTCCACGCCGTCGCCGCCGATCAGCCCCATCAGGGATTTGATATCGACTGCCATGGTTTATTCCTCAGGCACAGTGGTCAGGTCCTGCGCGGGAGCTTCGCCGTCGCCTACGCGTGAGCCGTCATCCAGTACGATACCGTCCAGGTTCTTGCCCTCTTTTTCCGCATCTCTTGCGCAGAATGCGCAAAGGCCGGTGCAGCCGTTGTCCATTGCGACTGTGACTGCCGGGACGAATTCGCCGTCGATCTCCTCGCCTTCGCTGTAGCTGACGTCGGTAGAATTCCTGATCGCCTGGCAGTTTTCATACAGATGATACTTGTGACCGTATCTGGTCCAGTAGACCTTCTTGTAATCGCCGAGCTGCTGCGCAGCTTCCGCCTTCTGCTCCGCGTTAAGCGGATGGAAATCAATGCCGAGCAGGCACGCGATCGCAAGCAGAACACAGGCGACGATGGTTACGATGGTCTTGCTCTTCTTGTCGAGCTTATCCTCCTTGCTGGCAAGCACGATGATGATCAGCGGGAGGAAGCAGACTGCCGCCATGATCGCGCCGAGCTGCGACAGAATGAAGAACAGGAACTTGTTCTTTCCGCTGAACGGATCCAGATGGCTCGCCTTCTTCCAAAGCAGACCCGCTATGACGCAGCAGATGAAGTCCACGGCCATGAAGCCGATGATCCACCATATGCGCGCTTTTTCGAGACCCGGCAGACGGAGCGCTCTGAAAACGACCAGGATCGCCAGCACTTCGCAGGCGATCGCCGCCAGCCAAAGGATCGCTGAAACGATGCGCAGCGTCGTAGCCTTGCTCTTTTCCTCCGCCTTGGTAAGACCTCCGACCTTCTTGCCGGTCGCCTTCACTTCTTCCGCAGGCGCGGATGCTTTCCTGGCCTTTTCGCCGCTCGATACCTTGGTAACGGTTCTTTTCTTTTCTTCCATACAAACCCCTCTCATTTCTGTTAGATTCGGATCGAATGACAGTCCATTCTTATTGTATATTTTACGGCATGGCGGGCGGAATGTCAACCTTTGATTGGTGCAAATATGTCGCATTCCTGTGGGGAATGCCCCTCAAAGAAAAAACTTTGCTTGACAAACGAAGGAATTGCGTCCAAACTGAAACCATAAGGTTTCTTTTCGGAGGTCAGACATGGAATGGTGGCAAATCGCGCTGATCGTCACGGGAGCGATTACGCTGGGATTCTTCGGTCTTCGCGCCGCAACAAAGGGGATACGGTCGCGTCTTCGGTATCTGAAGGACGCGCTGGATGATGCGATCAAGGCGGATCAGGAGCCGGAAAAGCCGCGCTCGCTGTCGTCGCTCGAATCGGTGCTTCTGCCGAAGATCCTGAAGGATTTCCCGGATTTCAACCCGCAGGTGTTCGCCGAGCGCGTGCGCCGCGACGCGAAAACGTATTATCAGAGCGGAATCGAGGGCAAGGTGCTGTTCGCCGACGACGCGACCGAGTTTTTCAAGGATACGTTCGCGGACCGTCTGCCCGCCGACGTGAAGGACGGCGTGACCGTGCATCGCGTCACGATCGCGGCATACGACGGGCTGACGCGCAAGAAGCTGCTGTTCTGTCAGGCAGCGGTGGGCTTTACCGACACGGCCGACACCCCGCGTGAGCGGCGGCTGACCCTCTGCTACGTCGCAGGCTATGCGGACGATCCGGACAGCCCGATCCGGGGCTTCAACTGCCCGAACTGCGGCGGTCCGCTGCCCGCGGCGGGCGCGCGCGTGTGCGTCTACTGCGGCACGGCCTTCTCCGCGCCGGTCAGCCTCGGCTGGCTTCTGATGGACGCGAAAGAAGGCTGAGCACAAGGAGGGAACTATGGAAGCAAGATTCTGCATGCGCTGCGGCAGACCGCTGAACGCGGACGGCCGCTGCCCGTACTGTTCAAAAGGCGCCTCGCCTGCGCGCGGGCCGCAAAAAGCGCCGGCAAACAAGAAACGGCACACGCTTGCGATCGTTCTGGTCGCCGTGAACGCGCTGCTTTTGGGCGTGCTCGCCGTATTTCTTCTGATACACTTCGGCGTCATCCCGAACCCGTTCCGAAAGGATGCGGGCGACGAACGGCAGAGCATTTACGAATTCGAGCACAAACCGACGCCGCCGGAGTTCATCTCGAATACAGAGCTCGCGCGTCCGGATACGCGGACCATGCTGGAGGAAGCCGGAACGATCGTTTCCGAAACGCGTCTGTCGGCTTCGCAGACCGCGCAGACGGAGGCGGAGGCGTACCGCGACCTCGCGGACCGGGGCTTTACGCAGGCGCCGATCACGACGTCCTACGCCGCCGACGGCTCCTATACGGAGGAAAAGGAGATCTCCGCACAATCCGGCGAGCGTCATCCGACCTATCAGACGCTGTACATGACCGGAGACGGCGTGATCTGGTCGATCCTGTCGATCAACGGCTCGGTCACCGCAAACCCGCTCTCCTTCAACGACGGGGAACACTGGGACGTGATGCATCTTCTGTCCGAGACCGGGCTGTGCGTGCAGTATGACAGCGCGGCAACGACCTTTTTTGAGATCCTGCCGGACCCCTCCGCGCTCCGCGTAAAACCGGTCTCGCGGATCGACGCGGCGCTTCTGGAATCCATGACGGCTGAGGAGGTGGATCGCTGATGCGCGCAATTCTTATCCGAAAACGGCTGGCGGCGTTCCTGCTTTGTCTTGCGGTCCTTCTGAGCGGCGCGCCCTGCATCGCGCAAGGCGCCGCAGCGGCGGACGACGACCCCTGTATCGTCGTGTCGCTCGGCGATTCCTACGCGTCGGGCGAGGGAAACGAGGACTTTTACGGTCAGGAGATCAAGGATATCCGGCAGCGCAGGGAGAACCGGCAGGCCTGGGAGGACTGGCTGGCGCACCGGTCGACGCTTGCATGGAGCGGTCAGCTCCGCCTCAACGACCCGGCGACCGGCCGCAGCGTTTCCATGACGCGCGGCAAAAACTGGTTTTTTGCCGCTGCATCCGGCGCGGAAACGGAGAACATCGTCAGGACCCGCTATAACCCGGACCCGACCAAGCAGATCCATCCGGGCGAGCAGAAGAAGGTGTACGACCGGGACGGCGTTTCCGGCACGTATTATCTGCCCGGTCAGCTGAATATTTTCTACGACGGAACGCTTGGGAAGTATTCGCGCGAGGACGTGGATTACGTGACCGTTTCCATCGGCGGAAACGACGTCGGATTCGTCGAGGTCCTCAAGCTGGCTGCGTTCCGCGGAATCTTCTCCTCGGAGTTATATGACAATATTGATGCCAAGCTGAAGCATTTTTACGATCCCGGCAGCACGCACGACGATATTCTTGACGCATATCTGCGCATCCATGCCGCTGCACCGAACGCAACGATCATCGTGGTCGGCTACCCGCCGCTTTTGAGCAAGGCGGGCAACATCGGCATGCCGCTGTTCAACACCTGGGAATGCGATTATATCAATCAGGCCGTCGGCGCACTGAATGACCGGCTTCGGCTGCTTGTGCTGGAATGCCAGACGCTCTACGGCCTGGATATCGAGTTCTGCTCGGTGGAAACAGCGTTTGAGGGACACGGGGCATACAGCCTGCCGACCCGGCAGTTCATCTATCCGATCATGTTCTTTAAGCGTGCGCAGGATCTGACGGATCATATCGACATGGAGAAGAAAGATTTCATCAGCTCCTACTCCATGCACCCGAACGAAAAGGGATTAAAGGCATATACCGAGTGCGTGCAGGAGACGATCAACCATCACGAGAACAAATCGCGGGATGTGCCCATGTGGGTCGACGCGTATTACCGTTTTATCCGGGACCGGCTGTATCCGGAGGCCTCGCCGGGGCAGTATCTGAACGACGAGCCGCATCGCTTCGCGCTCTTCGATATGGATATGAACGGCGTACCGGAGCTTCTGATCTACAACGGCGACGGAAGCCACGCCGGCGCCGCATGCATTGTGTACACCTACGTAACCCGTATCCGGGAGATCGGACAGATCAGCTGCGGATGGAACGAGGGCAGCAGCGATCTTGCGTATACCGACAACGACAACTATCCCGGCCTGTTCCACAGCGATGCGTCTACAGGGCTTTACTGGACGGTATACCTCGGCCTGCAGGACGGTAAAATCACGTCCGAAACGGTGGATGAATACGACGAAGACAAAGGCGCGACGGTCAAGCGAACAAAAGACGAGGACCTGTACCTGCTGTTCAAATCGGGGCGCTTTGCGCCGCTGGAGATGTACACCTATGACGCGCTTATGGCGATGGACTGGGCGGCGTATGTCGAGACGGCCCTGCATCGCAGCATTCCGGACAAACGCGAGACCGAACCGACCGGCGATCTCCTGGCGGCGATCGACCGGTCCGGGGTCTGCCGGTATATCTCCGTGCCGTACAGCCGGATGGAAGCGCTGATGGGCGCGCTGAAAACGGTCGAGGTCGAATACGAGATCGGCATGCTGTATTCGTTCTGCTTTGCAAACACGGAGCTGGCGTTCTCCTTCGACGCGAATCTCTGGGAGGCCGAGGAGGAAACCGAGTATTCCGGCAGCATTCCGGCCGCGATCGCGAAGCGGTATCTGAAGGGTACCGAGCTCTGCAACGGCATCTGCATTCCCCGGCTCTCCCTGACCGGATTCCGCGGCACCGTGAACGCAAAGGATATCGGCGCCGAATTCTTCAAGGACGAGGAGTACGAGGATCTCTGGCTTGCGTTCGTCACGCGCAACGGGCTCCAATACGAGTTCATCTGCGACGACCGCTACGGGAATATCTCGGACGACAAGCCGTGCTGGATCACCGTATCGACATACGATGCGGGTGTTGTCGATGATCTGTGGTTCTGTATCGCGCGATCGAACATCGAGTTCTATCTGGATGAAACGTACGACGTGGTCCGTTCGGACGCAGGCACGCTGGAGACCGTCGGCCCCGGCGGCGATTTCATGATCTACCGGTACAAGTTTTCCGGAAAGCCGGAGTTCAGCTTCTCCTTCGACAGCACACTCTCGAACGCTTACGCCGACGGCTACGATTTCTTCTTTGACGACTATCCGGGATACATTGCGGAACGGTATGTACAGCCGACCGACCGGTGTACCTCGGTGTACGTTTCCCGCCTTTCCGCGATCGGATTCGCCGATTCCCTGAACGCAAGCGATCTCGACGCCGAGGTACGGCTGTTCGGGAACGCAGAGGACGTCTGGTGCGCCGTCGTGACCTCCGGTGAGCTCCGGTATTGCTTTGCATGTACGAAAGACGGGACGATCAACGGCAGCAGCTGGCTGCTGATCGACCGGCACTGAAAGCAGACGGAAACAAAAAAGCGTGTTCCGGAAAGATCCGGAGCACGCTTTGCTTTACTGCTTTTTTCGCTTCCAGAGGAAGACGCCGGCTGCAGCGGCAGCGGCTGCGGCGGGAAGTGCGATCCAAAGCCACGTCGGGGCGCCGGAAGGCGCGGGCGCGGCGGGGGCGGGCGTCGGCGCAGGCGTGGGCGCGGACGTCGGGACCGGCGTGGGCGCGGGCGTCGGATCGGGGATCGGGTCCCCGGTCACGGGAATCGGCGTGGCCGGGATCGGCGTGGGCGGAAGCTCCACATCGCGGTCGGCGACCAGCGGCAGCGCAAACCAGTCGCGTCCGTCGTAGGAGAAGGTCACCGTGCCGAGCGTATCCCCCTCTTTCACCGGCGCAACCGCTTTGAGCTCGGTCGTTACGGTGAATTCCGCTTCGCCGCTCTTCAGCAGGTCGATCTCGCGGATCGGCCGGAACGCCGTCGCGCCCGTCGTGTCCGCATGTACGGTCAGCATGCCGCCGTTCGGATCGGCGGGATCCGCGCCGAAGCACGCGACAGTCTCCGAATAGCTGCCGAGCATCGTCTCGGCGTCGACGGTCGCATATTCGTATGTAAACACATACTCGAAGATCTGGATCGAGCGCGCAAACAGCTCGTTCCGCTTTGCCTTGTTGTCCTCGCCGAGCTTTCCCATCTGCACACAGATGATCGTCACGTCCTCGCGCGTTGCCGCCGTGACCAGATTGGTTCCGAGCGCGGTCGCGCCGGTCTTGACGCCGATCGCGTAAGGATAGTGATACCCTCTCCCCGGCTGATCCGAAACGAGATGATTGCTGTTGCGGATCTCAAGCGGCTGCTTGCGCTTTTCATTGGTCGGGATCGTGTACTCCGCTGTGCCGACGATCTTGCAGAACTGCGGGTTTTTCAGCGCCTCCTGCGTCAGCAGCGCCATATCGTACGGCGTCGACAGGTTCCGGCCGACGTTTCTGCCGCACGGATTCGTGAAATCCGTGTCGACCATGCCGAGCGACAGGGCGCGCGCGTTCATGCGCTCGGCAAACGCTTCCTCCGAGCCGTCCATCAGAACCGCGAGCGTAACGGCGCAGTCGTTGCCGGATACGAGCATCAGCCCGTACAGAAGATCCTCGACGCGCATTTCCTCGCCCGTGTACAGGCCGAGGATCGTATTGGTGCCGCCGAACCGCGTCGCTTCAGGCGTGGCAACGCCGATGTCGTCGAGCGAAACGTTTTCAAGCGTCAGCAGCGCCGTCATGATCTTGGTCGTGCTGCCCGGCGCAAACTGCTCATGCTCGCGGCGCGAAAAATAGCACAGCGACAGGTCGTGCGCGTCGACAACGTAGATGCCCTTTGCGCCGGCGGCTCTCAGGACCTTCTGATGCGCTTTCTCGCGTTCCTCGCGCTGCGCGTCGTCAAAACCGAGCCCGATCCCGAACGGCGGCGTGGGCGACGGCTCCGGCGTTTCCTCCGGAACGGGCGTGGGGGTATTCTGTTCCGCTGCGATCGGCTTCGGCGTCAGCAGAAGCGCCATGCACAGCAGCAGCAGGAAAAAACGGTACCGTTTCATGCCACACAGTATAGCACAGCGTCGTCAAATTGACAAGCGCGCCGTGCGTTTTGTCCGTTCAGACGGCGCGGACGGCGGTCTTGCAAAATTCGAAAAATAGGTCTTGACAAACGGCGGCTGCGCGGATATACTGTTTCACATGTTTTTATATAAGATATATCTTCTCTGCGGAGCAGATAGAAAAACCGAAAAGCTGTGCCGCCGTGCGGCGCGAACCAGATGAGCGCAAAGGCGCTCGTCCGTAGGGACAACACCCCTCGGACGGGCGCCTTCTCAAATGAAGAATGAAGAATGAAGAAATGAAGGAATGAGGGAATGACAAAGTACATTTTTGTAACCGGCGGGGTCGTTTCGGGACTCGGCAAGGGCATTACGGCGGCGTCGCTCGGCAGGCTCTTAAAGGCGCGCGGGCTGAAGGTCGCGGCGCAGAAGCTGGATCCGTACATCAATGTCGATCCGGGCACGATGAGCCCGTACCAGCACGGCGAGGTGTACGTGACCGAGGACGGCGCGGAGACCGATCTGGACCTCGGCCACTACGAGCGCTTCATCGACGAGGACCTGAACCGGTACTCGAACCTGACGACCGGCAAGGTCTATGCGAACGTGCTTGCGCGCGAACGGCAGGGCGGCTATTTGGGCAAGACGGTACAGATGATCCCGCATATCACCGACGAGATCAAGCATTTTATCTACCGTGCGGGCGAGCAGACGAACGCGGACGTGGTCATCACAGAGGTCGGCGGCACGATCGGCGACATCGAAGGCCAGCCGTTTCTGGAAGCGATCCGGCAGGTCGGCCGCGAGGTCGGCCGCGAAAACGCGCTCTACATCCACGTGACGCTGGTTCCGTACCTCCGGGCAAGCGGCGAGCACAAATCCAAGCCGACGCAGCATTCGGTCAAGGAGCTGCAGGGCTACGGCATTTCGCCGGACATCATCGTGTTGCGCTGCGACGAACCGATCAACGATCCGTCGATCTTTGAGAAGATCGCGGGCTTCTGCGGCGTGGAACCGGACTGCGTGATCGAAAACCTGACGCTGCCGGTGCTCTATGAAGCGCCGCTGTACCTTGAAGAGGCGAACTTCTCCGGCGTTGTGTGCCGCAAGCTCGGCCTTGAAACGCCCGCGCCGGAGCTTTCGGACTGGCGCGAGATGACGGAACGCATCAAGCAGGCGCGCGGCGCGGTCACGATCGCGATCGTAGGAAAGTACACGCAGCTGCACGACGCGTACCTGTCGATCGTCGAGGCGCTCAAGCACGCGGGCTACGCCTGCGGCGTCAAGGTGCTGATCCGCTGGCTCGATTCGGAGCGGTTCTCCGACGAGCAGCTTGCAAACGTCGACGGCGTGATTGTGCCGGGCGGGTTTGGCAGCCGCGGGATCGAGGGCATGATCGCGGCGGCGCGGTATGCGCGCACGCACGCGCTGCCGTACCTCGGCATCTGTCTCGGCATGCAGATCCTGTGCATCGAATACGCGCGAAGCGCGCTCGGCTGGGACGACGCGAACTCCGGCGAGTTCGATCCGGACAGCAGCCACAAGGTGATCGACTTCATGCCGGGGCAGAGCGACACGATCGACAAGGGCGGCACGCTGCGGCTCGGCGCATATCCGTGCAGGATCCGGCCCGACACGCAGCTGTGGCGGCTGTACATGCTGGACGCGATCTCGGAGCGACACCGTCACCGCTACGAGGTCAACAACGTGTTCCGACAGCGATTGGAGCAGGCCGGGCTGACGTTCTCCGGCGTTTCGCCGGACGGTCAGCTTGCCGAAGCCGCGGAGGTTTCCGGCCTGCCGTTTTACATCGGCGTGCAGTATCATCCGGAGTTCAAGAGCCGGCCCACGCGTCCGCACCCGCTGTTTCTCGGTCTGATCCGGGCGGCGATGCGGATGCAATCCGATCCATCATATTAAATAAAGGAGTACAAACCAATGAAACACTATACCAAAGAGGACATTATCCGTATTGCCAACGAAGAGGACGTGGAGTTCATCCGCCTGCAGTTTTCCGATATCTTCGGTCAGCTCAAGAACGTCGCGGTCACGCGCTCGCAGCTTGATAAAGTCCTGAACAATGAGGTCATGATCGACGGCAGCTCGATCGAGGGTTTTACGCGCATCCACGAATCCGACCAGTACCTGCGTCCTGATCTCGACACGTTCGCGGTCCTGCCGTGGATGCCTGCCGAACGAAAGACCGCGCGGCTGATCTGCGACGTCTACAACCCCGACGGCACGCCGTTTATCGGCGATCCGCGCTACATTCTGAAGCGGACCCTGAAGCGTGCCGAGGCGCTCGGCTACTCGTTCAACGTCGGTCCGGAGCTGGAATTCTTCCTGTTTGAGACGGATGAAAGCGGCGCGCCGACGACGCGCACCGCGGACGCGGCGGGCTACTTCGACATGGCGCCGATCGACCGCGGCGGCAGCGTGCGCCGCGAGATCTGCCTGATGCTGGAGGAGATGGGCTTTGAGATCGAGGCGAGCCATCACGAGGTCGCCGCCGGTCAGCACGAGATCGACTTCCGCTACGAGGAGGCCCTGCGCGCCGCGGACAACATCATGACGTTCAAGATGGCGGTCAAGACGATCGCGCAGATGCACGGCATGCACGCGACGTTCATGCCGAAGCCCGTGTTCGGGATCAACGGCAGCGGCATGCACACGAACATGTCGCTGTTCCGGGACGGCAAAAATCTGTTTTACGACGCGGACGGCGAAAAGCAGCTCTCGAAGGAGGCGTACTGCTTCATCGCCGGGATCCTTGAACATGTGCGCGGCATGGCGGCGATCACGAACCCGCTCGTCAATTCCTACAAGCGGCTCGTGCCCGGCTATGAAGCGCCGTGCTATCTTGCGTGGAGCGCGTCGAACCGCTCGGCGCTGATCCGCATTCCCGCCGCACGCGGAAACGCGACGCGCGTCGAGCTTCGCTGCCCCGACCCCGCCTGCAACCCGTATCTGTCGATTGCGCTGTGCCTTGCCGCAGGGCTCGACGGCATCGAGCGCGGACTCGTGCCGCCCGCGGAGATCACCGAAAATATCTTCGCCATGACCGAGGACGAGCGCAAGGCACACGGCATCGACAGCCTGCCCGGCAATCTCAAGGAGGCGATCGCCTGCATGAAGGAGGACGCGCTGATGCGGGAAACGCTTGACGAACACGTTTACAAGCGGTATATTGCGGGTAAGGAGCGCGAATGGGATGAGTACCGGACGCGCGTCACCGATTGGGAACTGCAGAAATACATGATCGTCTACTGATCGAAAGGGAGAATCTATGTGCGGAATCGTCGGATATACGGGCAACCGCCCCGCGGGACCGATCCTGCTGGACGGCCTCAAAAAACTGGAATATCGCGGGTATGACTCGGCCGGGATCGCCGTGCGCAGCGGCGACGCGCCCGCAGACGTCGTGAAAACGACCGGCCGCCTCGTCAACCTTGCGAACGCGACGGACGAGGGCCGCGCGCTCGCGGGGACCTGCGGGATCGGGCACACGCGCTGGGCGACGCACGGCGAACCGAGCCGCGCGAACGCGCATCCGCACGTGTCCGGCAACGCCGAGCATACGGCGTCCGGGCCGGTCGAGTCCGCGGTCGTCGGCGTCCACAACGGCATCATCGAAAACTATGAGGAGCTCAAGCAGAAGCTCATCAACAACGGCTATCGGTTCTACAGCGGCACGGATACCGAGGTCGTGATCAAGCTGGTCGATTACTATTATAATAAGTATAAAATCGGCCCGATCGACGCGATCAACCGCATGATGGTGCGCGTGCGCGGCAGCTACGCGCTGGCGCTGATGTTTTCCGACTATCCCGGCGAGATCTACGCGGCGCGGCGCGACAGCCCGCTGATCATCGGCGTCGGCGAAGGCGAGACCTTCCTTGCGTCCGACGTGCCCGCCATCCTGAAATACACGCGCAGCGTCTGCTACATCGACAACCTGCAGTCCGCAAGGCTTCTGCCCGGCGAGGCGCACTTCTTCGACCTGAACGGCGACGAGATCGAGATCCCGAAGACCGAGATCACCTGGAACGCCGAGGCGGCCGAAAAAGGCGGCTACGAGCATTTCATGATCAAGGAGATCCACGAGCAGCCGAAGGCCGTCCGCGACACGCTGCACAGCCTGATCCGGGACGACCGCATCGACCTTTCGGCGACGGGGCTCTGTGCCGACGACCTTCGGCGCATCCG
Organism: Clostridiales bacterium; assembly: GCA_918244965.1. Lineage (GTDB taxonomy): Bacteria > Bacillota > Clostridia > Christensenellales > CAG-138 > UBA3792. The sequence continues at coordinate 32,475 of CAKJYC010000012.1, read as the reverse complement.
CTCGATCCGGATCGCCGCGTGCGGCTCGGCGTGGCACGTCGGCATGAGCGCGCAGTACATCATCGAGGACCTGTGCCGCATCCCCGTGCGGGTCGAGCTTGCGTCCGAATTCCGCTACCGCACGCTGCTTGCGGACCCGGACGACCTGATGATCGTCATCTCGCAGTCCGGCGAGACCGCAGACAGCCTTGCCGCGCTGCGCACCGCCAAGGCGCACGGCGTCCCGACGCTTGCGATCGTCAATGTCGTCGGCTCTACCATCGCGCGCGAAGCGGATCACGTGCTGTACACGCTGGCAGGGCCGGAGATCGCCGTCGCCACGACCAAGGCGTACAGCGCACAGCTTGCCGCGATCTATGCGCTGGCCGTCGAGACGGCGTTTGCGCGCGGTACGATCGACGCTGCCGCATACGCGCGGTTCCAGACCGGGATGCTTGCGCTGCCCGAACAGATGGAGCGCGTGCTTGCGGAAAAGGAGCGCATCCAGTGGTTCGCGTCCCGCCACGCCAACGCGCGCGACATCTTCTACATCGGCCGCGGGCTCGACTATACGGTCGGGCTTGAGGGCGGGCTCAAGATGAAGGAGATCTGCTACATCCACAGCGAAGCGTACGCGGCGGGCGAGCTGAAGCACGGCACGATCAGCCTTATCGAGGACGGCACGCTGATCGTCGGCGTACTGACGCAGAAGCAGCTGCTCGAAAAGACGCTCAGCAATATGGAGGAATGCAAGGCGCGCGGCGGGTACCTGATCGGCCTGTGCCCGGAGGGCGTCGACGTGCAGACCGGCGCGCTCGATTTTACGATCCGCATCCCCGACACCGATCCGCACCTGATCGGCTCGCTTGCGATCATCCCGCTGCAGCTGCTTGCCTACTACACCAGCGTACAGAAGGGTCTCGACGTCGACAAGCCGCGCAACCTTGCAAAGAGTGTCACGGTGGAATAAAACCTGCTTTGCGGGGCGATCCGTTGGATCGCCCCTTTTCTTTTTGCGCACGATCTGCTATACTGAACACAGAACGATACGGAGGAACGTTATGCCGATCGAAAAAGAGGAGTATGCCGAGCCGCGCTGCCTGCTGTGCGAGCAGCCGTACGGCGCGGAGCCGCAGACGAAGCCCGTGCCGCAGCAGCGGATCATGGAGAAGGTCGACGACTATATGAGCCGCCGCGACTACGCGGGCGTGGAGCGGCATCTTTTGTACTGGCTTGAGGAGGCGAAGCTCGGCCGCGATCGCCGGGGCGAGCTGATGATCCGAAATGAGCTTACCGGCCACTATCGCAAAACCGGCGAGCGCGACAAGGCGCTTGCGCAGGCGGAGGAAGCGGAGCGGCTGATCGGCGCGCTCGGCTTTGAAGGGTCGATCACGGCGGGCACGACCTATGTGAACATCGCGACGGCGCTGAACGCGTTCGGCGAGAACGAGCGCGCGCTTGCGATGTTTGAACGGGCAAAGGCGACCTACGAGGCGATCCCCTCGGTCAAGCCGGAGCTTTTGGGCGGGCTGTACAACAACATGGCCCTGCTGCTTGTATCGCTGAAGCGCTTCGACGAAGCGGACGCGCTGTACAAAAAGGCGCTTGCCGTCATGGAAACGGCGCCGCACGGGGCGTTGGAGCAGGCGATCACGCACCTCAATATGGCAAACGCGGCCGAGGACCGGCTGGGGCTATTGGACGCGTGCGAAGCGATCGACGCGCATCTTGCGCGCGCGCAGGCGCTTCTGGACACGCCGACGGTCCCGCGCGACGGATACTACGCGTTCGTGTGCGAAAAGTGCGCGCCGACGTTCGAATATTACGGCTGGTTCGCCGCGGCGAACGATCTCAAGGAAAGGGCGAAGCAGCTGTATGAACGGACTTGAGCTTTCCGAACGCTACTGGCTGGAATGCGGAAAACCGATGCTGACGGAACAGTTTCCGGACCTTCTGCCGCAGCTTGCAGTCGGACTGTTCGGCGGCGGCTCGGAGTGTCTCGGCTTTGACGACGACATGAGCCGCGACCACGATTTTGAGCCGGGCTTTCTGATCCTGCTGCCGGACGAGGACACAGTGGACCGCAAAACGGCGTTTCAGCTCGAACGCGCGTACAGCAAGCTGCCGAAGGAATTCCTGGGGCTGCGCCGCAGTCCGCTCGCGCCGGTCGGCGGGGCGCGGCACGGCGTTTTGCGCACGGCGGAGTTCTTTCAGGAGAAGGTCGGCGCGGCGGACGGCGTTCTCACGGTTTCGCAATGGCTGACCGTGCCGGAGCAGGCGCTGCTCGAAGCGACGAACGGCAGGCTGTTTTTCGACGGGCGCGGCGAGGTCACGCGCATCCGCGAGGAGCTTTCGCGCTTTCCGGAGGACGTTCGGAAAAAGAAGCTTGCGGGCAGTCTGCTGCTGATGGCGCAAGCGGGGCAGTACAACTATCCGCGCTGTCTTGCGCACGGCGAGACCGGCGCGGCGCAGCTTGCGGTCGCGGAGTTTGCGAACGCGGCGATGCACGCGGCGTTTCTGCTCAACGGCGCGTACATGCCGTATTACAAGTGGCGCTTCCGCGCGATGCGCGCGCTGCCGAAGCTCGCGCTGATCGCCGAAACGCTTGAGGTCCTTCTGACGACCGACAACGGACCGGACGCCGCAGACGCGAAGCGCGGCATGATCGAGGACGTCGCGGCGGACGTGATCGACGAGCTGACTACGCAAAACCTCACCAAGGCGATCTGCGGCGATCTCGAAAAGCACGCGTATTCGGTCAACGATTCGATCGCGGACGGCGGGATCCGCAACCTGCACATTTTGGCGGCAGTATAGTTGTGCGGCGTAAGCCGCATATCGTCAAAAACCTCGGCGATATTCCCCTCCGGGGAGCGATATGCCTTCGGCGCGATATGTTCCCTGCGGAACGCGATATTCCTGCGGAACGATATGTCCCTTCGGGACACGAAAGGATTTGGTATGGACATTCACGGATTACAGAAAATGACGCTTCTGGACTTTCCGGGACGCGTGGCGTGCACGGTATTTTTGGGCGGGTGCGACCTTCGCTGCCCGTTCTGCCACAACGCCGAGCTGATCGACGGCACGGCAAAGCCCGTCATGGACGACGCGGAGCTGCTGGCGTTTTTGAAAAAGCGTCAGGGGCTTTTGGACGGCGTGGCGATCACCGGCGGCGAGCCGACGCTGCGCAAGGATCTCCCGGACCTGCTTCGCAGGATCAGGGCGCTGGGGTATCCGGTCAAGCTCGACACCAACGGCATGCACCCGGACCGGCTTAAAGCGCTGCTTGACGAGGGCCTTGTCGACTATGTTGCGATGGACGTCAAGGGCGGCCCGCATCATTATGCGCATATATGCGGTCTGGACACAATTGATCTTGCACCGGTTTTCGAGAGCATTTCGCTTCTGATGCACAGCGGGATCGACTACGAATTCCGCACCACCGTCGTCGACGAATTGCACGATATGTCCGATTTTATCGCGATTTCCGAGTGGATCGCGGGGGCGAAGGCGTATTACCTGCAAGCGTTTACGGACCGCGATACGGTCGTTTACGAGAACTTCCATGCGCCGAGCCGCGAATGCATGGAGCAGTATGCCGCTGCTGTCCGAAAAACCGTACCGAACACGGCGTTAAGAGGCTTGTAATCGGGCTTTTCGGACTTTTTCCGCGCCGCATACGTCGTTTTGCATATGCAACGTATAAATACAACATATTGTATGATTTGTTAACAATCACCACAACATATTGACACGCAACCTCCACTTGTGGTACAGTTGGCTTGCTCGGAATCGCGGGAAAACCGTCCCGCATCCGAAAAAGCTTTTACGATTACCATTCAGGGGGTTTTTCTTATGTACGAGGTCATTAAAAGAGACGGCAAGCTCGCGGAGTTTTCGATCGGCAAGATCAGCGCGGCGATCACCAAGGCGTTTGAGGCGACCGGCAGGCACTATCATCCGAGCGTGATCGAGCTTCTGTCGCTGCATGTCACGAGCGATTTCGAAAGCAAGATCAAGGACGACAAGATCACGGTCGAGGAGATCCAGGACAGCGTCGAAAAGGTGCTGTCGGAGTCCGGCTACGCGGACGTCGCAAAGGCGTACATCCTCTACCGCAAGCAGCGTGAGAAGATCCGCAACATCAACTCGACGATGCTGAACTACAAGGATCTGGTTGACAACTATCTGAAGATCAACGACTGGCGCGTGAAGGAGAATTCGACCGTCACGTATTCGGTCGGCGGGCTGATCCTCAGTAACTCCGGCGCGATCACGGCGAACTACTGGCTGACCGAGATCTACGACAACGAGATCGCGGAAGCGCACCGTTCCGCGGCGATCCATCTGCACGACCTGTCGATGCTGACCGGCTACTGCGCGGGCTGGAGCTTGAAGCAGCTCATTCAGGAGGGTCTCGGCGGCGTGCCCGGCAAGATCACGTCCTCGCCGGCAAGCCATCTTTCTACGCTGTGCAACCAGATGGTCAACTTCCTCGGCATCATGCAGAACGAGTGGGCGGGCGCGCAGGCGTTCTCGTCGTTCGACACCTACCTCGCGCCGTTCGTCAAGGTCGACAACCTCACCCAGAAGGAAGTCAAGCAGTGCGTCCAGTCGTTCATCTACGGCGTCAACACGCCGTCCCGCTGGGGCACGCAGGCGCCGTTTTCCAACATCACGCTCGACTGGACCGTTCCGAAGGACCTCGAAAACCTGCCCGCGATCGTCGGCGGCAAGGAGATGGACTTCACCTACGGCGACTGCAAGAAGGAAATGGACATGGTCAACAAGGCGTTCATCGAGGTCATGATCGAGGGCGACGCCAACGGCCGCGGCTTCCAGTATCCGATCCCCACGTACTCGATCACGCGCGACTTCGACTGGTCCGAGACCGAGAACAACAAGCTGCTGTTTGAGATGACCGCAAAATACGGCACGCCGTACTTCTCGAACTACATCAACTCGGACATGGAGCCGAGCGACGTGCGTTCTATGTGCTGCCGTCTGCGTCTTGACCTTCGCGAGCTTCGCAAAAAGTCCGGCGGCTTCTTCGGCTCCGGCGAATCCACCGGTTCGGTCGGCGTCGTCACGATCAACATGCCGCGCATCGCGTACCTTGCAAAGGACGAGAAGGAATTCTACGCCGAGCTCGACCGCATGATGGACATTGCGGCGCGTTCTTTGAAAACCAAGCGCACCGTCATCACCAAGCTCCTGGACGCAGGGCTCTATCCGTACACCAAGCGCTACCTCGGCACGTTCAACAACCACTTCTCAACGATCGGCCTCATCGGCATGAACGAGGTCGGCCTGAATGCAAAGTGGCTCCGGAAGGACCTGACGCATCCCGAAACGCAGCGCTTCACCCGCGAGGTCTTGAACCACATGCGAAACCGCCTCAGCGATTATCAGGAGCAGTACGGCGACCTCTACAACCTCGAAGCGACGCCCGCGGAGTCCACGACCTACCGCTTCGCCAAGCATGACAAGACCCGCTATCCGGACATCATCACGGCGAACATGGACGGCACGCCGTACTACACGAACTCGTCGCACCTGCCGGTCGGCTATACCGAGGACATCTTCTCGGCGCTCGATATCCAGGACGATCTGCAGACGCTGTACACCTCCGGCACCGTGTTCCACGCGTTCCTCGGCGAAAAGCTGCCCGACTGGAAGGCCGCGGCAAACCTCGTCCGGAAGATCGCCGAGAACTACAAGCTGCCTTACTACACGATGTCGCCGACGTACTCGGTCTGCAAAGACCACGGCTACATCACGGGCGAGCACTTCACCTGCCCGATCTGCGGCAACAAGACCGAGGTCTATTCCCGCATCACCGGCTACTACCGCCCGGTCCAGAACTGGAACGACGGCAAGGCGCAGGAATTCAAGGACCGCAAGGTGTACAACATCGGCCGTTCGCACCTCACGCATGTCGGCCCGAACCCCGCGCCCGACGACACGATCGCCGAGGCCGCTGCGGAAGCGATCACGCCCGCGCCGTGCTGCGCGCCGACCGCGCCCGAAAAGGCCGACGCCCCGAAGGCGCTGCTGTTCAAGACGCCGACCTGCCCCAACTGCAAGCTGGCGACCGCGCTGCTCGAAAAGGCGGGCGTTGCGTTCACGCCGCTCAACGCGAACGAGGAGAAGGCGCTCGTCGAACAGTACGGCGTCAAGCAGGCCCCGACGCTGGTGCTCTTAAACGACGACGGCAGCTTTGAAAAGTTCCGCGGCGTCAGCGACATCAAGGGCTGGCTGATGCACAAATAAGCCCGACGGCTTTACGAAGGGTGCTGACCGGCGGTCGGCACCCTTGCGATATGCCTGCGGCAGTGACATTTGCGCCTACGGCGCATGATTCCAGTTTTTTCAGGAGGTATTCCCATGTACGATATGATCGTGATCGGCGGCGGACCCGCCGGGATGACGGCGGCGCTGTATGCGCTGCGCAACGGCAAGACGGTGCTGGTGCTCGAAAAGCACGGTTTCGGCGGACAGATCACGCATTCGCCGAAGGTGGAAAACTATCCCGGCACGCTCCAGATGAGCGGCAACGAATTTGCGGACCGCTTCCTTGAGCAGATCCTGCACCAGGGCGCGGACGTCGAGCTCGAAAGGGCGATCTCCGTCAGGACCGAGGGTGATCTCCGGATCGTCGAGACCGAAGAGGGCGGCCGCTACGAGGCGCTGACCGTGGTGATCGCGACCGGCGTCAAGCACCGCATGCTGGGCCTTGAAGGCGAGAACGAGCTTGTCGGCGAGGGCATTTCGTTCTGCGCGGTCTGCGACGGCGATTTCTACACGAATCAGACCGTCTGCGTCGCGGGCGGCGGCAACTCCGCGCTGCAGGAAGCGATCCTGCTTGCCGAAAAGTGCAAAGAGGTCATCATTCTGCAGGACCTGCCCGCGCTGACCGGCGAGGTACGGCTTCAACAGGTGCTGGAATCGCGCAGGAACGTGCGCGTGCTGACCAACCTCAAGATCAACCGGCTGATCAAGAGCGGCGACGCGCTTGCGGGCGTCGAGGTCGAAAACCGCACGACCGGTCAGAAGCGCGAGATCGCGTGCGACGGGCTGTTCGTGGCGATCGGCCTGATCCCTGAAAACGAGCCGTTCAGGGAGCTGCATCCGCTGAACAAGTACGGCTATTTCGACACCGACGAGCAGTGCTGTACGAATACGCCGGGCGTCTATGTCGCGGGCGACTGCCGCAGTAAATACGTGCGCCAGCTCACCACGGCCGTGGCCGACGGCGCGACCGCCGCGCTGGCCGCCTGCCGCTACATCAACGAGCGGAAATAACAAGACCCTGCCCGAAGGGACGTTCCGAAACGCACAGTTTCCGGACGTCCTTTTTTCATTGCATTTTTGCGCGAAATATGTCATAATAATATGGTTAGCGAAAACAAACGGAGGTGAGCGGAATGAAACGGGGCGTATGCGCGATGCTGCTTTGCGCGCTGTTGTTCCTGCTTGCCGCCGCGTGCGGATCGAGCGGAACGGATGTGTCTGTCCCGGTCGCGGAAGCCACGGCGATCCCGACCGCCGCGCCGACAGCCGAAGAGGAGGAAGCTGTCGTCATGACACCGCCTCCGACGCCCGCTGCGACGGAGATCCCGCTGCCGACGCTGCCGCCGACACCCGTTCCGACGCCGGAGCCCACCGAGATCCCGATCACCGGCCCGATCATCACGCTGATCGGCGGAGAAAAGATCACGGTCCCTGCGGACTTCACGTTCTCCGATCCGGGCTGTTTTGCGGAGGATTATCTGCGGAACCCGATCGGCGAGGTCAAGGTTTCGGGCGAGGTCGTGCCGTATCTGTGCGGCACCTATGAGCTCAGCTATTCCGCGACGGACGGCGAGGGCAGAAGCACGACGGTCGTGCGGACGGTCGAGGTCGTGCCGGTCGAGATGCCGGAGATCGTCATGCCGCCCGAAAAAACGGTCTATCTGACGTTCGACGACGGTCCGTGCGGCTACACCGAGCAGCTCCTTGACGTGCTGAAAAAGTACAACGCCAAGGCGACGTTCTTTGTGATCGGCAATAAGGGCCGCAAGGATCTGATCAAACGCGCGTATGAAGAGGGGCACAGCATCGGCGTGCACACCTATACGCACGAATACAAGAAGATGTACAAGAACGAGCAGGCGTTTTTCGAGGATTTTCTGAAAACGCAGGAGGTCATCAAGGAACAGACCGGTTCGTACACGCGTATCTTTCGCTTCCCCGGCGGCAGCGGCAATACGGCGAGCCGCCGGAACAAGGGGATCATGACCCGGCTCACGAAGATCATGGAGGACATGGGCTACCGGTACTTCGACTGGACCGTGTCTGCAGGCGACAGCAGCGGCAAGGCCTACACGAGTGCGGACGTAAAGAACCGCGTCATCGCCGGCATGAAGAACCATCCGGACTATTCGATCGTACTGCAGCACGACATCCACCTTCAGAGCGTGCGCGCCGTCGAGTCCATCCTCGAATGGGGCACGAAAAACGGCTATACGTTCCTCGGCCTCGACCTGACGAGCCCGATGTGCCACTCCAAGGTTGCGAATTAAACAGCATGCAAAAGGGACCGTTCAAAAGCATTTTGAACGGTCCCTGTTTTTTTCGGATTATTTATCCTTCTGTTCCTTCTTTTTCATTTCATACAGCTTCTGCAGGTACAGGACCGCGTCGGACAGCAGCCAGATGACGACGCCGTAGACGAGGCCGGTCAGCAGCTTCAGGAAGAATTCCGAGAAGACAACGCCACCCGCATAGTGCTCGACGATCAGCGTGATCGCGTACACGATCGCGGTCAAAAGATAGAACAGCATCACGACGACGGCGACCGCCTTTGCGATCAGGCAGAACGAGCCCTGCTCCCGCGCCCATTTTTTGAACGCGTCCTTGACGGCGGGCGTCTTTGCCGCCTTTTCGGTCTTTTCCTTCTTCGGCGGATCAAACATCAGCTCCGGCTCCTTGGCGATTACGGCGCCGCACGCGTCGCATACGGTCGCGTCGTCGGGCAGGACCTTTCTGCATTTCGGACAGTACATCGTTTCGTTCCTCCTTATTCGTGCTTTATTCGTACAGGTAGTCTTCGCCGATCATCTCATAGGTGTCCCGATGGAACACAGCAGCCGCCTTGGCCTCCTCAAGCCAGAGGTCGAACTGCTCCTCCCACGCTTCATCCGTCAGAGATGCGCTTGCCGCGGCGCGGATCAGGTCGTCGATCGACGCGCGGTCGACCGGTCCTTCCGGGATCGTTTCGACCAGCTTCACGATCACATACGCACCGTCGATCAGCGTCGGCGCGGAATATTCACCGGGCGCAAGTGTCCTGACGATCGCCTGCAGACTGCCGTTGCGCGTGTCCGTACCGTTCAGGTAGACCAGCCGTTCGTCGCTGCCGGTTTCGTCATCGTCGTGCGCGTTGTACGTGTCCATGACGTCCTCAAACGACGCGCCGCCCGCAAGCGCGGCATGTGCCTGCTCGCACTTCCCGCGCACTTCGCTGTAATATGCTGCCTCCAGCGCTTCGGTTTTCGCCTTCAGCGCGGCATGCTCGGTCTCGATCTCGGCCTTGCGCGCCTCGTCGCCGCCGTTCAGCAGGATCGCGCCGTACTCCGCTTCAAGCGCGGACAGCTTTGTGCGGTTCTCCGCGATCGCGGGATCGGGATCGCCTTCCGGCATGATCTCGACGACCTGCACACGCACATAGCCCTCCGGCGCGTACAGCACGGGGGCTTCGCTGAGCCCGCTGTCGTAGCTTAGCGTATTGTAATAGAATTCCTCCGGCTTTTCGGTATACCGGTTCTTCTGCTCCTCAAGCGTCTTCTGATACCAGTCCTCGATTTCGGCGTCGCCGACCGGACCGTTTGTTACGCGTTCCTGCAGAAGCACGGTCAGCTTGTCGATCCGATAGCTCTCCGCATAGCTGTCCTGCTCCATCGCAAGGTAGTCCTCGAACACGAAGCCCTCGTAGAACATCTGCTCAAGCTGCTCGTTGATCCCGTCGATCGCCGTTGCGATCTGCTCCTCGGTCAGCGTTGACGCATCGTCCGCAATGTCGTCGGCCGCGCCGTAATAGTACGCGAACTGGCACAGCAGCGCGCTGCGCTCCTCCTCGACCTGCTCACGGGCGAGCGATTCGATCTCCGTCTCCTCCTCTGCGGACAGCGTGATCCCAAGCGCTTCGGCCTTCCACAGCGGCAGGTAGTAGCGAATCAGCTCGTCCTCGACCATGGCAAAGCACTGCTCAACGTCTTCGCCCGTGATCTCGCCGGTGTAGGAGAACATGCCGATGTAGGATTCGAACACGTTTGCAAACTCGTTCGCGGTAACCGTGACGCTGCCGAGCTCCATCGCGATCGCGTCGCCGTCAAATGCCGTTTCGCCTGCGGGATTGTCCGCGGGTTTGTCGGTCGTCTGTGCGGAGGTCTTTGCCGTCGGCGCCTCTGCGTCGTCGGTCTTCGGCACAAGGCACGCCGCCATGGACAGCGTCATCAGTACTGCCGTGCTGACGGCAAGAAGTTTTTTCCAATGCTTCATATGTGTAAATCAGAGTTCCTTTCCGTAGTTTTCTCCTATTATACTCCCGATTCCGGGTCGATGCAATGCATCAGCCTGTAAACGAATTGTGGAAGTTTTTTGACAAAATCGCGACAACTGCAGGTTTTGTTCGTCCAGACCACCTGCGCGGGCTCCGCCGCGACCAGTTTGAGATCGGGATCCTCGGACAGAACGGCGAGGAGCCGCATGCCGTCCGGATGCGCCGACGTGTCGTAGGTCATCGTAACCTTACCATCGCGCACGGTGACGGCGGAGAAGCCCGCCCGCCGTGCATACGCCCGGATCAGCGCCAGCTGCATCAGCGTCATCACCGGCTCCGGCAGGTCGCCGTAGCGGTCGTTGAATTCGTCCAAAAGGTCCGTATATGCGTCGGCGTCGCCGATGTCCGCAATGCGCTTGTACATGGCGAGCCGGTGCAGCTCGGACGGCAGAAACGACTTCGGTACGTACGCGTCGATCGGCGCGTCGACGGTCGTCTCGATCTCGTGCACCGGCGTTTCGCCCTTTGCCTCGGCGACGGCGCTGCGCATCAGCTTGCAGTAGAATTCATAGCCGACGTCCGCGATATGCCCGTGCTGCTCCGCGCCCAAAAGACTTCCCGCGCCGCGGATCTCCAGATCGCGCATCGCAAGCCGGAAGCCCGCGCCGAACTGCGTGAATTCGCGGATCGCAAGCAGCCGCTTCTGCGCCGTCTCGGAGATCGCGCGCGCCTGCGGCACGGTGAAGTACGCGTACGCCATGCGCGTGGAACGGCCGACGCGACCGCGCAGCTGATAGAGCTGCGCAAGGCCCAGCTTGTCCGCGTCGAGCACGACGAGCGTGTTCGCGTTCGGGATGTCCACGCCGTTCTCGATGATCGTCGAGCACAGCAGCACGTCGATCTCGCGGTTCAGAAACGCCAGCATCGTGTTTTCGAGCAGCTGCTCCGGCATCTGTCCGTGCGCCATCTGAATGCGCGCGTCTGGCAGCAGCTTTTCAAGGTGCTGGAGCGTCGCGCCCATCGTCAGCACACGGTTCGATACGACGAACGCCTGTCCCCCGCGGGCCAGCTCTCTCTGGAGCGCGGTCGCAACGAGCGCGTCGTTGTATTCGGTCACGAACGTCTGCACCGGGAACCGGTTCTCCGGCGGCGTGTCGATCGTCGAAATGTCGCGGATGCCGGTCATCGACAGGTTCAGCGTCCGCGGGATCGGCGTCGCAGTCAGCGTCAGCACGTCGATCTCGCTGCGCATGGCCTTGATCTGCTCCTTGTGGTTCACGCCGAAGCGCTGTTCCTCGTCGATGATCAGAAGACCCAGATTCTTGAACTTCACGGACTTTGCAAGCAGCGCATGCGTGCCCACGACCACGTCGATCTCGCCGGACGCGAGCCCTTTTTTGACCTCGGCGCACTCCTTCGGCGACTGGAAGCGGGAAAGACACGCGACGCGGACCGGAAAATCCGCGAACCGCTGCAAAAGCGTATGATAGTGCTGCTGGGCAAGGATCGTGGTCGGGACCAGGAAGGCGGTCTGCCTGCTGTCCTGCGCCGCCTTGAACGCCGCGCGCATGGCGACCTCGGTTTTGCCGTAGCCGACGTCGCCGCACAGCAGCCGGTCCATCGGGCGCGGCGATTCCATGTCCGCTTTGACGTCGCGGATCGCCTGCGCCTGATCCGGCGTTTCCTCATAGGGGAAGGCGTCCTCAAGCCGCTTCTGCCACGCGGTGTCCTTTGCGTATGCAAAGCCGCTGTGCGAAGAGCGCGCCGCATACAGCCGCGCAAGGTCGACCGCGAGCTTCTTTGCGCCCTCGCGCGCCTTCTGTACGCGCTGCTGCCATTCCGTGCCGCCGAGCTTCGATAGCTGCGGGGGCACGTCCGCGTCCGCGCCGACGTATTTCTGGATGCGGTCGAGCTGATCGGTCGGGATGTACAGCCGGTCGTCGCCGCGATAGGCGAACAGCAGATAGTCCTTCGTGCTGTTCTGCACGGTCAGCTGCTCGACGCCGAGGAATTTGCCGATGCCGTGCGCCTCGTGCACAACGTAATCCCCGACGGAAAGATCCGTCCAACGCAGCGTCGCCCCGCGCTTTTTCACGTGCGAAGCCGGTTTTTTGCCGAACAGCTCCTGCGCCGTCAGCACATACAGGTGCAGCTCCGGGAACGCGAAGCCCTGCGGCAGCGTCTCCTTCAGGACCAGCGCTTCGCCGCGCACCGGCGGGCGGTTGAGACGGTCCGCATACGCAACGCGCAGATCGCTGCCGTCGAGCACGTCGTGCATGCGCTCCGTCGCCTCGCCGACGTATAATAGCACCGCTTCCCGCGCCTGCAGAAGCCGCGCAAGCTCGGAAACAAACTGTGCGGAATCGTTGAGGTACGCCGGCGCGGGCTCCGCCGTGAAGCCGACGCGCACGCGATGCCTGAATTCCGGATAGGGGCGAAACAGCGCGTAATACGCGGCGCTGTGCCCGCCGTCGAGCCGCTTCATCAGCGCGTCGGCCGGAACCAGCAGCTTTCCCTGCGACGAATGTCCTTCGCCGCGTTCGAGCGTCGCCGCGACCGTCTCCGCAAAGAGCATCTCCGCCGCGTTTGCCTCGTCCGCAATACGCGACGGGTCGTTCAACAGCAGCAGGGCGCCGTCGGGAAGATAATCGAGGAGCGTCTCGGTGACCGGATACAGCAGCGGAACCAGCACGTCTGCGCCGACGCACGGACGGCGCTCCCGCCACGATTCGCGCTGCGCGTCGAAGCCCTGCGCGTTCTTCAACAGCCGTAAGGCGCGCGCCATCGCCTCCGCCGTCTGCGGTGTCTCAAAAGCCGGCGGCAGCACCGCGGAACGCACCTGCCCGACGCCGCGCTGCGTCAGTGGATCGAACTGCCGCATCTGATCGACGTCGTCGCCGTAAAATTCGATGCGGTACGGATACTCAGCCTGCGGCGGGAACACGTCCAGGATATCGCCGCGCATCGCGCACTGACCGGGACCCTCGATCTCTGCCGTGCGCTCGTAGCCCGCCGTGCAGAGCTGCTCCAGAAGCGTGCGCGGGTCGATCGTATCGCCGACCTGCACGCGCACGATCTGCGACATAAAGATCTCATGCGGTGCAAGGCGCTCCATCAGCGCCTCGGCGCAGGTAACGACGAGCGAGGACACGGAAAGCGCAAGGCGCGAGAGCACGGACAGCCTGCCCGCGCGTCGCTCGGTCGAGACCGCTTCAAGGTGGACCAGCGGCAGCTCACGCGGCAAAAACAGCCCGGCGTCCGGGCGATATGCCCGCTGCAGCTCGAAAAGCCGCATCGCCTCGGCGGGCGTCGGCGCGACCCAAACGACCGTCCGATCCTCGGCAAGCGCTGCATTCACCGCAGGGCGATGCGCCTCGGACAGGCCGAATACGGCAACCGTTCCGTCGCCGTCCTGTAACGCAGTATGCAGCTGTCGATAGGCGGGATCGTCTGCGATCGCGCGCAAAAGCTCTTTCATACGACCATTTTGGTGTGTTTATGCACCATGTTCTGTGTCGTCCTTATGTCCGTCGATCGAAACGGAGCGGTTCTTTTCATGCTTCTTGTTGTACTTGGTCTGCGCCTCCCCGATGCGTCCCGCGACGATCAGCGCGGCGGCGTCGGCGGCGTTCTGAAAGACCTCGTCCAGCTGCGCCTGCTCCGCCTTCGAGGGACGCTTCAGTACATAATCGCGCAGCAGCACGCTTTCGTCCTTGCCGACGCCGATGCGCACGCGCGCGAAGTTTTCCGAATGCACGCAGGCGATGATCGAGCGCATGCCGTTGTGACTGCCCGCGGAGCCGTTTGCGCGAATGCGCAGGCTCCCGGTCGGCAGCTCGATGTCGTCGTACAGCACGATCAGCGATTCCGGCGCGAGCTTGTAAAAGTGCAGAAGCTGCTGCACGGCGTCGCCGCTGTTGTTCATATAGGTCTGGGGCTTCATGAGGATCACGCGCTCGTCCCCGATGCGGCCCTCCCCGTACAGCGCCGAAAAGCCCTTGGTCTTTACACGGATCCCGAAGCGGTCCGCCAGCGCGTCGAGCGCCTGAAAGCCCGCGTTGTGCCGTGTTTTTTTGTAGCCCAGCCCCGGATTGCCGAGCCCTGCGATGAGATACATATCCGTTCCTTTCCAAAACGCATTTCCCCACGCTCGCCTGGAGGAGGGGTTTTATGCGGATAGTATAGCACGAACGCCGCGTGAACGCAACGCCGTTATTGCGCCGGCAGGTAGAACAGCGGGTTATGGGGGATCCCGTCGATCAAAAGCTCATAGTGCAGGATCGTTTCCCGGCTTGACTCGATCTGCGGAAGATAGCCGATCGTTTCGCCCTTCTGCACATGCTTTTCAAGCGTAAGGCCGGCGACCGCCGCCTTTGCGCCGACACAGATGCGGGAAACAAAGCCCTCCTCGTGACGGATCTCGATGACATAGCCCAGACCCGGCCGCTCGCCGAGGAACACGACCGTGCCGGATTCCGGCGCGACGATGCGCGTTTCGGGCGCTGCGGAAAAGTCCACGCCGTAGCGCATCGTTCCGGTCGCCAGCCCAAAGCAGCTCGTGAGCTTTCCGCGGACCGGTGCGGCAAAGGACAGCGACTGCGGCTTTGCGCCTGCGCTGCCTTCGTCCCTGATCAGTGCGTCGGACACGGCGCCTGTGTAGCGATAGGAGCCGAGCAGCGTGTGCCGCGCGACGCCGTTGCGGATCGGCATGCGCAGCGTTTCGGTCTCGGAGACGGCAAGACCGTCCTTGTAAAGCGTTTCGGTGAAAACGAGCGTGCGGCTCTCGACGCCGCAGCGAACCAGCATACGCGCGCCCTGCGGCAGCAGCGCGGTTCGCTCTGTCTGCGGCGCAGGCGCTTCCGCGAGCACGGAGACGCGCTCGACCGTGCGGCGCACCGGGATCAGCGAGCGATTCTTGCGCAGTCTGTTCAGCGCCGCATCGAACGCGACGTATTCCACGGAGCCGTCGGCGGGCACGGTGGCAAGCGCAACGTCGACCGTCGCCGTCAGCAGCACGTCATTGTCCTCCAGATGCTCATATGCGCATTCGTCGACGTACAGCCGGACAAGCTGCTCCGCCGCTTCACGGCTGTCGACCGCAAACAGCGGCACGCCGTCCGCCAGCAGGTTGACCGCCTTCTGCGGATACACGGGCACCGGCGTTCCGGCCGGCGCGGCCTGTGTCGGGACCGGCGTGTACGCAAGCACGTCGTCCTCCTCCGTCTTCGGCTCCGGGGTGAGGACGATGCGCGCCTCCGTAAGCGACAGCTTCGGCGTGCCGAGCGTCAGCGGCAGCACGACCGCAAGCGTGATCAGCACGACCGCAAAGCCGCCGATCAGGATCAGACGTTTGGTTTTCGCCTTCATTGCGGCATCTCCTTTCCCCGTTTTGTTGCAGTATACCACAGCCGGCGTCAAAAATAAAACGGTTCCGGAAATTTTTTCTCACTTTTACAATAAATTCACGGGTGGAAACACTTTCCATTGCGCGAAGGATATGGTATGATAGTGTTGTAATAATATAGGGCGGGGCAAACGCCTGCTGCCCAGGGACGAGGTGAAATATAATGGCTTATCTGACCGATGAGGAACTGTACTATTTCAACGAAGGCACCACCAAAACAGCATACCGTTCGCTCGGCTGCCATCTGATCGACGTGGACGGCGAAAAGCGCTGGCGGTTTGCGGTTTGGGCGCCCAACGCGATGACCGTTGCGGTCGTCGGCGACTGGAACGGCTGGAGCCCGTTTCAGGATCCGATGACGCGCGTCGGCTCGACCGGCGTGTGGGAAGCCGTGATCGGCATCGCCAACGAGGGACACCTGTACAAATACGCGGTGCAGGGCCCGAACGGCTACGTCACGATGAAGGCCGACCCGTATGCGCAGCGCTGCGAGCCCGGCGGCACGGCGTCGATGGTCTGGGAGGCGCAGCCGTTCCCGTGGACGGACGACGCGTATATTTCCCGCTGCTCGAAGCGGCATAAGGAGCCGATGAACATCTATGAGGTGCACATGGGCTCGTGGAAGAAGGGCCTCGGCTACCGTGAGCTCGCGCATGAGCTCGTCGACTACGCGGCCGACATGGGCTATACGCACATCGAGTGCATGCCGCTGATGGCGTATCCGTACAATCCGAGCTGGGGCTATCAGGTCACCGGCTACTATGCGCCGACTGCGCGCTACGGCACGCCGGACGATTTCCGCTACTTCGTCAACCGCGCTCATGAACGCGGCTTGGGCGTTATCATGGACTGGGTCCCCGCGCACTTCACCCGCGATTCCTACGGCCTCGCCTATTTCGACGGTACGCCTACCTATGAGCATCCGGATTGGCGCCGCTCCGAAATGAAGCAGTGGGGCACGCTGCTGTTCGACTACGGCCGCACGCAGGTGCAGAGCTTCCTCGTTTCCAATGCCTGCTACTGGCTCAAGGAGTTCCACATCGACGGTCTTCGCGTCGACGCCGTCAGCTGCATGCTCTACCTCGACTACGGCCGCAACGATGGTGAATGGCTCCCCAATCAGTACGGCGGCAGGGAGAATCTCGACGCCGTCAACCTCTTCAAGAAGATCGCCGCCGCCGTCCGCGAGCTGCCCGGCAACAAGCTCCTCATCGCCGAGGAAAGCACCGCGTTCCCGCGCGTTACCAACAAGCACGACGACAGCCTCGGCTTCGACTACAAGTGGAACATGGGGTGGATGAACGACATGCTGCGCTACATGCAGATGGATTCGCTCTACCGCAAATGGCATCACGACAAGCTCACGTTCTCGCTCATGTACGCATTCTCCGAGCATTATGTGCTGTCGTTCTCGCACGACGAGGTCGTACACGGCAAGCTGTCCATGCTCAACAAGATGCCCGGCGATTACTGGCAGAAGTTCGCGCAGCTTCGTCTGCTGTACGCGTACCAGATGGCCCATCCCGGCAAAAAGCTCAACTTCATGGGTATGGAGATCGGTCAGTTTATCGAATGGCGCTATGACGAATCGCTCGACTGGATGCTGCTCGAATATCCGAAGCACGCCGAAATGCAATGCTACGTGCGCGAAATGAACAAATTCTATCGCAACACGCCCGCGCTCTATGAGCGGGACGACGATTGGAACGGCTTCGACTGGGTCGCGGTCGACGACGCGGTGCATTCGATCGCTTCGTTCGTGCGCAAGGACGACGCCGGCAATACGATCCTGTGCGTGTTCAACTTCACGCCGGTCCCGTGGGACGACTATTGCCTCGGCTCCGAACAGGCCGGCACGTACACCGAGGTCTTCTCGACCGACGCGCCGTACTTCGGCGGCGGCGGCATGTCGTTCAACCATCCGGTCACGACCGTCGAGGAATCGTTCAACAAGTTCCGCCATCGCCTCAACGTGAAGCTGCCCGCCTACGGCGCGGTATTCTTCCGTTTCACGCCCGCCGAAAAGTAACCCTTGACCAATACAACCGGAAAGGAATCGTCTCATGAAAAAGAAAATCGTCTGCATGCTGCTCGCCGGCGGACAGGGAAGCCGTCTGGGCGTCCTGACCTCCAGCATGGCGAAGCCGGCGGTCCCGTTCGGCGGAAAGTTCCGCATCATCGACTTTCCGCTGTCTAACTGCGTTAATTCCGACATCGACACCGTCGGCGTGCTGACGCAGTACCGCCCGCTTGCGCTCAACGCGTACCTCGGCACAGGCCAGCACTGGGACCTCGACCGTTCAAACGGCGGCGTGTTCGTGCTGCCGCCCTACATGACGGAAAGCACCGGGCGCTGGTACAGCGGCACGGCGAATGCGATCTGGCAGAACCGCGAGTTCGTCGATCAGTACGACCCGGATTACGTGCTGATCCTGTCAGGCGATCATATCTATAAGATGGACTATACGAAGATGCTGCGCTTCCACGTCTCGCACGAGGCGGCGGCGACGATCGCCGTGCTGAAGGTCCCGATGGAGGAAGCGCACCGCTTCGGCATCATGAATACGGACGACGACGGCAACATCGTTTCGTTCGAGGAAAAGCCGAAGCAGCCGAAGAGCAACAACGCCTCGATGGGCATCTACATCTTCGACTGGAGCAAGCTGCGCGACTACATGCAGCGCGACGACGCCGATCCGAACAGCGAAAACGACTTCGGCAAGAACATCATCCCGGCAATGCTCAACGCGGGTGAGCGCATGGTCGCCTACCCGTTCGAGGGCTACTGGAAGGACGTCGGAACGATCCAGAGTCTCTGGGAGGCGAACATGGATCTGCTCGGTGAAAAGCCGGTGCTCGATCTCAACGATCCCGCATGGCGCATCTATACGCGCAACCCGGTCATGCCGCCGCACTACACCGGCAAAAACGCCGATGTGAAGAACAGTCTGGTGACCGAGGGCTGCGTGGTGCGCGGCGCGGTCACGCACACCGTGCTGTTCTGCGGCTCCTCCGTGGACGAGGGCTCGACGGTGACCGATTCCGTCATCTTCCCGCTGGCCGAGATCGGTCAGAACTGCACCGTCGAGAAGGCGATCATCGGCGAAGGCGCCGTGATCGGCGATAATGTGCAGATCGGCGTCCCGCCCAGAGACGGAGAAACGGTCGACAACCGGCTGACCGGCGACATCGCCCTGATCGGCAACGATGTGGTTGTCCCTGCAGGCGCGGTGATCCCGCGCGGCGCGGTCGTGACCTCGAAAACCCTCGACCAATTTGTGAACGGAGGTGCGCAAGCATGAACCAGCAGGCATTCGGTCTGATCTTTACGGGCGAAGCAAACCCCTTTATGCGTGATCTGACGCTGAGCCGTGCGGTCGGCGCGCTGCCGTTCGGCGGCCGCTATCGCTGCATCGACTTCGTTTTGTCCAACCTCGTCAACACCGGCATCCGCAACGTCGGCCTCATCGTGCAGAAGAACTACCATTCGCTGATGGACCACCTCGGCACCGGCAAGGAATGGGACCTGAACCGCAAGCGCGACGGTCTCTTTATCCTTCCTCCGTATTCCACCAAGGACAACACCGGTCTGTACCGCGGCGACACCGACGCGTTCCACTCCGTTATGCAGTACATCCGCCGCTCCTCGCAGCGGTATCTGATCCTGTGCGGCAGTCATACCGTGTTCAATACGACGTTTGACGCGATCCTGGAACAGCACATCGCAACCGGCGCGGACATCACGCTCATGTACAACGAAGACCCGCGCTTCTTCCCGGAAGAGCAGAACCGCGACCTTCGCCTGCTCTTCGGCGACGACGGGATGACCGTGGAAAGCCTCGAATGGAATCCGCGCAATCCGCGCTCGAACTTCCGCAGCTGCGAGGTCACCGTCATCGACAAGGACCTCTTTGAGGATCTCGTCGAGGAATCGTATTCGCGCGGCAGCGTCGACTTCGTGCGCGACGTTCTGCTGCAGCAGGTGAAAAACCTCAAGATCATGGGCTGGCGGTACGACGGCTACGTTGCGCGCATCGACTCTGTCAACACCTACTTCATGCACAGCATGGAGCTTCTGGATGCGCCGGAGGCCCAGGACCTTTACAGCATGGCGCATCCGATCTATACCAAGGTCAAGGACGAGATCTCCTCGAAGTACGGCGAAACCGCACGCGTGCGCAACGCCGTGATGGCGGACGGATGCCTGATCGACGGCACCGTTGAGAATTCGATCCTGTTCCGCGGCGTCACCGTGGAGCGCGGCGCAGTCGTGAAGAATTCCATCCTGATGCAGGGCGTCACGGTCCGTTCCGGCGCGTCGCTCGATCACGTCATTCTCGACAAAAACGTAACGGTCAACGGCGGCCGTCAGCTGACCGGATACGACGGCATTCCGCTGGTTTTCCGTAAGAATCTGACCGTCTGACCGCAGCGAAAGGAGAATCATCATGAAAATTCTGTTTACCGCAAGCGAGTGCTTCCCGTATATCAAGACGGGCGGTCTGGCCGATGTCGTCGGCTCGCTTCCGAAGGAGCTCGTCCGGCAAGGCGCGGAGGTTTCGGTCATGGTGCCGAAATACGCGCAGATCGGAGACTACTATATCCTGAAGATGCAGCACGTCTGCCACTTCACCCTGCTTTTGGGCAGCTATTCCGTGTTCTGCGGCGTCGATAAGCTCGAACAGGACGGCGTTACATTCTATTTCATCGACAATCTGGCGATGTTCGGCGGTGAAAAGATCTACACCGGCGACGAGCAGGAGGGCTTCCGCTTCGCGTTCTTCTGCCGCGCCGTGCTCGAATCGTTCAAGCATCTCAACTATTACCCCGACATCATCCACTGCAACGACTGGCAGACCGGCCTCATTCCGGTTCTTCTGAACGACCAGTACCGCACGCTCGACGGCTATCGCGACGTGCATACCGTGTTCACAATCCACAATCTCAAATTCCAGGGCATCTTCGACTGGAAGCGCATCAACAGCGTGCTCGGCCTCAACGAAGGCTATTTCTCGCCGAACAACCTCGAATTCTTCGGATTGCTGTCGTTCATGAAGGCGGGGCTCGTGTTCGCAAACCGCATCACGACCGTCAGTCCGACCTACGCGGAGGAGATCCGAACCGGCTACTACGGCGAACGTCTCGACGGCCTTTTACGCGCAAGACAGAACGTTTTGTCAGGCATTCTGAACGGAATCGACGTTATTTCGTTTGATCCATCAACGGATATCCAAATTCCCGTGCATTATAATGCAAGCGATCCGTCAGGCAAGAAGCTGGATAAGGCAGCGCTGCAGGAGGAGCTGGGTCTGCAGAAGCGCGACGTGCCGCTGATCGGCATGGTAACGCGTCTGACCGCGCAGAAGGGCCTCGATCTGATCACCTGCGTGCTGAACGACATCATGCGCATGGATGTGCAGATGGTCGTCGTCGGCACCGGAGACAAGTATTTTGAGGACGCCTTCCGCGACGCGCAGTACCGTTTTCCCGGCCATTTCGTCTGCTGCCTGCGGCATGACGAGCAGATCGCCCGTCGCGTCTACGCGGCAAGCGATATGTACCTGATGCCTTCGCAGTTCGAGCCGTGCGGACTTTCGCAGATGATCGCGATGCGATACGGTTCCATCCCGGTCGTCCGCGAGACCGGCGGTCTTCGCGACAGCGTCCTGCCGTACAACTGGTATACGGACGACGGCAACGGCTTCAGCTTCCACGACTACAACGCGCACGATATGTTGCACGTACTGGAGCATGCGGTCGGCTACTGGTACGACGACCGCGATATGTGGCAACGGCTCATGCGCCGCGCCATGAAGACCGACTTCTCTTGGGCGGTCTCCGCGCGCAAGTATATGGAGCTGTACCGGAACCTTTTGGGTCTGCCGGACGAGGAGCCTCCGAAGCCCGTCAGAAAACGTGCGCCGCGCGCGGCAAAGCCTGCGGAACCCAAGGCTCCTGCAGAGCCAAAGAAAACGCCCGCGAAGCGGACGTCAACGACAAAGCCGAAGACAAAAGCATAATTTCTGCGATGCAAGGAGCCGCATACAGCGGCTCTTTTGTTGTTTCACGTGAAACATGCCCCCGCCTGCACAATTGTTTCACGTGAAACATGGCTTGCATTTCGCGTTTCATAGGGGTATAATGACTGCAAAGGAGCGTATATGGGAAAAATTATATCCATTGCAAATCAAAAAGGCGGCGTCGGAAAGACCACGACGGCGATCAATCTGTCGGCATGCATTGCGCAGGCCGGCAAACGCGTTTTGCTTGTCGACCTTGATCCGCAGGGCAACAGCACAAGCGGTCTCGGCGTCGCGCGTAGAAAAGACCTGCTCTCAAGCTACGACGTACTGATTGACGACGTGCCCGTACAGGAAGCCATTCTGCATACGATGATCGAAACACTTGATATCCTGCCGTCCCGGATCGCACTCGCCGGCGCAGAGGTCGAGCTGGTCTCGCTGCCCGGTCGTGAGCACAGGCTCAAGCGGATCCTGCAGACGATCCGCAGCTGTTATGACTATATCCTGATTGACTGTCCGCCATCGCTCGGTCAGTTGACATTGAATGCGCTGACCGCGTCCGATTCGATCCTGGTCCCGATCCAGTGCGAATACTTTGCGCTGGAGGGCCTGTCACAGCTGATGAACACGGTCAAGCTTGTCCGCAGCCGACTGAACGGATCGCTTGACATTCAGGGTGTTGTATTGACCATGTTTTCTTCGCGTCTCAATCTGTGTGTGCAGGTTGTTGAAGAAGTCAAGAAGCATTTTCGGGACAAGGTGTACAATACGATCATTCCGCGCTCGGTCCGCATGAGCGAAGCACCGAGCCACGGACTGCCGATCACGCTGTACGATGCGCGCAACATCGGCGCGAAGGCGTATGCGAATCTGGCGAACGAGTTTATTGAACGGGAGGAAGGACATGGCAAAGAATAAGGGGCTTGGGCGCGGACTGGACGCGCTGCTGGACGAGATCGAAACGCCGGAAGACCCGGGCAAAACGTCGTTTGAGGTCGATTTATACAGCATTGACACGAATCCGAATCAGCCGAGAAAGACATTCGATCCCGACAAACTGAACGAGCTTGCCGCTTCGATCAAGCGGCACGGCGTCATGCAGCCGATCCTTGTCAAGCGCAACGGCGACCGGTATACGATCATCGCGGGCGAACGCCGTTACCGCGCGGCGCGGATCGCCGGCCTCAGGACCGTCCCCGTCGTGCTGTCGGACATCGACGAGTCCGCCGTGATGGAGATCGCGCTGATCGAGAACATTCAGCGCGAGGATCTGAACCCGATCGAGGAGGCGGCCGCACTGAAGCTGTTGATGGAGCAGCACGATCTGACACAGGAGGAGGTCTCCGAGCGCGTCGGGAAGAGTCGTCCCGCGATCGCAAACGCGCTGCGTCTTTTGACGTTGTCCCGTCCGGTGCAAACGCTGGTGAAGAGCGGAAAGCTGTCCGCCGGTCACGGCAAGATGCTTGCAGGCGTTGCAGACCCGCATCTGCAGGCGGAGCTTGCGGAAAAGTGTGTGGAAAACGACTGGTCGGTGCGCCGCCTGGAGGACGAACTGCGCTTTGCCGAAATGCCGAAAAATCAGAAACGCACTGAGCGCGAGCCGTCGCCGGAGATGAAAAGTGCGCTGCATCGTATGCGCGCCGAACTCGGCACCAAGGTCGCCGTGCAGGGCAGTGAGGAGAAGGGCAAGCTGATCATCCACTATTATTCCCGTGACGATCTCGACCGCATTTACCGCGCGATCGTAAAAGAGGATTAACGGTATTACGCGCATATAATGAACAGAGGAGCGGTTTTCCGTTCCTCTGTTTCTTTATTTCTGTTTTTGCGCGGCCTTCCATGCCTTGATCTGCTCCAGCCGTTCCTTGAACCGCACTTCAAGTCCCTGTTCGGTCGGTTCGTAATACGTCGTGCCGACGAGCGAATCCGGCAGACACTGCATGTCAGTCATCTTCTCGGCGTAGTCGTGCGCGTAACGGTAACCCTTGCCGTAGCCGAGGTCCTTCATCAGCTTGGTCGGCGCATTGCGGATATGCATCGGCACCGGCTCGGCAAGCTGTTTCACAGCGTCGTCACGCGCGCGCATGTACGCGACGTCGAGCGCATTGGATTTCGGCGCGATCGAAAGATAGACCACTGCCTCCGTGAGATGCACCGCGCACTCCGGCATCCCGATCAGATGACAGGCCTGATATGCGGCGACGGAAAGCTCCAGCGCCCTCGGATCGGCAAGTCCGACGTCCTCGCTTGCAAAGCGCGTGACGCGCCGCGCGATATAGATCGGGTCCTCGCCGGCCTCAAGCATGCGCGCGAGCCAGTAAACGGCCGCATCCGGGTCGGAATTGCGCATGGATTTGTGCAGCGCGGAGATCAGGTTGTAGTGTTCCTCGCCGTTTTTGTCGTACAGCAGCGATTTTTTCGAGGTGCATTGCTCAACCGTTTCGACCGTGACGGTCGTCACGCCGTCCTTATAGTCTCCGTTCAGCACCGCCATTTCGAGCGTGGACAGCGCAGTGCGCGCGTCGCCGTTTGCGAACACGGCGATCATGTGCAGCACGTCGTCCGAAACGACGACCTGCTGTCTGCCGAAGCCCTTGTCGCTGTCGATCGCGCGGCGCAAAAGCGTCGCAAGGTCGTTCTCCGAAAGCGCCTTCAGCACGAACACCTTGCAGCGCGACAGAAGCGCGCCGTTGACCTCGAACGACGGATTCTCGGTCGTCGCGCCGATCAGGATGATGCTGCCCTTCTCGACAAACGGCAAAAACGCGTCCTGCTGCGCCTTGTTGAAGCGGTGGATCTCGTCGACGAACACGATCGTCTTTTCGCCATACATGCGGTTTTCATCCGCCTGCTGCATGACCGTGCGGATCTCGCGGATGCCGCTCGTCACGGCGGAGAAGTTGATGAACTTCGCCTTGGTGTGGTTGGCGATCACGTGCGCGAGCGTCGTCTTGCCGACGCCCGGCGGCCCCCAGAAGATCATGGAGGACACCGCGTCCTGCTCGATGATACGGCGAAGGATCCGGCCGGGACCCAAGAGATGCGTTTGCCCCACGATCTCGTCGATCGTTTCCGGCCGCAGCCGCGCAGCCAGCGGCTCGCCGAGCGCCGCGTTCATCAATGTCCGTTGCTCCTGCATGCATCTGTCCTCCTTCCGGAACGGTTCTGTTTTTTTATTATATCAAATTTCGCCCGTTCGCGCAATGAAAAAAGCTCCCGAACCGGTTCGGAATCGGGAGCTTTTGCAACATTCGCATCAGCCGAGCTTGGCGGAAAGATCCAAAAGCGCGTCGGTCAGCGCTTCCTCGAAGGTCGGATGCGGACGCATGGCTTTCAAAAGGTCCTCAACCGTCTGCCCGTTTGCGATCGCAAGGCCGAGCTCGCCGATCATATCGCTGACATTTGCGCCCATCATCTGCACGCCGAGGATGCGGCGCGTTTCGGCATGCGCAAGCACCTTCATAAAGCCGCGGTCGCCGTTGATGATGACGGTGCGGCCGTTACTGAACAGCGTGACTTTGCCGGCCTTCACCGGGATGCCCGCGTCCTTCGCTTCCTGCTCGGTCATGCCGACGGAAGCGATTTCCGGCCGCGTGTACACGCAGCTCGGCACGATCGAAAGGTCGACGCCGTTCGCCCTGCCCGCGATCTCGTTGACCGCAAAAAGCCCCTGCGCCGTCGCGACGTGCGCAAGCTGGATCTTTGCGGAGACGTCGCCGATCGCCCAGACGCCCTCCATCGAGGTCTCGAACTTCTCGTTGACCCTGATGCGGCGGCCGTCCATTTCGAGCGAAACGCCCTCGCCGAACAGCCCGTCCGTATACGGTCTGCGGCCGATCGCGCAGAGCACGACCTCGGCTTCGGCGCTTGCGGGCGCGCCCTTGGACTCGAAGTTCACGGAAAGCCCGTTCTCCGTCTTTGTGACCGATTTGACCATGGCGCCGGTGAAGATCTTCACGCCGCGCTTTTTCATGATCATCGAAAGGTTCTGGCCGAGCTCCTTATCCAGAAGCGGCAACAGCCGGTCGAGGCCCTCGACCACAGTCACGTCGACGCCGAGATCATTGAAGAACGTCGCAAACTCCATGCCGATCACGCCGCCGCCGATGATGACGATCGATTGGAACGACGCGACACCCGAAAGCAGTTCGTCCGAGGTCAGAACGCCGTCAAGATCGAGGCCGGGGATCGGCGGACGCGCGGGCACGGAGCCGGTTGCTAAAAGGATGCTCTGCGCGCTGTACGCCGCGCCGTCGACCGCCACGGTGTGCGGAGCCGTCAGCGTGCCGACGCCGCGAAGCACCGTGACCTTTGCGCTCTTCAAAAGTCCCTCGACGCCCGCGCGCAGCTTTTCGACGACGCCCTGCTTGTAGGCATAGATTTCGGCAAGGTCGAACGTCGGTTCGGCATGGACGCCGAAACCTGCGCCGTTTTTCGCTTCCTCATAGACCGAGGATGCGTGCAGCAGCGCCTTGGTCGGGATGCAGCCGCGATTCAGGCATGTGCCGCCGACAAAGTCCTTTTCGATCAAAGCGGTTTTCAAACCGAGCTTTGCGGCATGAAGCGCCGCTTCGTATCCGCCGGGGCCGCCGCCCACGACGATCAGATCAAAATCGTACATATCAAATCTCCTGTTCCGTCAGCATTTGGATGAGATCCCGCGCGTGCGGGAGGGAAGTCGCTTCGATGTGCGCCGCCATCGCCGCAAGCGAAAAGGGGCAGCCGCAAAGCGTTTGCTTTAGCTTCGGCGCGGCGTCGGGGTCCATATCGTCGGTGAACACCGCGGCGTTTTGGATCACACCGCGATCGACAAAAAGCTGCAGTTCGATCCCGCCCCAGGGGAACCGCGATTCACAGCGAAAGGTGAACGGCAGCTTTTGTCCGAACAGCCACGCGTCGCTTGCGTAGTGCGCGGCAAGCGCCTCGACCCGCGCCGCATCAAGCGCGGCCGGGGCGGAGACCGCAAGGCCGTACACCTCGGAAAACGCCCGGATCATCGCGGCTTTCAGCCGTTCGACGGTCAGCGCCGGGTTCAGCTCCTTCAGATTCACGATGCGCGAACGCACGCTTTCGACGCCCTTTGCCTGCAGCTTCGCCTTCGACGGGGAAAGATACCGCGCCATGGCGTCCGCGTCGACGTCAATGAGCAGCGTGCCGTGGTGGTACGCGCGGCCCTCGTGATGATAGAACGCGTTGCCGGAGAACTTGCGCCCGGACGCAAGCACGTCGTTTCGCCCGGACAGCTCCGTTTCGATCCCGCATATGGCGCACGCCGTTTGGATCACCGAAAGCTGCTTTTGTAGGTCGTAGTCCTCCTCGCGCAGCAAAAACGTGAAGTTCAGGTTGCCGAGGTCGTGATAGACCGCGCCGCCGCCGGAAAGACGCCGCGCGAGTTTGCCGCCGTCCTCAATAAGCCGTGTCGTGCGGCATTCGGCCCACGCGTTCTGGTTGCGGCCGATCACGACCGTGCGCGCGTTCTGCCACAGATAAAGAAGGCAGCACCCGCCTTCAACGGTTTCCAGCAGGTGCTGCTCGATCGCAAGATTGCGATGGGGATCGAACCCCTCGCTTTCAAAGACCCGGATCGTGCCGATCATGCAAAGGTGTAGCGCACGATCGGATTTCTCGCCGCCTTGACCTCGTCGGGCCGGCCGATCGGGGTGTTGTGCGGCGCGTTGTGCATGAATTCCGGATCGGTCTTGCCGAGCTCGTACAGCTTGCGGAACACGTCCGCCGCCCAGTCGAGCGTTTCCTTGCTTTCCGTCTCGGTCGGCTCAAGCATCAGCGCCTCGTGCACGATCAGCGGGAAATACATTGTCGGCGGATGCATGCCGTAGTCGATCAGCGACTTCGCGACGTCGAGCGCGGACACGCCGGTTTCCTTCTCGTAGCCCGAAAGGTCGAGTACGAATTCATGCATGCAGATGCGGTCGAACGCGGGCGTGAACGTGCCCTTGATCTTTTGCATCAGGTAGTTTGCATTCAGCACCGCGTTGGTCGCCGCCTCCGGAATGCCCTCGCGGCCGAGCGTCATCACATACGCCAGCGCGCGCACGCACACGAGGAAGTTGCCCATGAACGCGCGGACCTGGACCCTGCCGGGCCGGTCCATCAGCGCCGAATGCGGCAGGAACGGCTTTAAGAACTCCTTACAGCCGACCGCGCCTGCGCCGGGGCCGCCGCCGCCGTGCGGGGTGGCGAACGTCTTGTGCAGGTTCAGGTGGATGCAGTCAAAGCCCATGTCGCCGGGACGCACGACGCCCATGATCGCGTTCGTGTTTGCGCCGTCGTAGTAGCACAGGCCGCCCGCCTCGTGCACGAGCTTCGTGATCTCAAGGATGTTCTCGTCGAAGATGCCGACCGTGTTCGGGTTCGTCAGCATCAGGCCCGCCGTGTCCTCGCCGAGCACGGATCTCAGCGCGTCGAGATCGACGCAGCCGTCCGGCGCGGAGGGGATGTTGACGACCTGATAGCCGCACATCGCCGCCGTCGCGGGGTTGGTGCCGTGCGCGGAATCGGGGACGATGATCTTGGTGCGCTTCGTGTCGTTGTGCGAATCGTGGTACTGCTTGATGAGCAGCACGCCGGTGAATTCGCCGTGCGCGCCTGCCGCGGGCTCGAACGTCATGCCGTCCATGCCGGTGATCTCGCAAAGATCCGCCTGCAGCGTTTCAAGCACCTCCAAAGCGCCGCGGACCGTGGACTTCGGCGCAAGCGGATGGATGTTCGTGAAGCCTTCGAGCGCCGCCGCCTCTTCGTCGATGCGCGGGTTGTACTTCATGGTGCAGGAGCCGAGCGGATAGAAGCCGCAGTTGACGCCGTGAACCTGCTTATTGAGCTCGGTATAGTGGCGCGACACGTCGGTTTCGCTCATTTCGGGCAGACGCGGCGCGGTCTCGCGCTGCAGATTCTCCGGCAGCGCGACCGGCTCGACGTCCAGCTTCGGCAGGATATCGCACTTGCGTCCCTTGACGCTTTTTTCAAAGATCAGGTTCATGCGAGCACCTCCTTTACCGCGGCGACGACCTCGTCAAGCGTTTCCTTCGACGCCTTTTCGGTCACGCACCAGAGCATGCCGTCCTCATAGGGCAGGCCGGACAGGACGCCCTTCTTTGCAAGCGCCTGTTCGATCTCTTTGCACTTCGGCATGTCGAGCAGGAATTCATGGAAGAACGCGCCGTCATAGCGCAGCGTTACGCCGTCGATTTGACAGAGCGCCTTCTGAAGATAATGCGCCTTTGCCATGCACTGATTTGCGACCTCGGCCATGCCGTCGGGACCCATCGTCGCCATATACAGACCTGCGGTCAGCGCGCACAGCGCCTCGTTCGAGCAGATGTTGGAGCTCGCCTTTTCGCGGCGGATGTGCTGCTCGCGCGCCTGCAGCGACAGCACGTACGCGCGTCTGCCGTCGTGGTCGGTCGTTTCGCCGACGATGCGGCCGGGGAGCTTGCGGATGTGCTTCATGGTCGTCGCCATAAAGCCGAGGTACGGACCGCCGAAGCCGATCGGAAGGCCCAGAGGCTGTCCTTCGCCGACCGCGACGTCCGCGCCGCAGTCTCTCGGCGTCTTCATGATCGCAAGCGCGATCGGATTGCAGCCCATCACAAACATGGCGCCCGCAGCATGGACCGCTTCGCCCAGCGCCTCCGCGTCCTCGAACAGGCCGTAGAAGTTCGGCTGCTGTACATAGAACGAGGCGACGCCGTCGTTCAGCATGGCCTTCAGCGCGTCGAGATCGGTCTTGCCGTCCTTCATCGGAACGACCTGAAGCGTATCGTTGGTGCCGTAGCAGTAGGTGCGGACGGTGTTGATGACGTCCGGATGCGTCGTCGCCGAGATCAGGGTCACGCGGCGCTTGCGGTCTCGGCACATGGCCGCCGCTTCGGCCGCCGCGGTCGCGCCGTCGTACACGGACGCATTGCTTGCGTCCATGCCGGTCAGCTCCGCGATCATGGTCTGATACTCGAAGATCGACTGCAAAACGCCCTGCGAGATCTCCGCCTGATAGGGCGTATACGCGGTGAGGAACTCCTCCTTTGCGGGAATGTACTTCACGATCGAGGGGATGTAATGATCGTACGCGCCCGCGCCGCGCAGCACCGTCTTGAACACGGTATTCTTCGCTGCCAGCGCTTCCATGGCGGCGCGCACCTCCAGCTCGCTCTTGCCTTCGGGCAGATCGAGCGGGCGGTTTAAGATCATGCTTTCCGGCACGTCGCGATACAGCTCGCGCGTGGAGGAAAGCCCGATCGCCTCAAGCATTTCCCGGCGCTGTTCCTCGGTGGAAGGAACGTAGCTTCCCATGCCTTATGCCTCCGCGCAGAACGCTTCGTAGGCCGCAGCGTCCAGAAGCTCTTCGGTCGCGGTGACGTCGGAAACCTTGATGATCCACGCGCCGTAGGGATCCTCGTTCAGCTTTTCGGGCGCGTCCAGAAGCTCTTCGTTGATCTCGGCAACGGTGCCGGAAACGGGGGAGAGCAGATCGGAAACCGCTTTGACGGACTCGACGTCGCCGAACGCTTCACCGGCGGTGACTGCGTCGCCGACCTCAGGCAGGTTCACAAATACGAGATCGCCCAGCGCATCCTGTGCAAAATCGGAGATGCCGATCACCAGAAGGCCGTCTTCTTCCTTGACCCACTCGTGGTCACGGCTGTACTTCAGTTCGGGATTGATTGTCATGGTTCATTCCTCCTGCAATTTATTTCTGTTTGTAAATGACAGGTACCACGTAAGGCGGTACGTTGTTGCTGATGTGCTTCGACGGGATGACGGCCTTCAGACGCTTGCCGCGCACGTCGACCTCGACCTCGCCGTTCACCGGCACGTCGGAGCTGATGTAGCAGATGCCGATCGCACGCTTGCCCGTTTCGGGAAGCAGGCGCACATCCGCGCCTTCGCCCTCGGTCATGTAATACGGGATCATCGTGCCGCTGGTGACCCAGCCGATCATCTCGCCGTTCCGGTAGACCGGCATGCCGTGGCGCATAACGCCGCGATCGACGAGCGCGATCGGACGGACGCGCTTTTTGAGCGTCTCCATCGCTTCCGGCGTATAGTTCTTTGCGCGGAAGCACGCTGCAGCCTCGGACTGCTTTTGAAGCGCTTCGCGGCCGATGAATTCGCCCTTCGCTTCGTCGAAGGAGACCGCGAACCGCGCAAGCGCCAGCGCGAAGATCGGCATCGGCTCGCCCGCGACGTCGAGACCCATCTCGTCGCCGTACAGCGGCAGCATGCCCTCCATGCGCAGCGTGTCGCGCGCGCCGAGGCCCGCCGGCTTGCCGCCGAGCTCGATCAGGCGGTTCCACATCCAGTCTGCGTCCTCGTTTTTCAGGAACAGCTCGTAGCCGATCGGCTCCGCTGTGTAGCCGGTGCGCGCGATGCGGACCTTGTGACCCTCAAGCAGCATCGTGGACAGGTTGTTGCGAGCGGGCTTGGTGATCTCCTCGCCGCCGGACAGGACCTTCAGGATGTTTTCGCTCTCCGGGCCCTGCACCGCGATCGACACGGTCTCGCCCGTGATGTTTCTGATCGTGCAGTCAAAGTCCTTCACGATCGGCTCGAACCACGCAAGGTCCTTTTCGGTGTTCGCCGCATTGACGACGAGCAGATACCGCTCCTCCTCGAACCGGTAGAGGTACGCGTCGTCGACGGCGACGCCGTTCTCGTCCGGGATGATGCAGTACTGCGCCTGGTTCAGCTCCAGCGCAGCCGCATTGCTCGAAAGCACATGCTGCAAAAACGCCAGCCGTTCCGGCCCCTCGATCAAAAGACGGCCCATGTGGCTTACGTCGAACAGGCCGCAGCAGCGGCGGGTGTACAGATGCTCCGCGACAATGCCCTCCGGATACTGGATCGGCATTTCCCATCCGCCGAAGTCGACCATCGTTGCGCCGGCTTTGACGTGCGCGTCGTACAGTTTGGTACGTTTGAGTTCGCTCATATGATCCTCCTCGAAAATGTGATGATGCGGCGCCCGCCGCAGATGAAAATGAAAAAGCGCAAAGTACGCCTGTACCCTGCGCCTCCGTAACGAGCCTGAGAGATTCCCGGGACGCGATTGCGGCACCGGTTGCACCGTCGGCGTAAAGGGGAACAGACCCCTTTCCTTTCCGGAGTCCCGTCCGGGTCCGATCCTTTTGCCTGAGAGTTTTTGCGGTCCCCTTCGGCGTCAAAAATGCGATCTCTCCCGGACCCCTCCTCCGGGACAATATGCGGTTGTTTCCTTGTATACGATACCGCGAAAACGGGGCGTTTGTCAAGAGGAAATGCGGACTTTTCGGCAGCAAAACCGCCGCGCCGGTCCGCCGCCCTTGTGATCCGCCGGTACGATGAAAGGGAGGCCGGAACCGACCTCCCCTGTCAGGTGATAAGGATCAGTAGCTGATCGACGCCATGGCGTACTGGTAGAAGGCGCAGATCGCGTTCTGCGCGGCCGTGTTGCCTGAATACGCGGTCAGGAACGGCTCGATGTAGGACAGCGCGGAAAGCGTGACCGTCTGCGTGTCGCTGCCCTTCAC
>CAKJYC010000011.1 GCA_918244965.1 Clostridiales bacterium | reverse complement strand
TTGCTCCGGTTAGGCTGAGATCAACAATAATCCATCTTGAATGCGATCCTGAGCAGGGCTGATCCTTCCTGAAACGCTTTCTTTTATCCGTTTCTCGCTGCAAAGGATATATCACCCTAACTTCACCTTTGCATTCAAGGTGGTAAGATGAACAGGAATGCCGGGAAGACTTTTGGACATGATGATCGATAAAATGAAGGTAGGTGAATGTTGAAATGGAAGTAATCGACATGCTGGATGAAGAAGAATACCTTCGTTTTTCGCCGGATTATACGGACTGGAATGAAGAGGCATGCTCGCCCGATGAGCTTGTTCTGGATTACGATACGCTCAAGAAACGCTCCGATCAGCTGGAAGAAATGACGGAATGGGCTGCTGCCGAGCTCGATTTCCCGGAAGAAAAATCGGAAGAAGAGCAGAAAAAAGAGGACCTGAAAGAGGCTGTTCTGGATGAGGGATTGCGCCGGATCGAGTACGGTGATCCGACTGTAAAGGCAATCGAAAAGGAGATGAAAGAATACGATAAAAAGGTCGAAAACAGAGAACGGACGATCCACGCGAACGAACTGCCGCGCGGAGATCTGCCGTGGGAATTTGAAATGTCGGTGCTCCCGAAGCTGTTTCCCGCTTGGATGAATCTGCCGGTGGAAAAAAGTTTGCAGCACGGCGATTTCATTGATGCCCTTTACGATTGCCCGTATGAACTGAAAGAATTGATCGCCAAGGCCTTCTATTCGCGGCAGTTTGACGCGCTGACAGTGGATCAGAAAATGGTTGCGTATTTCTATTTCCTGCGGGAATGGAAGACAAAACCGATTGCGGAAATGAAAGGCGTCTCGCTCCGGGCAATCCGAAAAATCAAAACGGCGCTGGAAAGGAAACTGCAGAAAGCGGTCTTCGCGTATCTGCAAAAGCGCACGGGACGAACGGATCTGACGAATACCGAGAGGTTTTTTCTCGAGGAATATGCGGACGCCATGCTGCATACGGACTTCCGCGGCGGTATCAGCCGCACGTTGAAACGGCATCTGCCGAAGACGCAAACCAACGTGATCAAAGTCAAAAAGCATCCCCCACCGCCGCCACCACGGCCGGATGTGGATGAAAACGACATTTGGCAGTATGACCCCGATTATGACACTGAGAATTTGATCTGTGTTAAAACGAAGAAGGACGGGCTTATAATATGATGGATCTGTTTAAAAATATATCTACATTTTGGGTGCGTTTCTCCGATTATCACATCCGGACTGCAGACAACGGAAAGCAATATCTGACCGCAGTCGACGGCGCGACGCCTGAAATGATTTACCCTCTGGACAACGCAAAACAGCTTGTGCTGGATGCCGTCAATATCGGATTGGCAATTATGGGAAAGAAACCCAGACCGCTGATTGAACAGGATATTCTGAAATTTGCCAGGAATTACGGGTTGCTGGGTCTGATGACGGCTCTCCCGACCACGCCGCGATTCATGGACTATCACTATGTCTATCTCCCGAAAAACGATTTCATTCGTGCTGAATCGATGGAAACGGAAGCTTACACCGATCTGTTCTTTCCGTTCAAAAAGCCGACGTACCGAAAGGATGGAGATTACGTGGAATGGGATGTCGAAGGCGACGTGCCTGTTCAGGCGCTGATGCTTACCTGCCATGCTTATACCCCGATCGCCATGCAGATGAGTTTCCTGCGCGAATATGCCGAAGACATTGAGTGGCAGAAAAAAGTATTCAAATCCTTTGCCTTCAATTTTCTGTCCGTCTTTTTCTACTATAACGATCCTTTGACCGAGGATGAAAAAGAGACGCTGCGCTGGGGCATGAGGATGTTTGAAGGATCGTCTCCGACGTGTCATATAGCATTGGAAGGCGACAGCCCTGTGCTGGTATGGGATTTTCATTCGCTGCTGCACGCTATACAGATGGCGTTCGCATTCACCCTCACCGATCCGCAATCTCCAATCAAGATCTGCGATAACTGCGATAAAGCATTTTTCGCATCCCAGCAGGATCAAAAGTTCTGCAGCGATCGCTGCGGACGGCATTACCGTGCAAAGCACAAAAACGATGACAAATAAAAAAGGCCGGAGCGCGCATCAAAATGATGCGCGCTCCGATTTCAATTATTCCAATTGTTCTATGATCAGTAAATCCGCCGGCAGCCAGTTCACATCGTGCAAATGTTCCATCGAAAGCCATGACGCAGATTCATGTTCGCGCAGTTCCAGCTGTCCCTGGAGAACTGAGCAGATAAAGCAATCCATAGACAAGTGGAATTCCGGATAATCGTACTCCACAGTGGTCAGGAATCGCTCGATCAGGATTGTCGTTGCAAGCTCTTCCTCGATCTCGCGGATCAATGCTTCTTCTGGCGTCTCTCCTGCTTCGATCTTTCCACCGGGGAACTCCCAATAGTCCTTGTACGCACCATATCCCCGCTGCGTGGCAAAGATCTTTCCGTCTTTATGAATGATTGCTGCTACTACTCTTATTGCTTTCATTTTAGCGCACTGGATTTCTTTTATCCCTAGACTATTCAAATACAGGATATGTGCCATCATAGGTTGTTTAATTTATGCTTGTGTAAAGACCATATCTGTTCTTCTTGTATTTCTTAAAAACGGTTCTCTGAAAAGTTCGATATGTAATTTGCTCTCCAAAAGACTTAATGCCATTCCAGTTAAAGAAGCTTTCCTCCGGCTTTTTCCCATTAGGAGACTGCCTCTGCAAATAATCACATACAAGAATTGTAGCAAGCTTCGATGGAAACTGTTTGTAATTAGGGTCTGAATGCGCTTTGCTACGTATAGAGTCAATAATCTGGCTCATTTCCGTTTGAAGCCCACTAGCACTCTATAAAAAGATATAAATTTATCGCAGAAAAAGGCTGAACAACACTCATTTCTCGGACAGCTTTTCGTCCTTTCATAATGTTGTATTTTAACGGCTTTGTAGCCCATGCTTTTTGGAACATTATTTCATTACTCTGAGCTTTTTTTGCTTTTACGATTTCAACCATAGACGCGAGGACTCTCTGCTGTTCCTTCTCTAGCAAGAAAGAATAGAATGATGTATATGAAAACAACTCAGAAAGTTCAACTGGTAACAAATCAGATAAGATAAAATCAAGCTTATTTCTTTCTAATCCACTCCATCCCATATTGACATAACCTCCATAATTCGATATAATTGCTGCGCAAGCAACGTTACTTGCAGTGCGTTTTGCACACACATCATCGGCATGCTGCTGGCTTCGCCAACAGAATGTTTTGAACATAGCTACGGCAAATGTTCCGGAACGGTAAGCGAAAGCTTGCCGTTTCGTCATTAATATCCAACCTTTACTCTAATCAAGTATTCCCTAACTAAAGAACTGTACGTGCGGCGCTTCCCACCAGCGTCGAGATCACTAATACCAATTTGACTACACAGCTCTACTAAAGATTTATAATCATAGCCTATACCGTCAACAAGTAGTATTGTTTTATTAACTTTCATGTTGTGATAAAGATTATAACCAGAATCTTCTCTTTCCACACCGAATACGAAGTACGGTTTTATCCCAGCTTGGACAAAAGCATCTTTTACTATGTTTTTTAAGAACGCATCGGTATCTGCATGCAGTAATCCTGTTCCAAGCAAATAGCGTAGTTCTCCATAATTTGAAATAAAACCTTTCGATTTCCATATATTTGTTTGATACTTAATACCCATATATACTTCTCTCGATGAGAATGCTGAAACTCTATGCCTCAGCAACTCAGTGTTTTGATAGTCTGTACTACTCCGATCCGTATATTTCTTAATGATTCTCTCCAATCGTTCTTGATACTTTATTCGTTTCTCCTGCGTTATCCCGTATTGGATCTCAGTCTTTCCATTAGAGGCAAGTTTTAGCCAAAACTCGTATCCTAAATAGTCAAAGGAAGTGGGATTTGCTGTAAGTGTCCGCTTCGAAATATATGAAAACTTTTTGCGGTTGTATCTGGTCTTGCAGCGCTTTGAAACGTTGACTGTTTTGTCATGATATATTTTATTTAGAATACTATCCAGCATAGAATTAATAGTAATCTCATCGACATATCTGTTAAGAACCAGAACACTATCATCTATGTATCGGGAGTAAAAGATAATACCAAGTGAGGCAAATGACTGTTTGAGAGCTGCATCAAATTCAGATGCAATTATTTCAGCTATTGCATTAGAAGTCGGCAGCCCTGCATATGTATACTTGGTTTTTTTACAGTATTCATTCAGCAAATCTCGCGTTAATCGATCGGATATTTTGTTTTCAATACACTTACAATATGCATACTCCGCAGAAACAGAATTAAAATAATCCCTAAAATCAAAGCGAACAATCGTATAATCCGCCATTTGGATTGCTGCGGGCAGAATACTGAATAGCGATCTGGAGATCTTATTTCGGTTGGGATAGTCTACTCTAAAGTCTTTGTCTAGTACCTGTTTTATACTTTGGCATAGCACATTTTCGGAAGAGTATTTATCTCTATATAGCTTAACTAAACGTTTTTTTGATCCTTGTTGTAAGATAATAATATCCGTATTCTCAAAATGATATGACGTGTTTTTTACATCGTCCATTACTTTGCCAGCAAGGCGAGATTGATCATCATTATTTAAGGTGTGTTGTGAATCGATTGCAGATATATGCCGTATTGCTTTGGCTACTTCTTTTTCTAACTGCATTTTTATATTCCTCTCTGCTAATAAACTTACTTATACGAGTTATCTAATCTCCAACCGCTTCATCCAACAACCAATTTGTTCGTCTTCTTCAGGTATTTTGCCGGAATCGGTGCGTCGAGACTCCAGGTAATGTTCATCGGTCGGGAGCCCTCATGCTTCACATAGTTAGCTGTTCCGAGGAACGTATATGCCTCTGCGCCGCCGGAAATCCGGTCCGCCTTGAATTCGCGGACAAACAGCAGTACACGGCTGCCGCGCTCCTGATGATGAATATAGCGCTGACCAGTTGGCGACTCTGCGGCCGTGGTGCTTTGACTCTGCCAGTGGAACAGCTCACTGTTGATGGAATAATCGTTGTACATCGTCGTGGGCGAATAGTCCTTGTCCGCTTTGTTCAGTGTAACAAAGAACACATCCAGTTTCTTGTCCGGCAGCCACTTGACGCCTTCGCGCACGGTTGCAGGCTTCATGAAATCAAGCGCAACGAGCAGCTGATCGCGCGTATAGGTGCAGTGCAAATCGAGCGGGCATTCAAACCCGAGATCGACCGGTTCGTCAATGAAGTCGATATGATCGTACCGATACTGCAGCAGCGTGCACAGCTCGCCGAGCAGCACCGGGCCGTCAGCAAGCGCATACAGATTGTCCAGCACTTCGTCACTGTTCCAGTCATCCGCAGTTTTGCTCCAGACCGTGACATAAAACATCTGCAGCATTCGTTTTTCCACATCCGGTAAGGATGCAAAATTCACATCGTCCAGGTGCGGAAGCAAATCCAGCAGGAACTTGATCCAGCGACGGGAATCAATGACCGCAAGGCGTGAAAACGCCTTTGTCAATGTTTCCTCCAACGGCTCGCTGAAGTCATCCGCCACGCCGGCACGCACGCAAAGACGGGAGAACGTAGCATACTTGTAGATCGATCGCGGATCGAGATGGTAATACTCCAGGAAGTTTGCAAGCGTCAGTTCGCGTCCGGTATCCTTCTCAAAGCCCTCGATGCGCGATACAAGCCCTGCGCTGCTGCCGTAGGATGCGCGGATATTATCCAGGATATAGCTTTCCGCTTTCTTTTCGAGCTGCACATAACAGCCCTTCGGCAAGGATGTGAAGCCCTCCTTGATTTCACGCGACACGCCGCGCGTTGTATTGGATAGCAGCGCAGCGAACTTGTCCTCGAAATTGTACTTTCGATTCGCCTGCCCGATGAAGTCGAGAACGGTCAGGCATTCTTTGTTTTCAGCAAGGCGAAGACCGCGTCCGAGCTGTTGTAAAAAAATCGTCAGCGATTCGGTCGGTCGCAGGAACAGGACGGTGTTGACCTCCGGAATGTCGACACCTTCGTTATAAATATCGACTACGAAGATGAATCGGATCTCTCCGGACACGAGCCGTTTCTTCGCTGTTTTACGTTCTTCGTCGGAGGATTCGCCGGTCAGGCAGATCGACGGGATACCGTGTGCATTGAAATACTCCGCCATAAATCCGGCGTGTTCGATTGTGACACAGAAGCCCAGTCCTTTGACATCATCGATATCCGTCACATATTTGAGCAAGGAGGAAATCACATGATCAGCACGGCGTCTCGCCTCGTACCCGCTGAACGTGTAAATGTTCGACAGCTCAGCGCGGTCATATCCGCCCCTTGCCCATTTCAGCGAATCCAAATCGATCGTATCCGTCACGCCGAAGTATTGGAACGGGCACAAGAGCTTCCGGTCGATTGCTTCCGGCAAACGAATCTCCGCTGCAATACGATTATTGAAGTATGGCAGAATGCTTCTGCCGTCCATACGCTCCGGGGTCGCTGTCAATCCGAGCAGGATCTTCGGCTGATAATAGGACAGCAGCTTTTGATAGGTCGGTGCCGAGGCATGGTGGAATTCGTCCACGATGATATAGTCATAGAAATCCGCCGTCGTCTTTTCCGTGAAGGACTGCGAATTGAAGGTCTGGATCGACATGAACAAATGGTCGATGCTTTCCGGCCGGTAATTGCCGACAAACAGCGCACCGAAGTTGGCGTCCTTCAACACAGCGCGAAACGCAGCGATACTCTGCTGCAGAATCTCCTCACGGTGAGCGACGAACAGCAGCCGGCACGGCTTATCCGGATTCCGTTTGCAGAAGCGCTTATAGTCCAATGCGGAAATGATCGTTTTTCCTGTTCCGGTGGCCGCAACGACCAGATTGCGATAATACCCGCGCACCGTGCGTTCCGCATCCAGTCGATCAAGGATCTCCTGTTGGTACGAATACGGCTGAACATCCACCGTGTACAGCGCCGGATTATTGGTGTCATGGTATCGTTCCGCTTTCAGTGCACGGGCAAGGCGCTCGCACTGCCCCTCGTCGTAGTACTCAAACTCCTTGTCGTTCCAGTAAAACTCAAAGGTTGCGGCGACCTTGTCGATCGTTTCGGGTAGATCCTTTTTCGTGATCTTGGTATTCCATTCCAAGCCGCTGGTTAATGCTGCGTTGGAAATATTAGAGGAACCTACATACGCCGTCGTAAAGCCGGTATCTCGGTAGAATATGTAAGCCTTCGCGTGAAGGCGTGTAATATTCGTGTTATAGCTGACCTTGATTCTGGTGTTCGGAAGCTTGCGCAATTCTTCAATAGCTTTGACGTCCGTTGCGCCCATATATGAAGTTGTGATGATGCGCAGTTCCCCACCGTTCTGTGTGAACTCGGTGAGTTCATTGATGATCAGCCGCAGCCCGCTCCATTTGATGAATGAAACAATCATATCGATGCGGTCGCAGGAAACGATCTCTTTTTTCAACTCCGTATACATCTGCGGCTCGTGCGCCGCACCAGTAAACAGCGAGCTTTGGGCGATCGATGTTTCCGGACGGACAATCTCTGTGCGTGCATCGACGGCATGGATCGTATTCTTGGTATCAAGTAGTGCCAGCAGCTGCTCCGCACGTTCTGCGACAGACAAGCCTTCGAATGCTTCTTCCCTTGTCTCACTGACAATTGTGGATACGATCCGATTCACAAGCTCCACCTGGGAGTTCAGATCACCGCCGTTATCCTTCACGTTCTCAAGACCGCGTTCGACGATTTCTGCGACATATTTCGCCAGGACTTTAGCCGCTTCAGCGTCATCGATCGGCGCAGTCTGACTGCGCTTGTCCGATATAGCAAGCTCTCGATCTAATGCTTTGCTGATAATCTGTTCGTATAAACCGGTTGGAAGCATGTGTATCTCCACCATCTGAATTGATTAATGCAATTATAACGTAAAAACGTGCATTATTCAAGCTGATTCGAACTGTGAATCATTTTGATCTATCTTCAGACGAATCGTCTTC
This sequence comes from Clostridiales bacterium, assembly GCA_918244965.1. Classification (GTDB taxonomy): domain Bacteria; phylum Bacillota; class Clostridia; order Christensenellales; family CAG-138; genus UBA3792. The sequence goes on along the minus strand of CAKJYC010000011.1, from coordinate 9,601 downwards.
AGCTTCCACAGATAACTCGGTGAAATCTACTGGAGAAACAGTATATCCTCTGCAAAGATAATCATGGCCGCCATCGACAAACACGCGTCCGCATTTGCAGTATTTGAAATCGTGGCGGGATGTGCTTTCAATAGTCTCGCCGCAGGTATTGCACCGTATCATGTTCCTAATGATTTTGCCCATAAGAGCTTCTCCTTTCTGTTTGAAATAAGAATAACACTGTGATTTGTAACATACAAATGTGTGAAAAGGTGTTTGCAGAATAATCGAATCAGCCATTTTATTGTATATTACAAATTAGTTTTTTAGTATAAGTAAGCAATATCACGGGTTAGCCTAGGAAGAAAGCATCAAAATACTATTAGCTTTCGACGACCATATGACGGTATCACTTTACGGAGTCGCAAAACATGTCGATATCTTGCATAAATTATGTCGTTATCGGATATGTTTCTTGACATGCTGAAGGAGATGTGATAATCTATTGGTGAACATCATTTAAATGAGGTATAAACGATGATTACTTATGTTGAGTTAAAGAATTTTAAATCCTTTAGAGACACAAGGTTCGATTTTCGAAAAGGAAAAAATGCATACAAGAAGTTTGTTGCGATTTATGGTGAAAACGGAAGTGGGAAATCAAATTTCGTTGATAGTTTAAGTTTTTTGCGTCTTTCACTAGAATCCTTTCATATGGTAGTGCATTCTGAGCAACTCCAGCAGATGCAAAAAGCGGGAGCTCTGCCTGGTGAATTGTATGCTGCCCTAACAAGTGCAAACATGCTATCATTTCAAAAGGTCATGGCGGATCATAGAATGATTGATTGTGAAGATCCAACAACTATAGAACTTGGATTTATATGCAATAACCATTCCGGCTACTATTCTATCTCGTTCGCAGAAAGCTTTATTGGTGAGAAGCTTTATTACTATACAGGAAAACAGAGCGGAGTCGTCTTCGATCTCTCTTTGCAAAACGGAAGTATCAGCAAGCATTTTTGTGGTAACTTTTTTAAGTCGAGGGAGGCCGAAAGAGAATTAACAACGTTAATAGATCAATATTGGGGAAAGCATTCTCTCTTTAGCATTCTAAATAACGAGAGGGAAAGTAAAAACCCAGATTATATTAATAAAAGCTATCTTTCATACATATTTGAACCAATTAATATGGTATTGTTTTTGACGGCAAAGCATTCCATTGGTTCTTTCAAAAGCCAGAATGCAAACGTGAACTATAAAGGCATGATAGACAATCCAATGGAAGGGGTCATCTCAGTTACTCAGGAAGATGCGCTTAATCAAACTGAACGCATTTTAAACACATTCTTCACTCAAGCTTATTCAGATATTAAGCAGGTCTTCTATAGAAAGAAGCCTGAAGCTTCAAATCTGCATTACGGACTATATGTCGATAAAATGGTTGGTGGCCAAATTCGAAGCATTAGCTTTCAGGAGGAGTCGGAAGGTACTAAACGTATTCTTTTTATGATCAATGATCTGTTAGGTGCATGTCAGGGAGGGACTATAGCTCTTGATGAAATTGACACCGGAATTCATGATTTACTCCTCAAGACTATGCTTTCATCAATAGATGAATGGATAAACGGACAACTTATTATAACAACACATAATACTTATTTGCTGGAGACATTGCGTCCTCAGTCGATATATATTATTAATGTTGATTATCTCGGGAACAAAGAAGTCCATTGCCTTGATGAATACGACATCCATGGAACAAACAATATCCGAAACATGTACATAAAAGGCTTGTTTGGCGGTGTTCCTGTAGTGGATGAAATTGAATATGGAGAAATAGTAGAAGAATTAAAAATGGCCGGTGCTGAGCAGGGGGAAACTAAATGAGAAAAATTTCCCCTGCTCAGTATAAAAAAGCCGCAGTAATGGTACACGGAAAATCAGAACGATATTTGGCGAGCTATATCTATACGAACCTTCATCTTCCAGTTGTTATTATTGATAAGAATAACGGGAGAAATAGCATACAAATTAATGGCTTGCAAAAGATCTTCAGTAACCCTCCATATAATAATCTTAAAAGTTTTGCTGATAGATACTCTATAGAATATGATAAACAAAAGAAGGACCTGAAGAATTTCAAACTATTCATTATTATGGATACAGATGATTGCTCTGAAAAAGCAAAGGAAGAGTATTTGTCTGGGACGCTTTTTAAAGATTGTTGTCTAAAAGAATATATCGTGCCTATTTTTAACTCCCCGAATCTCGAAGAGGTTATGGTAAAGGCTGGTATTATGCCGAAGAGAATCTCCGATTCTCAAAAGGGTAGTTATTATAGTAAAGTGTTCCCAATAAACCAACAACCATTTTCTCGTGATACACTCGATCAAATTCGTGTGTTTTCAGATAAGCTCAGAAAAGTCAAGGATACGAATCTCTTGGAGTATGTTGATTATTGCTTGTCACTTATCATACAGGTTTAGGCAGGTTTAACCCAAAACATTTCCAAAACGCCTGTTCTATGAAGGCAAAAATGTCCATGTTTGGTCATCAACCACCGATAAGATGTCAACGGAGAGTTTATATGTAATGAGCAAAAAGATGTCTAAAGATACTCCCTATGTAGTATATTGCCATACAAACCTAATTGATGGTAAAAGATATATCGGAGTTACAAGCAGATCGCCTAAAACGCGCTTTGGAAAGAATGGGAATAGATATAAACAATCCGTTTATTTCTATTATGCAATTCAAAAATACGGCTGGATCAACTTTTCACATGAAATTCTAAAATCACACTTGAGCAAAGATGAGGCATCGGAATGGGAGAAGTACTACATCAAACTATATGATACTCAAAATCGTGATCATGGATACAATATTCAAGAAGGAGGAATCAATTCTGGTGGAATGACGCCAGAAGGCTTTGAAAGACTGATCACCGCCAGCATTAAAGCAAATCAAAAACCGATTGTTTCATTTGATCGCAGTGGAAAGCGGCTGAAAGAGTTTGAGAGCATAACAGAAGCAGCGGATTACTATGGCGTTTCAGATAGTAGTATTGAGGCTGCTCTTTATCAAGAAAACAAAACATGTAAAAAGATGCTATTTCGATTTGCATCAGAAGTACAGGATTTTTGCGACATGCCTGAGTCATATTTGCATGAAAAAGTCTATGTGCGTCGCTATAAGGATGGAAAGCATTGGAAGATTAAACCGGTGGTGTTATTTGATAAAAGTGGAAAACGAATAAAAGAATTTGATAGTTCATTGGAATGTGCAGAATTCTTAGGAGTATACCACGGAAGCGTAAGTAGTGTTATCAACGGAAAGATGCCGACAGTATGCGGTTATTATGTTCGAAGAAAAGCAGACGTCGGCGATGCTGAGTCGATAACGATTGATGGGATTTATCGCACCAAAAATAACAAAGTGGCTATGCTTGATGAATCCGGGAATATTGAGCAGATGTTTGAATCATTGAGAGAAGCTGCGAAATTCATCGGTGGTGACCATAAAGCGCTGAAAAACGCTGCTATAAAAGGACGAATATACCATGATAAAAAATGGCGTTTATTATAAATCCTTCATAGATATAACCGCACTTCCCTGCCCAGCAGAAGCGGGAAGTGCTCTTCTGTGTAACGGACGAAAATCTCCCCCGCAACAAAATGGACATATTGATACGCTATGTACATATTGAACAACCGGCGTTGCTCCTCCATCATTCAATTTGATGCAGAAATACTCAACATGATTGCTTTCGAAATTGATACTTGCCTTTTCCCTTCCCGGATACGGGCATGACTACACCGGCTGATTGCAGTTTTTTCAGCAAAGACGATGCTACAGCGGGAGAAAGCTGCGTAATTGCACAGGCATCGCTTCTTCCGAATACTGTTTGGAAGCCGTACGCATTGAACAGTTCCTTTGCCTGCCGGATCGCATTCTCTTTTCCGTTTGCCGACTTCAAAAGGTTCACATATGGGAAAAATGATTCAAAGTCTTTCTAACTTGCATCAATGTCTTGTTTGCTCGTTGAATGTCTTGTTTGCTCTCATCAATGTCCGGTTTGAACTGTCCGCTGATATAAAAGACCTGTTTTCAGATTCGGCAGCGGTTTACTCCCCGTGATGACGGCGGCAGCCCTCGTCGCCCTCCTGATGGCCGCAGTTGAGACTATTTCCGTGATGATGCCCGCACTCGTGTTCTTCGCCGTGATGACGGTGGCAGTCCTCATCGTCATGGTGATTACCGCATTCCTGTCCTTCACCGTGATGCCCGCACGCATGCCCTTCGCCGTGATGATGCCCGTGGTGGTCACAGCGGGCATCGGGGTCATATTCCAGCGTTCCTTCAACAAAAGCTTTTACAGCAGCATCAGCAGCGCCCTGAACTCCTGCATAAAGCTTGATCCCGGCATCGGCAAGTGCCGTTTGCGCACCCATGCCAATGCCTCCGCAAATCAGAGTATCAGCCTGAACCGCCTGCAGAAATCCTGCAAGAGCTCCGTGGCCGCTGCCGTTGGTCGGTACGATCTGTTCGTTAACAATTCTGCCCTCCGCAACGTCGTACAGCTTAAACTGCTCGGTATGACCGAAATGTTGGAAAATCTCTCCGTTTTCATAGGTGACTGCGATTCTCATACTGTTGTTTCCTTTCTCCATAACGGCTTGCTTCAGTTCAACCGGTTCATAGAAGCAGCTGCCGCCCGTGATCAGCAGCCGCTTCCCGCGGACGAGGGCGTCCGCCACCTTCCGTCGGGCACTGTCGTAGATGGCCGTGACGGTGGTCCTGGCGATGTTCATCCGGGCGGCGCAGGCTTCCTGCGTGAGGCCTTCATCATCCAGAAGTCTTAATGTCTCATACTCGTCTACGGTCATCTGAACACTTTCTGCGGCGGTGATGTCGTCAGGCGAGAAGCTGCGATAAACAGGAAGCTGTTCGATCCTGCGGCATTTAAACGGTCTTGCCATAAGCGTTCCTTTCTGACATATGTCAGTTATAATAATACATCTGATTTTGACTTATGTCAATATTATTGTTTTCTTCATTTTAAACAGGAAAAACACGATAATGAGAACAGATAAAAAGAGCGCCCGCCGGCGGAATGAGCCGGCGGACGACTGGTTCTGAAGGATTTCGTTTTGTTGAGTGTCGACCCCCAGGTGGAACATAGTCTCACTGAGGCGCTGTGTCTCCAGTGATGTTGCTCGAAGCAAGGTTCAAAAGCAGGCGGCTAAACAGTCATGATCCCATTTCAGATTCATGTTCCAAAGGTGAAAACCTATAGGAGATTCACTTATTCACCGGTGTCAGGGGTGGTTACCGAGCCGATGAATAGCACCGTACCGTCGTTTGCTTCGATGGCATAGAGGAACGGACGGGTGAGAAAGAAGTCAATCTCCGGCAGATCCTCCGGCATCATGGCGCACTCATCCATGGCCACCATAGTATAGGCTGCTGCCTCGACGCCCTTTTCATCGACGCCGATGAAGGACTCCTGCAGAACCCGCGAGATCTTCGCATCAAAATTGCCCATGCCGGAGAAATCCGCGCTGCCGGAGAATGCGATCCCTATGCCGAGGGCTTCCAGGGTATCGTTCAGATCAAAGCGATCCTGGAACTTGAATTTCGGGAGCTTCACACTCACATTCGCACGGATCTCTTTGCCGTTCACACCATGCAGAAGCATATGCATCTGTTCAGGCGTCCCTAAAATATCTGCGAAGTCCATGCCTTCGTCCGGTAGCACGAATGTCATGCGTCCGACACGCAGAAGAGGAAGCGAATAACGCATATAGCCGTCGCCCTGATAGATCGTCACTCCGTCATCTTTACGCTTCATGTAATCCACGGTCATTTCACCGTCAGGCGTGTAGAACGTACCCTTTTCGGTCGCGCCTTCATAGAACGCGTCCCGCCAGGCATCCTTCAGGTAGATCGTATTGATCAGCACGGCGATTGTTTCAGGATCGAACTTCATCGCGTCCTCAGAGATCTTGATCTTGCCCCGAGTATGTTCGGTGATCCATTCGGCGATCTGCTTACTGGTTTCTTCTTTTCCAAAGTCTACAGCGTTCGCCTCTGAACGATAGGTTTCGCCTAACACCTGAAGGTAATCATCGCTGAACTTCAGCGTACCGTTTCTGTCCGCCATCCAGATGGAATCGGCGATCGCCAGCGTGCTGTCTTCGGTATCGACAGAGAGCTGCTCCAGCATCTCCCCGCAGACACTGCGCAGTTCTTCAAGGGTGGTACAGCCCAAAAGTGACAGCATGGCGGTCTGTGTTTCACCCCTTGCGCCTTCAGCCACCATAGCAAGAGCGAGATAGACGCTGATCGGTGAGAGATTGCTGTTTTCCGAACCATCGATCAGCTTTGCGGAAAGCACATCGCAGAATCCGTCATATCCGGTGATCCCCAGGTCCGCAAAAGACGGTGGGGTATAGGGTTTTTCGATCGATGCGGTATTCCCGGTATTATCGTTTTTTCCTGCAGTCTGTTCTTTTGCTTTGCAGCCAACTACGGAAAATATCATCAGCAGGCTTAGAATAATTGTCATGATCCTTTTCATATTCATTCCTCCGCTTACTTCATAAGCTTTTTCAGTGTTTCGGTATCAGCAGTAAGATTTCCTGCTTCAAACACATATTCATCCGTCTCGGAAGGGCTGGGTCTTTTATATGTACCATCATTCTGAAGATACAGTTTTCCGTCATAGTCTCCAATTATGCCATACAAAGTACCGTCGATCTCCTTTAGGAAGCCGGTTGTGTCTCCAAGGAACAGCAGCACCTGTTCTCCTTCTTTCATTGGCCAGAACCCATCAGCCCCACACACGACTTTGAAGTAATCGGGATAAGTCAGTTTCGTGAAATCCTTCTCATCCATAAAGCAGTGCCTGCTGTATTCTCCGTAGGTGTCTCGACCACCCATCTCGACGACCTGAATGGTCTCTCCAGAGGTTACATTTCCTTTATAAACTTCAGTGATACGAATCTCGGACAGTGTGTAGATATTATCCATCTGATAAATCGGTCTTGCAGAGATGCATTCCCCGGCAACGATTACTGTGGAGGCTTTTGCGAGTTCATCAATGGATCGGTAGATTTTTGCTCTGGTCGTTTTCCAATAGGAATACAGCGTATCGGAAGCGAGACTATTGCCTTCAGAACTGTTCAGATAGAATCCGATGAAGTCATTGATCTTATCCTTATCCGCAATAATAAAGAAAACTCGATCCTTTCCGCTGCTTATATAGCTTTCTTTTCCAAGTTTATTCGCCTCTGCTTTGACCAGTGAATCAACGAAATCGACTCCATTTCCGAAGACAACATCTCCTTTTTCAGTTGATCGTACAGACTGCGGAGCAGCGTATGTACAATAACCGGCGATTGTTCCATCCTCAAGCGTGATAGCCTTATGATCGCTGATCAATGCTTTTGCCTGAACTCCATCGAAAAGAGTGCTCATGTCATATTGCTTACTTTGTGAAAGACCAAGATGGATATTAGCCCAACTCACAATTCCTTCCAGAATGGAATCGGATGAAAAAGTCCCCGGGGATTGTGCATCACTATCGGTTTCCGTTTTTTCCTCCAAGCCATAATTCCACTTGGAATCTCCCCAGTATCCCTCATACGTGGGGTCCAGTCCGCCGATCACGATACGTCCCTCCTGAACGGAAAGCGGGAGGTATTCGGTTTTTGGTTCCTGATCCTGAGATCTTTCCCGGATGATGCATGGTGCGCCATCTTGTTCTCCGAACGACAGCTCTCCCCATGCAAGGTTGAATGTGTTTTTGTATTTGATGTTTCCGTCCACCGAAGCAGTGATAACCACCGTGAACAGTCCGGATGTCGGTCCATCCGCAATTTTGCAGTCCTCGATTATACCATCACCGTCGATGTCGAAGGAGGCGGAATCGATGATAATCTCAGCGGATTCTGCTATTGGGGTGTTGGTTTCATAATAGACGAACTCGACTGTAGAAAGAATTTGATTGATCTCCTCTTCGTATTCTTCGTACCAGTTTTTAGCGTTATTGATGATTACGCAGTCTTTCGGATCTTTCAGGATGATGTGACTCCATAGCGTATTTCCGTCATAGAATCCCTGCCATGCCTCATGGCCATTGAAAACGATATCCTTCTGCTCAAGGCCAGTGCCGCATACGCCGAAGCCTTTCATGTGCTGAAGCGTTATGGCGCCTTCCGTTCCGGGAAAGTCCGGTCTTATGCTCACGACGAGATCACTGGTGGGTTCATCATCGGATTGCATACCCGAGTATGTCCAACCTTTCGGCAACCAGAAAGAAACACCATAGGATGGAGGGCACTGAGGCTTTATTTCAATAAACTCGCCTTCAAATTTGTCACTCCCGACATCGCTTACTGTGGCGTCTATAGGAATGTATTCCTCTGTGACGGCAGTTTGGTCTTGCGCGACGGTACTGCCTGTTTCAATTTCTGGTGCTGTTTTTGCTCTGCAGCCGGCAAAAGTGCCCAGCAGTGCAATGCAAAGCAACATGATTAAAATACGTCTCATTTTAGTTTCTCCTATCTGCTTTGATAGCCTTTTTCCCGCAGACGATCGCCAATACTATGCTGACGATAATGCCGAGAGCGAAGGGAATCGCGTATATATAAGCAGTGCTGGCCGGTGCGCTGTACCCGGCGTATTTACCGCCCCAAAGAAGATCGCAATAGTTATATGCAACGACAGCGCACATAATGTCGGAAAAAAGGGCCGCCAGTATCCAGAAAAAGACGGATAGTTTTCTCATGGTAATCCTCCCTGATAAAATGCCGACGCAGGCTCGTTTACACATAATACCGGACAGATGCGCATTTGGTTGCAGGGCACGGTCTATGGATGAGCTTCGATCGCTTTTCTGTATGCGAGATAGTAGGTAAGGTATCCGATCAGGCTCATCATGGTGAGGACATATAATTCAGACACAGCTGAAGCGATCACATAGGATTTTTCGTCAAACACGTTCAGGACCGCAAACAGACCCGTGATCAGTGAAAACATCAGAAAGCCGAGAAGAAGACCGGCACCGGCCCTGTCTTTGCGGAAGATCAGCGCGGTATACAGGCAATAAGTCAGGAAAATCATCAGCATCCCGCCGAAGCTCAGGACCCCGTGCCACACGTTTTCCTTCGTCATCGTCGTCCCGTCACTTGGCATGATCCACATGGCGCCCACATACAGGACGGCGCAGGAAACGAGCATGCAGATTCTCAGCAGCCACTTCTGCGATTTGGTCATGCCGCAAAGGTCATGCGCAAGAAAGAACGCAATCAACATGGGGATGAACATGACTGCCATGGCGATGAAGATCCGGATCGACGATCCCGAATACCATATCATGCGGGACAGGGACGCAAACAAGGCGGTCTCGTCGCTGGCGATCACGCTGCCCCAGGCAAACAGCGGGGACAGGAAGAATGTGAACACGGCAAGGACGATCAATCTTTTAGGCGCTTTTTTCATCTTCTTTCACCGCCCCGATCTTTTGATCCATTCTCTTTTGAGGATAGCGTACTGCAAGGTGTTCTCATACCGCGGCGTGCCGTCGGGACCGTTTACGAACGAGACGAACTCCACAAAC
>CAKJYC010000010.1 GCA_918244965.1 Clostridiales bacterium | reverse complement strand
GACGCTTCGCGTCCAGCGTTCTGTCCCTTGACTCCGCTCCCGCTCCCTACATACCACGCTCCTTTTGTCAATGTGAAGTTATGGCTTCATCCCTTTTTTACTACCCGAAATCGTAACTTCACTTTGGCATTCTAACTCCCTGACATGATCCATGATACAGCAACAGCGGTCCGAAAAACCGGACCGCTGCGTTTTGATGCGTATGAACTTATAACCCGAAGATCACGCTGATCAGCATGAACAGCCAGTGCGCGACGACGCCTGCGCACAGGCCGCCGATCGTGTGGCAGAGGATCGCCTTGCCGGTGAAGCGGTTGCACTTCAGCGCGTCCATCATGGAGACATGGGTGGACAGATAGCCGCTCCAGCACATGCAGATCGCCGTGAACACCGCGATGTCGTTGAGCGAGACCACGCCGCTTTCGACCTGCACCTTGATCATGCTGAGCGCCGCGCCCGCGCTGCCCAGCGCCGTGACCGGGATCGCAAGCGCCTGGTTGTTGGAGAAGCCGAACAGCGGCTTTAAGAGGAAGCCGATCTTGTCGGCGATCCACGGCAGCGCCGCGATGCCCTCCTTGGCCGCGCCGGTATAGGTGCCGTCCGCGGACGGACCGTACGTCAGCATCATGACGACCGAACAGATGATCAGTACGCCCGGAATGATCGCAAGGCCGAGATCGACGCCCTTCTTGCCGCCCTCCATCAGCGCGGAAAGCACGCGCAGAAAGCCCTTCGGCTTCTCGCCCTCTTCGACCGTTTCCGCACGCTCCGGCTCAACGACCGCCGGCGCGTCGTGATCCTTGAACGCGCGCTTCATGAAGAACAGCATCATCCGCGTCGACACGACCGCGCCGAACACGGTCGCAAGATTGCCGCACAGCGCCGCCCATACGACGCCCATGCCGAGCGTGCCGGACAGCGCAAGCATTGAGCTCGTGACGATCAGGCCCATGCCGAACGACGTGCCGAGGTTGGTCAGCGCCGGGATCTGATACGCCTTGAAGAAGCGGCGGAACTTGGCGTCGTTCGCAAGCGTCAGGATCGCGGGATTGTCGGACAGATACGTCGTGACGATGCCGAGCGCGGACGCGCCGGGCATGCCGAACAGCGGCCGCATCAGCGGCGACAGGATCTTGTTGATCAGCTCGACGACGCCGAATTCACTGAGCAGCTCCGAGATCGCGCCCGCAATGACCGCGATCGCCATCAGGAAGAATACGGTGTTCATCAGCACGTGATACGCCGTGTTCATCAGCGTATTCAGCGACTGGCCGACGCCCATCGGGATCGCAAAGATCACGAAAAACGCAATGATCGACAGGAGACAGATCACCGCGGTGAGCGTTCTTCTCCGTTTCTGACGCACCGGATCGACCGGCTGCTGTTTATTCTTTGGCTGCTTCATGTGCCCGATCTGCCCCTCCGCCTCCTGCGGCTCTCTTTACATGTTGTAGTATTTCTCGAACTCCGCGGGATGCGGGATCTTGCTAAGCTCCAGACACTCGGCGCGCTTGCGCTTGATGTAATTTTTGAGCAGTCCCTCCGGGAACACGCCGCCCGCCGTGAGGTAGTCGTGATCGGCCTCCAGCGCGTCGAGCGCCTGTTCGAGCGAGGTCGGCAGTTGATGCAGCTTCGCCTTCTCCTCCGGCGGCAGCTCGAAGAGGTTCATATCGTACGGGCCCCAGCCGTTCGCGTGCGGGTCGATCTGATTCTTGATGCCGTCAAGACCGGCCATCAGGATCGCCGCGTAGCAGAAGTACGGGTTGCAGGTGCCGTCCGGATTTCTGAGCTCGAAGCGGCGCAGCTTCGGCGACTTCGCGTATGCCGGAATGCGGATGACCGCGCTGCGGTTGGAGGTCGCGTAGCCCACGGTGACCGGCGCTTCAAAGCCCGGAACAAGGCGCTTGAACGAGTTGGTCGACGGATTCGTGATCGCGCAGAGCGACGCGATGTGCTTCAACAGTCCGCCCATGAACCAGTGCGCTTCCTTGGAGAGGTGCGAATAGCCGTTGTCGTCGCTGAAGACCGGTTCGCCGTCCTTGAACAGGATCATATGGACGTGCATGCCGCTGCCGGCTTCGCCGTACACGGGCTTGGGCATCAGCGTGGCGGAAAGGCCGAACTTCTCGGCGACGTTGCGGATGATGTACTTGATCATCATGCTGCCGTCCGCCATTCTGGTCATCTCGCCGAGCAGCGGCTCGATCTCGAACTGGCCCGCGCCGCCGACCTCCGGGTGATGATACTTCACCGGGATGCCCGCCTTTTCGATCTCCATGCACATCTCGCTGCGGCACTCATAGGTGCGGTCGAGCGGCTTGGCGACGTGATAGTGCTTCTGGAACGGGACGACGCAGCCGCGGCCCTCGGTCTCGCTGTTCCAGTAAGCCTGATCCGCGTCGAGGAACGCCGTGATCTGGTTGTGATCGACCTTCCAGCCGACCTGATCGAACAGATAGAACTCGAACTCCGGCAGGATCTTCATCTCGTCCGCAATGCCGGTGTCCTTCATGTACTGCACGGCGGCCTGCACGATGTTGCGCGGATACTGCGCGAGCGGCCGGTTGTTCGGATAGTCGATGATCATGGCGTTGCCGATCATGGACAGCGTCTTGACCGTGCAGAACGGGTCGATCATGGCCGTATCCAGATCGGGGATATAGACCATGTCGCTCTTTTCGACGACGGCATAGCCATAGTTGGATGCGTCGAACCCGATGCCGTTCTTCAGCGTTTCTTCGGTGAAATTGGCGGCGGGGATGGTAACGTGGCGGAACTGTCCGTCGATGTCGACGATCTTGAAGTCGACCATCTTGATATCCTGCTCCCGGATCAGTGTCATGATCTCCTGTGCGGTCATAAGAATGCAAAACCTCCGTTTTCTTTTTCGGGGCGATCTTCACCCCTATTCGACCTCATTGTAACACACGGCTTCGCATTTGTATACGGTTGAACAGCGCTGCAAAAAAATATAATAAATCCCGGCCGAAGGGTTTGACGGCCCGGCCGCCGCATGGTAAAATACCTTCATCAAAACCGAATCCCGGAGGGCGTATGATGGACGCGAAAACACTGCTGATCACCGGCTTTGAGCCGTTCGGAACCGAGGACAGAAACCCGTCGTGGGAGGCGGTAAACGCGCTTCCGGCGCAGATCGGGCAATGGACGCTGACGAAGCTGCGCCTTCCCGTCGAATACGGCCGCGCGGCTGCGATCGCCGCAAGCGTGGCCGATGCGCTCCGTCCCGACGCCGTGCTGTGCGTGGGGCTTGCCGCCGGCCGGAACGAGGTCACGCCGGAGGCGGTCGGACTCAATATGCGCGACGCGTCGATCGCCGACAACGCGGGGCTTCTGTGCGCCGGCGATCCGGTCGATCCGAACGGACCCGCCGCGATCTTTTCGACGCTGCCCGTGCGCGCCATGACCGAAGCGATCAAGGCACAGGGCGTTCCCGCCAGGCTCTCCTACACCGCAGGGACCTATGTGTGCAACGATCTGCTCTATTCCCTGCTGCTTCGCTTCTTAGACACGCCGGTGCGCGTCGCGTTCATCCACGTCCCGCTCGAACGCACGCTGCCGCTGTCGGACAGCATCCGCGCGCTGACCGCCGCGATCGAAGCGATCTGATTCAGAACAGCCGCAGCAGCAGCAAGAATCCGGTCAACAGGCCCAGGAACGCGAAATTGAACGCGGAGAACAGCCCGATGTAGCGGAGCGTCCCCTTGGGAAAGTGCGCCGAATAGGTGCGCAGCGTGATGAGACTTGCAAGCGATGCGATCAGCGAGCCCACGCCGCCGATGTTGACGCCGAGCAGCAGGTCGTGATAGTTGCCGGTGAACTGCGACAGCAGGATCGCGCTCGGCACGTTGCTGATAAACTGGCACGACGCAGTGCTGACGAGCAGCGTGTCCCATTCGAGCAGGGACGCGAAGAACGAGCGGACCGCGCCGATGCGCGCCATGTTTCCCGCAAAGATGAAGAAGAATACGAACGTGAAGAGCAGGCCGTAGTCGACCTGCTTCAATGCTTTTCGGTCGAAGATCAAAAGCGTGATCGGGATCACGACGAGCCCGATCCAGTACGGAATGCCGCGGAACACGATCGCGATCGACAGCGCGAACAGCGCAAGATACAGCGCGACGCGCTTTTTGTCGAGCTTCATGTCCATGTCGTCGAGCACCAAAGGCTCGGATTTTACGAAAATCACGCAGCACAGCGTGATCAGCGCGACGGCGAACAGAAACGGCGGCAGCATGATGCCCATGAATTCGCCGGTCGGGATCTGGAATTTTGTATAGAGGTACAGGTTCTGCGGGTTGCCGAACGGCGTCAGCATGCCGCCGAGGTTTGCGGCGATGTTCTGCATGATGAACGTAAACGCCATGTACTTCTCTTTTTTCGTCGTGTGCAGCACGAAGTAGCCGAGCGGCAGAAACGTTAAAAGCGCCATGTCGTTTGCGATCAGCATGGAGCCGAGAAACGTGATATAGACCAGCGCAAGCACGCTCATCCGTGCCGTCTTGAACAGCACGACGACCTTTCGGGCAAGCGTGTAAAAGAACCAGACGTTGCCGAGCGCGCAGACCACGGCCAGCACGCAGAACAGACACGTCAGCGTCTTGAAATCGAAATAGCCGAGATACTGCGCGTCGACCGGCACGAAGAGCATCGTGATCAGCGCGGCGCACAGCGCGATCAGCATGACCGTGTTCTTGCGGACAAAATGGCGCGCCCATGCAAGGGCCCGCCTGCGGCGCGCCTCTTTGCGCATGATCGGTTGTACGTCCCCTGCTTCCATGTCTCAATTGCCGGGCGCATCCAGCGCCCGCAGCCCCGCCGCCGTGCCGACACGCTTCCACGCATGCTCGCGCGCCCGCGAAAGCAGCTCCTTTTCGGACTTTGTCAGCGGCGACGAAAGTCCCGTGACCGCATCCGGATCGGCGTACGCGGGCACGACGGTGAAGCCCTGCTTCTTGTTGTCGCCGCCTCTGCGGATCGTGATCGTCGGCAGCACCGCGGCGTCAACGAGCGTCACGCGGCCCGTCTCCGGCGCCTTCTCCAGCGTCAGCTCGACGAACAGCCCCACCATCTTCTCAAAATCGTTGTTGGCCGAGAAATTGCCGAGCGAGTACAGCACAAGCCCCGTGTACGGGCCGTCCTGCCGCTGCACGGTCATGTATTCCGCGCCCTTGACCCGGTGCGGATGCGAGCCGATGATGCAGTCCGCGCCCGCAAGGAACAGCTGCTTTGCAAGCGCCTTGGTCCTGCTGTCGGCCGGCTTGTCGTTCTCAAAATCCCAGTGCGCAAACACGATCACGAACTCCGCGCCCGCGCTCTTTGTGCGTGCGATATCCCCGATCACGTCGTCGGCCAGTCCCTCGCCCTTCTGCAGATACCCGATCGCCGTCTGCCGCTCCGTTTCCTCCATGCTGCCGGACGTCACGGAATTGACCTTCTTGGTCGACGCGACGATCCCGATCCGGATCCCGTTGACCTCAACGATGCAGGGTTTCTGCCGGTCCTCGGCGTTCAAAAACGTCCCGGTCTGATAAAAGCCCTTCGCGCGGACCGTTTCGACCGTGCGGTACAATCCCGCCGCGCCGCGGTCGAGACAGTGGTTGTTTGCGGTGGTCAGCACGTCCACCCCGTATGCCTTCAGCGTATCCAGCACGGAATCCGGCGCGTTGAACAGAAATGCGTTCGACTTGGCGTCCTTCTTCTGGGTATAGCCGGTCTCCGCGCCCGCAAGCGGCGTTTCGAGGTTGCCGCACATCAGATCGACGCTTTGAAACAGCTCGGCAAACGGCGCAAACAGCGCCGAAAAATCGTATTCCCCCGCTCCCGTTTTCGCGTCGTCGATGATGTAGCTCGGCACCATGATATCCCCGACCGCGCCGATCGTCGCGCGGACCGGTCCCGGCGCTGCCGTCGGCTCCTCCGTCGGTTCTTGGCTCCCCTGTGCAGGGGGCTCTGTCTCCACAGGAGACGAAGGGGTTGTTGCGGGCGTCGGCTCCTCTGTCGGCGCGCTCGTCGGCTCTTGGCTCCCCTGTGCAAGGGGCGCTGTCGCCGCAGGAGACTGAGGGGTTGTCGTCACCTGCAGCACGACCTCCTCTTCCCCGGTCGGCAGCGGCACGGCCGTCGGCGCGATCGTTTCGGGCGCTTCAGAGGCAGGCGCAACCGTCTGCCCGCCGCACGCAAGCAGCCACAGCGCCATGCTCCAGCAAATCAGTTGTCGGATGATTCTCTTCACAATTCTCCCCCCTGCGGATCAAAAGCCGATCGCCGCCATGGCGTATTGGCAGAAGGCGCAGATCGCGTTCTGTGCGGCCGTGTTGCCATTGTAGGCGGTCAGGAACGGCTCGACGTAGGACAGCGCGGAAAGCGTGACCGTCTGCGTGTTTCCGCCTTCCGTCACGGTGACCGTGAAGCTCTTGTCAAGCCAGCTCGCCTTGACGTCACGGATCTCGACCAGAATACGGTTGCCGGACTGCGTCGCCGTCCACTGATCGGTCGGCCATGCAATGCCCGACTGCGGCGTTACGGTGATCTGCACATTGTTCAGATCGAGCTTCGTGTCGTCCGCGTGCGCGAGGAAGACGCGGATCGCCGTCTTGCTGTCCAGCACCAGCGAGGTACTCGGCGCCTTGAACACATCGGAGCCTTCCACCGTCTTGCGGTACGCCGCTGCCGCCGTCCTGATCGCTTCGACGTTGTAGGATTGCGCATAGAACTGATCCATCGCGGCATAGTCCGTGCCGACGGTGAACCCGTTCACGGTCGCGAGGAACGGCTGCACATAGTGACCGAAGTCCGCGAGCGCGTGGATCAGCGTTGTGACCTTGCTCGTATCGGTCGGATAGGCGTCGTCCCAGGCCTGCACATACGTCCGGACCGAATAGCTGTCCGTCACGGTCTGATTGTTGCCGTAGTGGAGCGCGGCGGTGATCGTGTCGGCCATCTGGATCGAGTTCACGAGGCAGTCGAAGCCGTAATAGCCGCTGCCGTTGGTCTTGTTCGGATCGAGCGCGACCGGCGTCGGATCCATCTCGCCTGCGCCCTTGCCGGTGATCGCAAACGTCACGTTCGCGTTGGCTCTGTCGGTTTCGCTGAGCATACTGAGGTCCGCATAGAACCGCACGCCGATCTGATCCGACAGGAACATCTGATGCTTCTTGAAGGAGGGCGCGGGAACGCTGCGCGAAACCGCACACTCGTTTCCGGCATAGTCTCCCGCAAAGAGGACCACACACGCGTCCCCCGATGCGATCGCCGCGGAAATGTCGACCGACACAGAGAACGCCGCGGTTCCGGGCGTGAATTCCGCGTAGCACACGGTATTGTCCGGCGAAAGCACCGCGACATAGGCAAGATGCCGGTCGTCGCTTGCGGAAAACGTCAGCGTGCTCCCGGAAAACGACGGGGCTTCGATCACCGGCGCGGTATCGTCCACCGTGAAATCACAGCCCACGAATGCGCCGCGTCCGAGGCGGTTCGAGAGCAGCAGCGCACGGAAGCCGTTCAGGTCGAGTCGGCCGGAATCCGCCGCCGTATAGGACTGTTTCTGCGTCATGGCATAGTATTCGGGCACCGCGTAAAAGCCCGCGCACAGCGTGTCGCCCTCCGAAAAGCCCATCTGCGCGGCGGTTTTGTTGATGGTGTACGTCTTCGGAGAAAGGTTTTGCCAGCCCTCCTGCGAATCGTAATAGATGCCCTCGACGTTGTTGCCGAGGCCGGACGCATACGGGACCGCGATGTTGTCGCCGCCGATCCCGTCCGTTCTCGTCACCGCGAACGCGGTCGTGCCCGCCGCGCGGTACAGGCTGTATACGACGTCCGTCAGGACCGTATCGCTGCGGATCGCAAGCCGGTCCGCGGGGAACGCGTTCTCGACCGCATACGGATTGCCGGAGAACCGGACCGTTTCGCCGTTCTGCGTGACGCGCAGATAATTGGTGTCCGGATTGCCGGTATACGAGGCCTTCGCCGTGCCGTTTTCCGGATACAGGCCGTCGAGATAGGACGCCGCGTCGAACATCGAAGGATCGGTCCAGCTGCCGTAAAAGCCGAGGATCGGGATCGAATGCGTGTGCGCGGACCCTTCCGTGCCGCATCGCGCATAGGTAAAGCCCTCGATGTACGCGCCGTTCGGACAGCGGACAGCGTCAAGATCGTCCGGGTTCAGCGTGATCTGTACCGTCACGGTCGCTTTGCCGAACGCAGGCACGGCCGCCGTCTCAACGCTGTCCGGCGTCAGATCCGTGCCTTGCGCGCCGACCTGTACGGAAATGCCGTCGATCGCGACCGTGTATGCTGCCGCCGCGCGGATGCTGCGCGTCGTCTTGCACAGGTGCAGGCCGTCGGATTGCTGTGCGACGTCCTGCGTGAACAGGTCGGTGTCAAAGGTAAAGTCCAGCGCATGATCCGAGAGGTTGAACAGATCGAAGCGATAGGTATAGACGCCGGTGCGGGCCGGATCGTCGCCGAGTTCAACCTTCACCTTGCCGTCCGCAGCCGCGCCGGTAAGCCCCGTCAGATACGAATGCTGCGGATCCATCATGACGACAGACGATGCGGAGATCGCCTTCTCGGCGTCGGCAAGGCCTGCGCCCTGCTGCAGGATCGGCCGGTATTCGCCGGAGGAGGTCACAAGCGGCGTCGCCGTGCTCATCAGAAGGCTCTGGACGATCGCGCGCACGGAACAGCGCTGCGTCAGCGCGGAATTGCCGATCGGATTCTCGCGGAAATACTGCGCAAGGATCGCCGCAAGCCCCGAAATGTGCGGCGTGGCCATCGACGTGCCGGACATGCGGGTATACTTGTTCGGGCCGCCCAGCATGCCGGAGCCGCTGTTGTACCTGCCGTAGACGGACAGAATGCTGCCGCCCGGCGCGGTGATCTCCGGCTTCATCAGAAGCGAACCGGGAACGCCCCACGAGCTGAAGTTCGAGATCGCGGCGGTTTCGGTCTGTCCGACAGACGCCTTGCCGGACGAGGCCACGCACAGGCTGTTGACATACGTGCCGGGAGCGCCGCCGGTATGCAGGCCGACGTCCCCGGCGTACAGGCCGTTCGTGCCGACGGAACCTTCCATACGGTCCGTCAGCGCATAGGAATTGCCTGCGGCGATCGCCACGACCATCCACGGATTCTCGGTCGGGTCCGAGAGCCGGTTCAGCACGGTCTGATAGACGTTGTCGTATGTGAAGCCCTGCTCGGACGAACCGAGCGACAGGTTGCACGCGTCGCAGCCGAGCGCGAGCGCGTCCTCGATCGCCGCCATATAGTCCGAATCGTACGCGCCGCCCGCCGCGCCGAACACCTTCATGATGCAGAGCTGCGCGTCCGGCGCCATGCCCACGGCCTTGTAGAGCGGTGCGCACAGTCCGTATCCGCCGTTGTACGGAACATAGCGGTTCGCCGCCGCAATGCCGGCGACGTGCGAGCCGTGGTCGCCCATCGTGTCGCTCAGGTGGTCGACCGTCGTGTTGTGATCGATGTAATTGTATGCAAACGGGATCTTGGAGCTTACATATACGCCGGGAACGTTAAGCCCGGTCGGAAAAGCGTTCGTCATCAGCGTATAGGTCCTGCCCGTCTCCTGCGCGGTCTCATTCAGCCCGTACTCGAATCCCGCCGCGTCGAACGACTGGTGTTCGGTGTCGATGCCGGTGTCGATGATCGCGATCCGCGAGCCCGCGCCGGTATAGCCGAGGTCCCACGCCGAAGATGCGCCGATCATGTTCACGGTCGCCGCGGAATCCGGCTGCGCGGGTTCGGCGTCGCACGGAGGCGCATACTGCGTTTCAAGCTCGACGGAACGCACGCCCTTCATCCGCTCGATGCGTGCGACGTCGCGGTACGGAAGCTCGACCGAGATCGCGTTCAGAAGCAGCGTCAGGTTCCACTTGACGTTCAGTCTGTGCCCGACCGCCTTTTCGATCCGCGCGGTCAGCGCCTGCTGTTCGTTTTTCAGGCGGGTGCGGCAATCCGCCGCCGCGCGCCTGCCTGCCGGAGAGCGCAGGTCGAAGCCCCTTTCGCTTGCGGACTTCCCCTCCAAAACGATCGTGACGCGCACAGGCTCGTCCGGGCCAAACGGCGCGGCCTCCTCCGCGGGCGCAGACGGTTCGTCCGACACGCCGAGCCGTTCGACGCGCAGGGTCTTCGGATCGAGCGGCGCAGCGCCGTTCCCGTCCTCCGCGCGGGCAGGCCCGCCGAACACCTGCACCGTCAGAAGAAGCAGGATCGCCATGCATGCGGATAAAAGTCTTTTTTTCATCTTACGTTTCCCTTCGGCTCCGATCGTCGATAGATATAATTATTGTATCGCATTCCGCCTTTTTTTGCAAGAAAAAAGCACGGACGTCTGCTGTCCGTGCCTTGTATTGCGGTTATGCGGGCTTCGCCTTCTTCTCCTTCTTCGGTCTGCGGGTCTTTTCCGGCTTCTGCGCCGCTTCGGCCTCGGCCTTCAGGATCGCGTCCTGCTTTTCGATCAGATAATCCGCAACGCGCTTTGCCGCTTCGCCCGGATAGGCCCAGGCCTCGGCTCTTGCGGCGTCTCTGGCCTCCTGCCGTTCCGGCGCCGAGAGACAGTCGTCGATGATCTCCTTCAGCCGGTCGAGCTTCTCCTCGGACAGCTGTTCGCCGATCTTCGGAAGCGTTTTGAATGTCCACAGCTCGTCGTCGAGCCAGAACGCGTCGTAGGGGGATTTGTCAAACGACGTGTCCGCGTACAGGATCGGCTTGTCGAACACGAGCGCGAAGTCGAAGATGACGCCCGAAAAGTCGGAGATCAGAATGTCCGCCTTGCGCAGCACGTCGAAGTTGTCGTTGTCGCGGTTCCATTCGAGCTGTTCGCTGTCCGGGTACTGCCGCATCAGCGCGTCGAGCATGTCCTTTTCGGACGTAAAGGACTGCGGATGCGGACGAACGATCACGTGATAGCCGGTTTTTAAGAGCGCGTCGATGATCCGGCCGCCGTAGCGCGAAAGGATCGCGCTCGGCCCCCACGACGGGGCGAGCAGCACGGTCGTCGGGTGCGCCGGGATCGGCTCCGCGCTGTCGAGCCGCGCCTTCATGGCGTCCATGTACGTCATGCCGACAAGCTTCAGCTCCTTTTCGGGAAGGCTGCGGACGCGTTCCAGCGCGCGGATCTGCTGCTCCTGATACGGGCCGGACAGCAGGATCGCGTCGTAATAGTCGAGCCCGAACATGCGGTACAGCGTGATGTCGTTCGACATGTGCGGCAGATGCACGTACCACTTGACGTCGCGCGAGCGCTTCCACTGATACACGTCGAGGCCCGGCGTCGTGGACAGCAGCACGTCCGCCTTCAGCATGTTCAGCCGCGCAAAGCCCTTGTTGCTGCTGCCGATGAATTCCGCGCGGATGTGTTCATACTGCTTTTTGAGCGCGGGATCGTCCTCCGACGCGGTGAGATAGACGGCGTCGCGGCCGCGGCGCTCCAGCTCGTCGCACACGGACTCAAAGACGTTCCAGTAGCGCTTGCTGTCCGAAAAGATCGCGATCGGCTGCTTTTCGGCGTCCTTTTTCTGCCTGCCGCCGGACAGATAGAACCGCAGCTTGATGAACAGCTTGCGGAACGCAAACACCCCGGTGCCCAAAAGGCCGACCAGGATCGTAAACAGCATGCTCCCCGTGCCGGGGTCGATATAAAGCCGCATTCTTCGTCCTCCTTATTCCGCCGGCAGCGCTTCGCCGAGCGTCTTCCATTTGCTGATGTCGAAAAGCTCGTGTCCCTCAAAGCGGACCCACAGCCCGTCGAACCGGTACCGGTTCTTGATGCCGGGAACGTTCGTCGGTCCGGTCTGCCGGATGTACTGCACCGGATCGTTCTTGCCCGCGTCGTCGATCGGGTTCCCCGTAAACGGATTGACCGGGTTTTCGATCAGCCCGCGCAGCGCGAGCGTCGGCACGTCGGCGTGCGTCATGAACTGCGGATCGACCGTGAACGTCCTGCTGTCGAAATCCTTCACCATCAGCAGCGCGTTGAATCGCAGAACGTTCTCCCAATCCTCTTCGCCGAACCACGCGTCCTCGAAATTGTCCTGCACATGTCCGTGGTCCGACACGAGGATGATGCGCGTGTTGTCGTAGAGACCTTGCTCGCGCAGATAGTCCATCCAGTCGCCGAGGCGGAGCAGCGCGGCCATGCCCGCGTGGTAATGCAGCACGTGGCTCAGCGTGGTCAGCCGGATCACCTTTCCGTCCCACGAGGTCCGGGTCGGATGCGCCTTGTCGTATTCCGTGTTGTCCACGGCGAGCAGCGGCTCATAGTCCGGCTCCTGCAGGATATTGCCGTAGTGCGTAAGGTCGTTGCTCATCAGCAGAAGCGTGTCGCCTTCGTCGACCGTCTTTGTCAGCAGCGGCAGGCTTTCCAGCACCGAGTACGACTGCAGAAACGGTTCGGACAGTCCCTTTGCCCTGGAAATGCCGTCGCGCTTCTGTCCCGCCGCCGTTCGTCCGCCGCTGTCAAGGGAAAGCGCATTGTACTGTCCGCGGTTGTACAGCGTGGACTGCGCGATCACCGGCACGATCCGGTAGACGCTGTAGCAGAAGAAGTTCCGGTCACGCGCCGCATGGATCGCCTCCGCACGATCGAAGGGGTCCTCCGTCAGCTTGCCCATCGCGTTGAACACGGTGAACTCCGGATGATCGTCGAACACCGTGAGGTCCGGCGTCCAGCCGTACCCCGCCAGCGGCGGATCACTGAAGGTGACGCGATAGCCGTTCTGCGAAAACAGCACCGGAAGGACCTTCAGCGCCTCGTCGTGCTTTTCGACCAGCGTTTTGTCCTCGCGCACCTGGATCTTTGCGGGCCGGTATTCATAGCCGCCGAAGATGGGCGGCGCGCCGATGAGCGTCGCTCCGCCGTACGCAAGCGTGTTCGGATAGAACGTAAAGCCCGCGAACGCTTCCTTGAGCTCCGGCTTTTCCTCCATGTAGAACGGCACATACGCGCCGATCGCGCGGTCCAGCATGATCACGACCACGTTTTTGCCGGTCTTGCTCAGCGTGATCTCCGGGATCTCGGTCTCCTGCGCGTAACGCCCGGTCGCATCCGCGACCGCCGTCCCGATCTGTATGACGTTCCACATGCCGAGCCCCGCGACCGCAAGGCACATCGTCAGCGCGGCATAGCGCACGATCGCCTTCTTTTTCCTCCAGATAAGCCACAGCACGGCCGCAAGCGCGGCGAGCACGAGCAGATTGATCAGCATCTCCTTATGCGACGGCGCGTTGTAGACGTCGTACTGCAGCATCTCGGAGAGGTTGCCGTGGCTCTTGCCGAAGAACAGATAGTTTACCGCCGCGCACACGGACAGGATCCACACCGACAGCCCCATGATCCGCTTGCCCTTCGGTCCCTGCAGGCGGTAAAAGATGCCGAACCAGATCACGAACGTGCCGACGGCAAGGAGCATGGCGCTCACGATATACCAGAGCGGATGGCGGTAGACATACGCGTTGATGAACTCCTCCGGCGACGCATGCACGATCGCGGACGGGATCAGAAGCCCCGTCAGAAGCGCGAGAAAGATGCAGCCGTACAGGAACGCGCGCGATTCGGCGCGGTCCGGCGCCGTCGCGGGCTTTTGCGCGATCCCCTTCGCCGCGCGTTTTTTGCGCAGGTATCCGGAAAGCAGCTCCCACGCAAGCGGCACGAACAGCACGAGCAGCGCGGCGATCAGCAAAAGCTGTCGGCGCAGCGTGCGCATCGGATGCACGAACAGGACGAAGCCGAGCCCCAGCGCGCCGATCGCGGCGCACAGGATCGCCAGCACGCGCTTCGGATGCTTCAGCTTATAGAAGATGTTCTTGACAAGGGAAAAGACGTTGTTCAGCGTCCAGTAAAAGACGAGCCCCGCGGGCGAGCCGTACAGCAGCACCAAAAAGACGAGCGCCATGCCGTACGTCTGCAGCTTGCTCCTGAGCGGAAAGCCCTTCATGTAGATCGCCGCGGACACGATGTTGATCGCGGTCATCAGGATCGGCAGCACGTTGATCGCAAGCCCGCCGATCTGAAGCAGCCCGTCCGGCGCGCCGAGGTCGCGGATCGGCCCGAACGCCTCGCCCGAAAGCAGCGTCAGCCCGGACAGAAAGCGGTACGCCGCGATGAAGAACGGGACCTCCAAAAGCAGGGAAACGGAGCCCTTCAGCGCGTCGGTCGGCTTGTAGCCCGCCTGCCGGTAATAGGTTTGCAGGATCATGAACCGCTCGTCGCCGGTGAAGGTCTTTTTGATGTGATCGACCCACGGCTTCATGCGAAGCGCCTTGTCCCGCTGCTCCGCCTGCATGGCGTCCGCGCGCCGGTACAGCGGCAGCACCAGGATGTTCATGGCAAGGCTCAGAACCACGATGACCGCGCCGGGGCTGTGGATCACATGGCTCGCCAACGAAAAGATGACCTCGAACAGCAGTTCGAGCGGTCCGATCAAAAGCTGATACAGTGCATGCCAGAACGTCATATCCGTTTCTCCTGCAGCCGTCCGTACAGGCGGCCCCTCCCCCGGTCGATCCGTTCCGCCGTCCATCCGGCGATAACTGTAAGATTGTATCAAGTTTCGCCCGGAATGTCAATTCCGGGGACGATTCTTTCGTCCCCGGAATCTGCAGCCGTATTATTTTCCTTTTCCACTGAAGGCCTCGTGGCCCGGATACCTCGCGTAGCTCGGATCGGCCGCCGTCAGCTCGATGAAGTTGTCGATCTCAAGGATGTCGGACTTCCTGCATTTGCGGATCTCCAGCCGGTAGTTCTTGCGCATGATGCGCAGCGGGACCATCTCCCACAGGTTTTCCTTGCCGCCGCGCATCGCGTAGACCTTTCTGAGATCGGCCTTGAGCTTCTCCGAATCCTCGCCGTCCCAGTAGGAGATGCCGAACGCCTGATAGCAGTCGGTGCCGCCGCGCTGATAGCCGTACACGCAGCCGTTGCGCTTCCTGAAGCACCAGTCGTCTGTCTCGGCGACCTTTGCGCCGAGGTAGTTGGACCGGTATTCGTACGTATTGATCACGTCCGGATTGCTGATGTACAGGTCGGCCTCGCAGATGTAGCAGCGGTCGATCAGGTCGATTGCATGGACCGCCGAGCCGATGTTGTTCGCCAGATTGAATTCCGGATTCTCGATGAAGTGCAGCGTCGGATACTTCTCCGTCAGCGCGTAAAACTGCTCCTTCTTGTACCCGATGACGACCGTGATGTTCGTGATGCCCTTTTGGATCAGCGCGTCCAGCAGCGTGTCGATGATGCGGACGCCGTTCACCCGCACCAGGGGCTTGGGCGTATCGAGCGTGACCGGCGCAAGCCTTTGCCCGAAGCCCGCGGCCAAAATGATCGCCTTGCGGACCCGGTACGGCTCAAGCGCCTTTCGTCCCTTTTCGCTGATCTCGATGCTGCCGTCGCCCATCTCGTTGATATAATCGAGATCGGACAGGTCCTTCATCAGCTTCGCCGTGTGCGGCAGCGTGATCGTCAGCTCGTCGGAGAGGCGTCTTTGCGTATAGACGCCCCGTCCGCTGCGTTCGAGATAGGTCAGAAAATCGAATTCGTCGCGCGAGAGGCCGACGCCGCCCTCCGTCTCGCGGCTGCCGCGCCGGTTGATCAGCGCCGTGATCCCCGCAAACAGCAGGCGGGCAAGGATGTTCAGCACCAGAATGATCAGCGAGATCACGCTCTGCATCTCATAGTTGCTGTTCTTCTCATACGTCGTGATCAGGATCGCCAGCGGCTGGTTGTCGTAGGTGCACAGAAACGCCACGGCCGAGATCGTGATCATGCTGTTCAGGAAGAAATACGCGAACATCTCGACCAGCGTCGACACCGAGGACGGGATCAGCACCTTGCGGATGATCTTGCCCTTGCGGATGCCGAGCGTTTCGCCGATGACCTCGTACTCGCTGTTGATCTTGTTCAGGCAGTTCTTCGCCAGCAGGTACGGCGAGCCGAGGAAGTGGAACACGTTCACGACGATCAGGATCAGGATCGTCCCGTAAAAGGAGCCGTTGGTCCCCTTGAACAGAAAGATGAACCCGATGCCGAGGACCAGACCGGGGATCGCGATCGTGGACAGCGCCAGAAGGTCGATCGCCTTGCCCATCCTGCCGGTCTTGCGCACGGACAGATAGCCGAGCAGGTACGCAAAGCAGGTGCCGGTCAGCGCCGTCAGCGCCGCAAGCTCCAGTGAATTGAGGATATAGCGCGTCAGCCCGACGCCGTAGGTGTTGGAAAAGATGTTGGCGACGTGCTCAAAGGTGAAGCCGAGGTCGTTCGGGAACGATTTGGTGAACGACAGCGCGATGAACGACAGCTGCGGCAAAAACAGCACGATGCACAGCAGCGCGATGACCGCGACGGCGATCCGGTTGAACCGCTTTTCGGTCGCGATCAGGGCCTTCTGCTTTTCGGTAACGCTCTGGTCCTTGAAGATCACGTCGAACACGAACGATACGATCGCCGGGATCAGCAGGACGAAGCCCGCGATGCTCCCGCGGCCGTACTGGAACGAGGACATGAACTGGTCGTACAGGTACATCGGCAGCGTCTTGACCTTGCCCGCGATCTCCATTGGGATGCCGTAATCGGCGAAGATCAGCGTGAAGCACGCGAAAAACGCCGAGATCAGCGCGATGCGCAGGTACGGAACGGTCAGCCGGAAGAACGTCGAGGTCCGCTTGATGCCCATGATGCTCGCCGCGTCGTACGGGCCCTTGTCCTCATACTGCAGCGCGTCGTACAGGATCAGGAACGTCGCCGGGAACGAGGTCATCACCGAGCCCATGATAAGCCCGGCAAAGCCGCGCACCTCGATCTCCGCGCCGAACAGGATGTCCAGAAATCCGTTCGTGCCGAACAGAACGCGCAGTCCGAGCCCGACCGAGATCGTCGGCACCAGCATGCCGAGCGTCAGCGCGATCACAAAGAGGTTCTTTCGCCGAAGCGACGACGTGTGCAGCAGATAGGCCGCGATCAGCGCGAGCAGCGTCGTGATGATCGCGGAGACCGCCGTATAGAGCAGCGAGTTCTTGACCGCGCTCCAGAAGCTGTCGTCGCGCAGCACGAACGCCCAGTCCTCCCCCGTCATGTGGAAGGCCAGCGTCACAAGCGGCAGGATCGCAAACAGCAGGATGCATCCGACCGAGAACAGGCGCAGATACTCGTGCCGAAAGAATTTGCCGAAGCGTGAGAAGAACGGCTTCATACGTCGGCTCCTATGCTGTCCTCGATGCTCCGGACCTTCAGGTTCAGGTGGTCGACGACGAACCGCTTTACGAACGGATCGGCGGGATGGTGGTACAGATTGTACGGCGTGTCAAGCTGCGCGATTCTCAGATCGTTCAGGACCATGATGCGGTCGGACAGCGCAAACGCCTCCTCCTGGTCGTGCGTGACGTAGATCATCGTGATTCTGAGCTTCTTCTGGATCGCCTTAAGCTGCTGGCGCAGCGCGACCTTGATCTCGGCGTCGAGCGCGCTCATCGGCTCGTCGAACAGGATGATGTCGGGGTTCAGGACCAGCGTGCGCGCGATCGCCACGCGCTGCTGCTGGCCGCCGGACAGCTGCTTGGGCTTCTTGTAGATGTGCTCCTCCAGCCCGACGGTCCCGATGATCTCCGTGACCTTTCTGTGGATCTCGTCCTTCTCCATGTGCTTCGCCTGCAGCGCGTAGGAGATGTTGTGATACACGTCCATGTTCGGGAACAGCGAATAGTTCTGGAACACGATCCCGATGTTCCGGTCCTTCGGCGCGGCGTCGGTGATGTCCCGGCCGTCCTTGAAGATTCTGCCGCTGGTCGGATGCTCGATCCCGATCAGCATGCGCAGGATCGTCGTTTTGCCGCAGCCGGACGGGCCGAGCAGCGACAGAAACTCCCCGCGGTTGACCGTGAAGGACACGTCCTCCAGCACCGTCTTTGACCGGAATTTTTTGCAGATGTTCTCACAGCGGATGATGACCGCATCGTTGTTTTCCATAGATTCCTCCGTTGTTCCGTGTGTCAAAATAAAGCCGGAAGGACGGAAAGCGCTTTCTCGCCCTCTCCGTCCGGTCCGTCAATCTCTTCGGTTTCGGATCAGTAGCTCCACCGATCCAGCAGGTTCTGCTTGTACTGGAAATCGAACAGGCCGTTCATGGTGATCTCCTTGTAGCCCGTCGGGTAGTTTGCGATCTCGGCCGCCGGCATGTCCGCATAGATCTTGTCCGGGTTGAACTTGGCGCACTGCGGCTTGTTGATCACGTTGTACAGGTAATCGAACACGGCCTTGACGCTTTCCTTCGTTTCGTGGCCGGAGATCATGCCCATCGTGAACAGGTCGAACGCAAGCCCCTGCTCCGGAACGACGACCGTCATGCCCTCGTTCTCGTTCGCGTAGTTGACGCACTGCCACAGCAGGCCGTATGCGATCGCCACGTCGCCGCGGACCGCCGCCTTGGCGGGCGCGGAGCCGGAGGTCGTGTACTCCTTGATGTTCGGGTTCAGCGCCGCAAAGTATTCCATGCCGGCTTCCTCGCCGAGCACGGTGATCATGCCGTTGTAGTAGCTGTAGCCCGTGCCGGAGGACTTCGGGCTCGGCATGGAGATCAGGCCCTTGTATTCCGGCTTCAGCATGTCCTCATACGATTCGGGAACGGGCAGACCCTTCTCCTCGAGCACCCTGGTGTTGACCAGGAACGCACCGGCGGTCTTGCCGTTGACGGCATACTGATGGTGCCGCTCGGTGTAGCCGGTAACGGACGGATCATAGACGCCGAAATCGTACGCGGACAGGTCCGCGAACAGATCGGGCGACGCGTTCAGGATGATCTCCGCGTTGACGACCTCCAGATCGTAGAAGATGTCGCAATCGCTGTTCTTGCCCTCGGCCTGCAGCTTGGAAAGCAGCTGACCGGTGCCGAGCGACTGGATGACGATCTCGACGTCGGGGAACTGTTTGTCCAGCTCCGTCTGGAGATACGCGATGCGCTCGTCCTCCGCCGCCGTATAGATCACGACGCGGTCGGCCTTGGCGCTGCCGCTGTTGTTTGCCGCGGCGCCGCCGCAGCCCGTCAGAAGAAGCACTGCGCAGAGCATCGCTGCGAGCAGGCTGATCATAGTCTTTTTCGTCTTTTTCATTGTTTTTTTCCTATCGTTTTATTGTCTGTTTGGTTTACGATCAAACATTATAGCTCTTGTCGATCGCCTTCAGCTCGCGGAAGGTGTCGATCTCAACGATGTCCTCGTCGAAGCACGGGCACACGCCGACCGCGTAGCGGTCCTTGCGGAACACCAGCGGGACCTGCTCCCAGTAGCGCTCCCGGCCGCCCGGCGAGGCGTACACGTCCGGAATGTCCGCGGACAGCTTTTCGCCGTCCTCCGCGTTCCAGTACGAAATGCCCACCATCTGCCAGCAGTCGAGCCCGCCGACCTTTTCCTCGGTGATGATCCCGTCCTTCACGTCGAAGCACCAGTCGTCCGTGCGGTCCTTTTTGATCGCCAGAAACTCCGACGAATAGTGATACTTTTTGATCACCGCCGGGTTGCTCAGAAGCAGGTCCGCCTCGAACACGTACGCGTTCTTCAGAAGATGCCGCGCAACGAGCGCGCTCGAAATGTTGTTCGCCTCGTTGAAGAACGGATTCTCAAGGAATCTGATCATCGGGTACTTGTACAGCAGCTGATCGAACTGCTCGGCAAGATAACCGCGCACGATCCAGATCTCCCCGATCCCGGCGGCAAGGCACGCGTCGATCAGCGTGTCGATGATGCGCACGCCGTGCACGCGCACCAGAGGCTTCGGCGTGTTCAGCGTGATCGGCGCAAGCCGCGAACCGAACCCCGCCGCAATGAACACCGCGCGGCGCACGCGATACGGCTCCAGCGCGTCAAGCCCCGCCTTCGTGACGGTCCGCCCGTCGACGAGTCCCTGCGCCTTCAGCTCCTGCATCGTCCGGTT
Organism: Clostridiales bacterium; assembly: GCA_918244965.1. Classification (GTDB taxonomy): domain Bacteria; phylum Bacillota; class Clostridia; order Christensenellales; family CAG-138; genus UBA3792. The sequence continues at coordinate 16,011 of CAKJYC010000010.1, read as the reverse complement.
GACGCCGCCGAGCGAATGTCCCGTGCGTTCGGAGATCTCGCGCTGCGTCAGCCTTCCCTTGGCCTCCGCAAGCGTCTCCAGCAGATCAAACTGCCGTCTGGTCAGATCCATATATCCTGTCCTCTCCCTTTTTGTTCATATCAGGCAAATTTTCGATCGCAAACAAGCCGTATTGCTTCGATTTTTGCATGTATGCATTTGATTTTGTTCATTATCCACCGGATTTTCCGTCAAGTGGAACTGTGAACGGTTGCATCATAACAGATTGCGCCGGAATTTGCAAGCATTATTTTCACCGATTCCGAAACCGCTGCAGGACGGCGCGCCGCGATCGGCAAAAAAAGCCGGTGACAGCGCGGGTTTTCTGTGATATAATGAAAGAAAAAACAGGAGGAACGAATCGTGAACGAGATCATCAAAGCCATGAAGGAGCGCCGGAGCATCCGCAGATTCAAGCCGGACATGCCGAAGAAAGCGGCGCTGGAGCAGATCATCGAAGCCGGACTGTACGCCGCAAGCGGCATGGGCAAACAAGGTGCGATCATCGTCGCCGTCACGAACAAGGAGATGCGCGACCGGCTTGCGAGGGACAACGCGGCGGTCATGGGCCGCGAGGGCGACCCGTTCTACGGCGCGCCGGCGATCCTGATCGTGCTGGCGGACAAACGCGTTCCGACGAGCCTGTACGACGGCAGCCTTGTCATGGGCAACCTGATGCTCGCGGCGCATGCGCTGGGCCTCGGCAGCATCTGGATCCACCGCGCCAAGCAGGAATTCGAGACGCCGGAATACAAGCAGCTGCTTTCGGATCTCGGCATCGAGGGCGAATGGGAAGGCGTCGGCCACTGCGCGATCGGCTATGCCGACATGCCTCTGCCCGCTCCCGCCCCGCGCAAGGACGGCCGCGTGTACTGGATCGAATAAAGCGACACAGGCAGCAGAAAGGGACCGCTTCTCGGCGGTCCCTCAGACTGTCGAAGAAGGGGTCAGACCGTTTGCGGCGATGCTTTATTAAAGAAATACTGATCGGAGGAAAAGGCGCAAAACGCCTTTTCTTTTCATGATTTCGCCGCAAACTATCCGCGTTTTCGGCCGGTCGCATACTTCAGTATAGCCTCCCGACCGAAGAACGCGGATTCATAGGCGTTCTGTCAAGGGGGTTCAACTTTCAGTTTTTTCCTTTCGGCAGATATAACGCAGTTGACTCCGGTCAACTGCGTTTTGCGTTCTTTTGAATTCAGATCGGCAATATTTTTTCACTAACGCCATTGATAGGCGCTTATTGCTGATACCATTTGGATGCTGGTTGGAATATAATATGGACCTCTCTGGCACTGTTCTTCATGACGATTTCAGCGCCGTGTTCGGCATATCTGTCATAGAATGACTTGTGCGAAGCGTATTCCTCCTCGGACAAGACCATCATGCCGCCTTTTGCGGAAAGCTCCTCGACGTTTTTCAAAAGATACTCTTTGGAATAAGGATTGATCCCCGCTTGTCCGAAGTGTCGCAATAGCATATCTCGGATTCGTTCGTCGAGGTCGCCAAAAGTCCATTCGTTTAGTCGCATGCCGATTTCTGAGGCACCGTTTATTCGGTACGGTTCATAGTCAGAAATGACCCGCTCTGTCACCGTTTTGATTTCATCCACAGTATATTCCTTTACGGAACCGTAAGCGAGATCATACGCATGGTCGTATTGCAGCATGGCAGAATGAGCCAATATGCCGTCAAACGCATATAAATCGGAAAACTGCGCACCGAGAATAAAGCCTTTTCTTCCGTCGGGAATACGCAACACAAGCTTTGTCTTTTGATCTCCGGCAAGGAAAGCAAAGTCATCACCTTTTGTATGGACAAAACCGTAATCATGCAAAACCGTTTTTATCGGTTTTTGAAGATCAGATTTTTTCATATTATCCACCCTTTGCACAAAAGAAATATAATTATTCTACAACACGCATAGTGTGATGTCAAGCGAAACGGCGAGGACGTGCACGCGTGGTCAAAAGCCAAGATGGTTTCGGCTTTTGCGGCATGTGACGACAATAATCCCGTTATCGTTCGGTTCATATCATACTTTCCAGTCAACTGGAGAAAAGAAGGCGACAGCGGAAAGCGCACATCCCGACGCAGGAGGGTATCACCGCCGCATGGCGGTGTATAAGTGCGCTCTTCCGATGCAATCGATCTTGCCTCCCCTGTGTAAGGGGAGGTGGCAGCCGAAGGCTGACGGAAGGGTTGTTGTGTTCAATCCCTAGTTTAACAACCCCTCAGTCTCGGCAAAGCCTCGACAGCTCCCCTTGCACAGGGGAGCCAAGCGATAGAAAAAAGACGGAGGATTGATGCGTTTCCTCCGTCAACTCATTATTGTTTGAAAACCACCCTTTAGAGAATAGTTCTTCTGCCTCCCTTTTCAACAGCCTGCGCAGCGTGTCAAAAGGTTCTTTGACACGCTGAGGGACCGCTTTTCGGCGGTCCCTGTTTCATTCTTCCGGATTTATTCCGCGCCCTCCGGCAGGACGCCGCGGCCGAGTCTGGTCCAGTTGTCCGGGTCGAAGATGCTGTCGTGCACCGCGTACCAAAGGCCCGGCTTGAACGTGTTGCCGTTGTTCTCGACGATGTCCCAGTCGCCGGAGCAGAAGACGTACTGCTCGCCCGCCTTTGCGTCGCTGTTGATCGGATTGCCGGTGAACGGGTTCGTCGGGTTTTCGATGATGCCGGCAAACGCGATGGTCGGCACGTCGGCGTTCGTCATAAACGTGCCGTCGACCGTGAAGCCCGTGCTGTCAAAGTCCTTGACCATCAGCAGCGGATTATAGCCCATCATGTCCTCGCGCTGGCCGCGGCCGAGGATCAGCTCCGGGAACTGCTTCAGAAAATGCGCGTGATCCGAAACGATGATGAAGCGCGTGTTGTCGTACACGCCCTGCTCCCGCAGCATGTCGAACCACTCGGCAAGCCGCAGCAGCGCCGAGATGTTGGCATGGTAGTGCCGCATCTGCTCGGAGGTCTTCATCTCCATCGTGTAGCCGTTGACCGTGAAGCGGTCCGCGTGCGCCGCGTCGTACTCCTCGTTGCGCACCCAGTTCGCGGGAACATAGTCCGGCGTCTGCAGCATCTGCGGCTCATGCGTCATGCTGTTGTTCATCATCAAAAACGTGTTCCCCTCCGTCTCCGCTGCGGCGGTCAGGTCGGACAGCTTTTCCATGACGGAATAGGCGTTCATGAACGCGACGTTGACGCCGTGCGATTCGGACAGGCCCACCGTGTACTGCACGCTGGAGTTCGAGTCAAAGTACGTCCCCTCCAGATAGATCGGGACCTGGATCAGCACCGGCGAGGCCTTCATGATGCTGTAGCAGAAGAAGTTGCGCTCCCAGCGCTCGTTCATGGAGGCGGTGTTTGCGACGATCGGCTCAGTGTACATCTGTCCCTGCTCGACATTGTATGTGCGGATATCGGGGTAGGCGTCGAAGATGCTGAGATCCGGGACCCAGTTGTAGCCCGCATACGGCGGCTCGATCACGGTCACGTCGCAGCCGTTTTCGTCGAACAGGACCGGCATCACCTTCAGCGCCTCGTCGTGCTTGTCGGCAAGCGTTTCCGTCTCGCGCCGGTTGATGTTGTCGGGCGTGTATTCATAGCCGCCGAACAGCGCGGGCGCGCCGAAGTTCGTGCTGCCGCCGAACGACAGGGTGTTCGGATAGTAGGTGAAGCCGTCGAAGGCCTCCCGAAGCTCCGGTTTTTCCTGCAGAATGAACGGCACATAGCCGCCGATCGCACGGTCAAGCATGATGACGACGACGTTCTGTTTGTTTTTGCTGAGCGTGATCAGCTTGCCGTCGCCGGAAGGAAGCGCTTCGGCGGAGCTCTGCACGCCTCTGCGCGCGGCCTGAATGTCCGCATCGGCGCGGCGGATCTTGACGATGTTCATGACCGACATGCCGACCAGCGCGACGCACAGCGACGCGAGCGCGATCTCGACGATATGCTTGCTCTTTTTGAATACGAACCACAGGCCGACGCCCACCGCAGCCAGCACGCCGGTGTTGATCACGCACTCCCAGAAATGGGGCAGCATCGTCTCGTCAAACTTCAGTTCCGCGGAGAGCGTGCCGAGGTCCGTCCCGAAGAACATGTAGTTGATCGCCGCAGCGACAGCCATGATCGACACGATCATGCTGAACCGTTCGCGGCCCTTCTTGCCGGACAGGTAATAGAACAGGCCGAACCAGATCAGAAACAGACCGGCAGCCAGCAGAAACGCGTACAGGATGTGCATCATCGGATGCCGGTAGTCCGTCAGGTCGACGAACTCGATCGGCGAGGACGCGATCACGGACGAGGGGATCAGTATGCCGGTCAGGATCGTCAGCGCGGCGCCGCCGCAGAGGAATGTGAGAAGATGCGGCCGGTATTCCTTTTCCGGCTTTGCGGGACGCGGCTTTTTGTTCGGGCGCTTCTGCCAGAGATACCGCAGCAGCGGGACCTGGAACAGCAGGCCGATGGCGGTAAGCGGCAGGACGTCCTGTATGCCGGCCTTCGGGAAGATCAGCATCAGCAGGATGCACAGCGCGCCGATGCCGGAGAACACGATGATCTTCGCCCGGCGCGGGTTCTTCAGCCGGCCGATGATGTTCTTGACCAGCGAGAACAGGTTGTTCATCGTCCAGTAGACGACAAGTCCCGCCGGAGAATCGTACAGCACAATCAGGAACAGCCCCGCCATGCCGTACAGCTGCAGCTTGTCCTTCCAGGGAAGGCCTTTCGTGTAGATCGCGCCCGAAATGAGGTTGATCGCGGTCATCAGGATCGGCAGCACATTGATGCGAAGCCCGAACAGCGGCAGAAGCGCATCCGGCTTGCTGAGGTCCGAAATGATGCCGAACGGGATCCCCTGCAGGCCCGACAGACCCGACAGATAGCGGTACGCCGCCATGAAGAACGGGATCTCCAGCACGAGCGGCAGCAGTCCGCGCAGCGTATAGTACGGCTTATAGTTGTTCTGTCGGTAATAGGTCTGGAGCATCATGAAGCGCTCGTTGCCGGAGAAGGTCTTTTTGATGTGCCTGACCCACGGAGCCATGCGCTTCTGCGCCTCGCGCTCCTTGTCCTGAATAGCGTCCGCCTGCCGGTACATCGGCAGCAGCAGGAAATTGACGACAAGGCTCAGCACGATGATCGCAAGCCCCCAGCTTTTCGCGAGCATGCGTGCGTAATAGTAAATCAATTCATATATCAGCTGCAGCGGTCCGATCAGCAGTTGGTAGACCGCGTGAAGAAAACCCATTCCCCTACCTCAAAATCCAATCATTCTCCGATTTTGTTATTATACATCAGATCCCGCCGCTTTGCAACCCCCGCCGAAAACAGGCAGGGAAACGGCGCGTTGCCTGCGAAATGCGGATCGTATGGTATGATGAAGGCAGCGGCGATCGGAATGGAAACACGGGAGGTCATCCGATCCGCGCGAAAAAGCCCTTGCCGCAGCGGCAGGGGCCTTTGATTTCCGTTCCCGTTCAGAACCGGTATACGAGGTTTTTGCAGTCCGGCGCGTCCGGGTCGACGTAGCCGGTGTCCGAAAATCCTGCCTTTTCATAGACGTGCAGCGCCGCTGCGTCGTCCCGCTTCACGCAGACCTCGACGCAATCGTATTTGCGCTCCGCTTTCAGTTCGGACAGGATCAGGCGCAGCGCTTCCGTGCCGAAGCCCCTGCCCTGATACCGCGCGTCGATCAGAAACTGCTGCAGATCGTAGCAGGCGGGTTCCTCGTCCAGATCCTTCACAAGCGCGACGCCGACGGCCGTATCCCCCGCCGCGATGCCGATGACCCGCGCGCGATCGTTCCGGTACACATAGCCCCTTGCAAGGATGCCCTCGGCGCTGTCCAGAAAGCCCCTCTGGTCCTCGCGCACCGACAGGCTCCGAACCGCCGTCCAGTTCTCTTCGTCGATCTCAAACAATCGGATCATGCTGTCTCCCCCGTATTCGCGCCGCAAACGGTTTTTTGTCGTCCCCTTATTCCTTCTTTGTTTCTTCCGCTGTTACGCTCTCTATCATGCCTGTCACAGCGTCTTTCAGATGCTTTGCGCTTTCGGATGTAATCACGCTCTTTCCCGTGCGCGCTTCGATATCCTTCCTTGCGCTTCCGGCAACCGATCCGCCTTCCTGCGCAACGCGCCGATTCTCCGAAAAGCCCTGCGGGTCCCGCACCTTTGTGAGTTCGGTTGCCGTCGCCTCTGCAAGCATGTTCAGGGCAAGCTCCAGCGTGCTCATATTGTCGCGCAAATTCTCTTTCTTCAACCCCTTCAGATTCTTGTACTGCCGCGTGCTCATGCCCGCCCAGGCTTTTGTCACTTCATCCGTCAGGAGAGCATATTCCCTGCCTTCAGAAACGCCGTGTGCCTTCCATTGGTCCGTCAGTTCCTTCCGCGCGCGGATCGTCTGCAGCCGCTGATTGATCCAATCGGCGTCATATCCCTTTCTTGCATACGTTTCCAGCGCGCGTTCGATCGTGATCTCCGGGTCGATCGTCTCCTCAATGCGTTCCCTGCCTACCTCGGCAAGCCACAGCTTGAACGGCTCGGCTTTTCTGGACGGAATGGATTGGATCAGCCGCAGAAGCTGCGCCGTGTCGGCAACGTCCGTCATGCGATATTTGCCGTCCTGCGCACGCAGTTTCAAAGCGTGACAATTTGTCACGGTTTCATTTCCTTCTTCTTTAAGCCTTTGTTTCAGCTTGCGCCAGTACGCTGTCGGCGATTGGCTGTCCGTCAGCACCCGAATAACGTCAACGATCGAGAAATACCATTCCTCGCGTTCTTCATCCCATGCCGTTCGGATCGGCTGATCCTCAAAAAGCTGAACTCGATTCTGATCCATCGTTTTCCCCCGACTTTATGGAATCCTTTTGTATGATCACTCGCTCCCCGAAGGCCCGACTGAACGGTTTTGAACAGGCGCAAGGCTCCGCCTTTCGCTCACTCCCATTCGATCGTGGACGGGGGTTTTGAGGTGATGTCGTAGACGATGCGGTTGACGCCGCGGACCTCGTTTACGATGCGGGCGGATACGCGGTCGAGGACGTCGTAGGGAATGCGCGCCCAGTCCGCCGTCATGAAATCGTCCGTCTTGACCGCGCGCAGCGCAAGCGTCCAGTCATAGGTGCGGCCGTCGCCCATCACGCCGACGGAACGCATCGAGGTCAGCACGGCAAAATACTGCGACAGCGCTTTGTCCTCGCTTGAGAGCCGCAGCTCCTCGCGGAAGATCGCGTCCGCTTCGCGCAAAATTGCGAGCTTTTCACGCGTGATCTCGCCGATGATGCGGATCGCAAGTCCCGGTCCCGGAAACGGCTGCCGGTCGACAAACGCGTCCGGAAGTCCCAGATCGCGTCCGAGCGAGCGGACCTCGTCCTTGAACAGCATGCGAAGCGGCTCCACGATGCCCGAAAACCCGATGTCCTTCGGGAGCGCGCCGACGTTGTGATGGCTTTTGATGACCGCGGAGCTGCCGAGCCCCGATTCGATGACGTCCGGGTAGATCGTGCCCTGCACCAGAAAGTCCGCGCCGCCGATCCGTTTTGCTTCCTCCTCGAACGTGCGGATGAACTCCTCGCCGATGATTCTGCGCTTCGTTTCGGGATCGGTCACGCCCGCAAGGCGCGAGAGGAACCGCTCCGAGGCGTCGACGCGGATGAAGCGGATCGGCCACGGCCGGAACGCCGCCTCGACCTCGTCGCCCTCATTTTTGCGCATCAGGCCGTGATCGATGAACACGCAGGTGAGCCGGTCGCCGATCGCCTCCGCCGTCAGCGCCGCCGCAACGGACGAATCCACGCCGCCGGACAGCGCCAGCAGCGCCGTGCCGTCCCCCACCTGTTCGCGGATCCTTCGGACCGCCTCGGTGCGGATGTCGCCGACCGTCCAGTCGCCCTTCGCGCCGCAGACGTCGAACAGGAACGCGCGGAGCATGTCCCGCCCGTACTGCGTATGGTTGACCTCCGGATGGAACTGCACGCCGTAGATCCGCTTCTCCCTGCAGGAGATCGCGGCCGTCGGACACACGGCGGTCGTCGCCGTCGGCAGAAAGCCCTCCGGCAGTCTCCTGATCATATCGCCGTGGCTCATCCATGTGACCGACGTCTCCGGAATGCCGGCAAACAGCGCGTCCGCGCGGTCGAAGCGTGTCTCCGTCCGGCCGTATTCGCGCGCGCCGCCGTCCGGCACGACCTCGCCGCCGAGCGTCTTCGCGATGAGCTGACAGCCGTAGCAGATGCCGAGCACGGGAACGCCGAGCGCAAACAGCGCGGGATCGACCGAGGGCGCGTCCGGCGCATAGACGCTGTTCGGGCCGCCCGACAGGATGACGCCGACCGGCGCCTTTTTACGGATCGTTTCGGCGCTGACCGAATGCGGCAGCACCTCGCAGTAAACGTTCTGCTCACGCACGCGGCGCGCGATCAGCCGGCTGTACTGCGCCCCGAAGTCGAGGATCAGTACGACGTCCATCACTCGTCCTCCCGGAACACGATATTGCCGGGCTCCGCTTTGTCAATGATCGCAAGCGATTTGAGGTTCACGCCGCGCTCCCGGAGCCGGTCGCCGCCGCTCTGGAAGCCCTTTTCGATCGCGCAGCCGATACCGACAAGCTGCGCGCCCGCCTGCTCGACGATATCGCACAGTCCCCGCAGCGCTTCGCCGCGCGCAAGGAAATCGTCGACGACCAGCACGCGCGTGCCGGGCTGCAGCCAGTCCTTCGCGACGAGCAGCGTGACCTTCTTTTTATAGGTATAGGAGAAGATCTCGCTGGTGAACAGGCCGCCCTCGACGTTGTCGCTCTTGGCCTTCTTGGCGTAGAGCATCGGCTTGCCGTAGCGCAGCGCGCAGATCGCCGTCAGCGCGATGCCGCTGGCCTCGGCGGTCAGCAGAAGATCCACGTCGTCGATGTTGAAATACTTCGCAAACTCGTCCGCGATGCGGCCCATCAGCGCGCAGTCCACGCGGTGGTTCAAAAACCCGTCGACCTTGATGATGTCGCCCGGCAGCACCTTGCCCTCCTTGAGGATCCGTTCCCTGAGTTCCTTCATAAGCCCCTCCCGAAAATAAAAATGCGCAGCGGATCGCTCCGCTGCCGATACGCGGGAACCGCAAGGCACGCGCCCTGCGCTTCCCCGTCTCCCAATAGTCGCAGCTGCGGCGCCGCGGTAGAAACGTCCGGGCCATCCATCCGGACCTATATCGGCAGACAATGTATCAATTTGATGTACAGTATACTCCTGTCCCGCCCGGATTGCAAGACAAAAAACGCGATCGATGCAAACTTTTCCGATCCGCTGCGGACTGTGACAAACTTCCGGGAAGTTTGCCCGCCCCGTTTCCGGTATACTGGAGCCGTAGAAACGGAGGGCCGACCGATGGCAAAGCGAAAAACCTTTTATGTGCCGGCAGCGATCTTTGAGGGCGAACACTCCGCGTATGCCGTTGCGGTGTACGCGTATCTCTGCTTCTGCGCGGACAAAGACGGCGTCTGTTTTCCGGGAAAGGAGACGATCGCCGCGCGAACGGGCATGTCGCGCAACACCGTGCAGAAAGCGGTCTCCGAGCTGAAGCGCGCAGGGCTGATCCGCACCGAAGAAACGCATACGCTGTCCAAAAACGGCCGTATGCGGCAGAGCGTCAACCGGTACCGTCTGTGTGACGCGCCGTCCCAAAAAGGCGGCGCCGATTGTCACGAGGTGACGACCGCATCGTCACGTCGTGACCCCCTCCCCCGTCACGTCGTGACCCCGCCCCCGTCATGTCGTGGCCGGGAAATAAATAATAATAGTAAAGAAATAACGGGCGACGTTCCGTCAGTCGGTATGAACGCGCGCGAGGACACGACCGGACTTGACGCGATCCTGGCGTCCCTGCATCTGGAAACCTTTTTTGACCGGGTCTTTGCCGAATCCGTCCGGCAGACGGTCGCTTCGATGTACCGCATGCCGCGGCTTTCCGTCAACGGGATCGACGTCGGCAACGCCGCGATCCGCGACCGGCTCCGAATGCTCACGGTCGATCACATCGACTATGTGGAACGCCGGCTGAACGAGCATGCCGGCGAGGTCGTCCGCGGCGAACGGTACCTGATGGCGTGCCTCTACAACGCGCCGGTCGACTGCATGGTGAAAAATGCCGCGGACCGCTTCGGGTGAACGGCGTTGTCCGCTTGATTTTCCGGCGTCAAACTGCTACAATATGGATATCATGCAAGGAAAGGAATCACCGTTTTGAGCAAGGCCGAAGCTGTTGAAGCGTATCGCGCGGCACACAGAAAAGCGCAGAAAACCTATAAGGAGGACGTCGATCACGGCCGCTGGCCGTATCCGCAGGTGCTTGACGACCTTCTGGACGGCAAGAACGTCGCCGGCCGTGTCGAGCTCGGCGTGATGAACCTGCCGACCGAGCGCATCGTCGGGACCGTCAGCGCCGGACGCCGCTCCGCGTTCTCGCGCGATTTCATGCCGCTTCTGGAGCAGAACACCGAGTTCGGCGCAAAGTGGATCGCGCTGTGCGACGCGCATCTGTCCGACGAGGGCATCCGCGACCCGATCCGCTGCTATGAATACCTCGGCGATTTCTACGTGCAGGAGGGCAACAAGCGTCTGTCCGTCATGCGGTACTTCGACGCGCCGACGATCCCCGCCTCGGTGCTGCGGATCGTGCCCGCCTTTTCGGACGATCCGAACACGCGCCTGTACTACGAATTCCTCGAATTCTACCATCTGAGCGGCACCTACGCGTTCCGGTTCACCGGACCCGGTCGCTATCGCAAGCTCGTCGCCGCGCTCGGATTCGAGCCGGACGAGGTCTGGACCGACGAACAAAGGCGGCACGTGCTGTCCGCCTTCAACCTGTTCTGCGAATCGGCGCGCCGCGTGAAGCTGCCGGAAGGCGTCACGCTGTCCGACGCGTTTCTGAACTGGATCTCCGTCTATTCGACGGACGACCTCGGCACGCTCTCGCCCGAACAGCTGCTGGCCTCGCTGAACGCCAGCGTCACGGAAACCGGCGCGGACGTGACCGTTTCGACCGAAGCCTCCGCCGCCCCGGCCGTCGTGTCCGATCCCGCGGGCAAGACGCTGCTTGCGCGGCTCTACAACGCGATGTTCCTGCCGACGCAGCTCTTTGCGGCGTTTGTCCACGAGCGCGTGCCGGAGCAGTCCAACTGGATCCGCGCGCATGAGCAGGGTCGGCTCTTTGCCGAGGAGCAGCTGAACGGCAAGGTCACGACGAAGGCTTACGTCGTCGATGAAGAACACGACGCGGACGCGCTGTTTGCCGCCGCCGTACACGACGGCGCGCAGGTGATCTTTGCCACGACGCCCTCGCTGATCGACGCATGCCGCCGCGCGGCCGCCGCCTATCCGAACGTCAAGATCCTGAACTGCTCGGTCGCCATGCCCTATCCCGGCGTGCGCACCTATTACAGCCGCATCTATGAAACGAAATTCCTGGCCGGCGCGATCGCGGGCGCCTGTTCGCACAGCGACCGCCTCGGCTACGTCGCCGCCGCGCCGATCTTCGGGGTCCCCGCAAGCATCAATGCGTTTGCGCTCGGCGCGCGGCTGGTCAACCCGCGCGCGGTCGTGAAGCTGCGCTGGTCGTGCACCGAGGCCGATCCGCTTGCTTCGCTCTTAAAGGACGGCGTCGATGTGATCTCCAACCACGAATGGTTTGCGCCCGAAGCGCCGCAGCCGCCCTACGGACTGATCCGCGTGCGCGAAGGCGGGAGCCTCGAACCGCTTGCCGCGACCTACTGGAACTGGGGCGCGTTCTACCAGAAGCTGCTGAACGGCATACTGCTGGGCCACTGGGAGGACGAGAGCGCGAACCGCAGCGCCGCCGCGATCAATTACTGGTGGGGCATGCAGAGCGGCGTCATCGGCGTCACGCCGTCGGAAAAGCTGCCGGAGGGCGTGCGCGCGCTCGTCGAAGCGCTGAAAACGTCGATCGTCGACGGACGGCTGGACCCGTTCCGCCGCGTGATGAGCGACCAGGAGGGCATCGTGCGAAACGACGGCAGCCGCTGGCTGTCGCCGACCGAGATCCTGCATATGGACTGGCTGTCCGACACGATCGAGGGCAGCATCCCCCCGTTCTCCGACATTCTGCCGTTCGCGCAGAACACGGTGCGGCTTTTAGGCGTGTACCGCGAGGACATTCCGCCGGTCAAGGACGGGCCGATCCTATGAAGATACTGCTGATTTCCGACGAACCCGATCCCGCGCTGTGGGATTACTATGTGCCGGGACGGCTCAGGGACTACGATCTGATCCTGTCCGCAGGCGATCTGGACGCCGAGTATCTGAGCTTTCTGGTGACGATGGCGAACATCCCCGTGCTCTATGTGCACGGCAACCACAACACAAGCTACGACCGCTTTCCGCCGGAGGGGTGCGAGTGCATCGAGGACCGGCTCGTTGTGTACAACGGACTGCGCATCCTCGGCCTCGGCGGCAGCTGCGTGTACAGCGGCGGCGCGCATCAGTACACCGAGCGGCAGATGGCCGCCCGCATCCGGCGGCTGGACCGTGCCGTGAAGAAGGCCGGCGGCGTCGATCTCGTGCTGACCCACTGCCCGCCGCACGGCTTCGGCGACGCGGACGATTACGCGCACCGCGGGTTTGAATCGTTTCTGCCGATGCTGGACCGCTGGCGGCCGCAGGCGCTCGTCCACGGGCATGTCCACCTGTCCTACGGCATCCCGCGCGAGCAAAGCTATCACGGCGTGCGCATCATCAACGCATGGCTGCGCTTCCCGCTGGAGATACAGGCCGCCGGCGCGGCAAAGCAACCGAACGAATAAAAGGAGGACCGCGCATGGCGGATCAACTGCAAAGAACAAAGCTCCTGCTCGGCGAGGACGGCGTCGCGCGGCTCAAAAGCGCGCGCGTGGCGGTATTCGGGCTCGGCGGGGTCGGCAGCTTCGCCGTCGAAGCGCTGATGCGAAGCGGCGTCGGCGCGCTCGATCTGATCGACGACGACTGCATCTCCGTCACCAACCTGAACCGCGTCCTGTACGCGGTGCGTGAAAACGTCGGACAGCCCAAGGTCGAGGTCGTGCAGGCGCGCATTGCGTCCGTCCGCCCCGACGCCGTCGTGCGGATCCACCGTTGCTTTTACGGGCCGGAGACCGCGGACCGCTTCGATCTCTCGCAGTACGATTACGTTGTCGACGCGATCGACACGGTGTCGGCAAAGCTGCTGCTGATCGAACGCGCGCACGCGGCGGGCGTGCCGGTGATCTCGTGCATGGGCGCGGGCAACAAGCTGGACCCGACCGCGTTCCGGGTCGGCGACATCTCCAAAACGAGCGTGTGCCCGCTGGCGCGGGTCATGCGGCGCGAGCTGAAAAAACGCGGGATCGATCATCTGAAGGTCGTCTGGTCCGACGAGACGCCGATCGCGCCGGCGCAAACGGAGCCGGAACCGAACGAAGCCCATCCGAAGCGGCAGACGCCGGGAAGCATCGCGTTCGTGCCGTCGGTCGCGGGGCTCATTCTGGCGGGCGAGATCATCAGGGATCTTGTCGGGATCGAACGAACGTAACGACCGCGCGGCCTTTGCCGCAGAAAGGACGGAGCCATGGCGGGACATATGGGCGGTCCGATGGGACCGCGGGGATTTTTGACCGACGAGGAAAAGCAAAGCGTGCCGAAGGTCAGCTGGAAGCTGATCAAGCGCATCCTCGGCTATCTGAAGCCGTACTGGCTGCAGTTTTTGCTGGTGTTCCTTGCGATCCTCGTGTCGGCGGGCGTGGGACTTCTGCCGAGCATCATCACCGGACGGATCGTCAACGAGGCGCTGGTCGGAAAGGACATGAAGCTGCTGATCCAGCTGCTGATCGCCGCGTTTCTGACGCTGACCGCGTCGCAGGTGATCGGCGTCTTTGAAAGCTACATCAACGCATGGATCTCGAACCGGATCATCTACGATATGAAGAACCAGATGTACGGCCATCTGCTGTCCATGCCGCACGCGTTCTTCACGACCGAAAAGCAGGGCGACATCATCACCCGCATGAACAGCGACATCGGCGGCGTATCGAGCGTGATCTCCGGTACGCTGACGAGCATCGTGCGCAACATCGTGGTCGTGGTGACGACGCTGGTCGCGCTGTTTACGATGAGCTGGCAGCTTGCTCTGGTCGGCATCCTCATCATTCCGCTGCTGATTTTGCCGACGCGCTCGGCGGGCAAGACGCGCTGGAAGCTGCTCTCCGAAAGCCAGGCGAAAAACGACGAGATGAACCAGCTCGTCAACGAAACGCTGTCGGTCTCCGGGTCGCTTCTGGTCAAGCTGTTCACGCGCGAAAAGCGCGAACAGCAGCGCTTCGAGAAGGTCAACGGCGAGGTCACGAAGCTGTCGATGAAGGAGCAGCGCAGCGGCAAATGGTTCATGGTGCTGATGGGCATGTTCACCGAGATCGGACCGCTTCTGATCTACTTTGCGGGCGGTTACTTTATCATCATGAAAACCGATCCCACGCTGAACGTCGGCATCATCACCTCGACCGTCATGCTGATCAACCGGCTGTACCGCCCGGTCCAGTCGCTTCTGAACATCCACGTCGATTTCACGCGCTCGCTTGCGCTGTTCACCCGCATCTTCGATTACTACGACATGGAGCCCGCGATCAAACAGCCGGCGCACGCGCGCCGTCCGATCGTCAAGAACGAGGATATCCGCTACGAACACGTCGCGTTCTCGTACTCGCCGGACAAGCCGCTTTTGACCGACATCAGCTTCACCGTGCCCGCCGGAAGGATGTACGCGATCGTCGGGCCGTCCGGCTCCGGCAAGAGCACGATCGTCAACCTCCTCCCCCGTCTCTACGACGTCAACGAGGGCAGCGTGAAGATCGGCGACACCGACGTGCGCGACTTCGACATTCCATACCTGCGAAAGAGCATCGGCGTCGTTACGCAGGATTCGTACCTGTTCAACGGCACGATCCGCGACAACCTGCGCTATGCAAAGGAAAACGCGACCGACGAAGAGCTGATGGAGGCGATCAGAACCGCAAGCCTCACCGAGTTCATCGAGAACCAGCCCGACGGCCTCGACACGGTCGTGGGCAACCGCGGGCTCAAGCTGTCCGGCGGCGAAAAGCAGCGGCTGTCGCTTGCGCGGATCATCCTCAAGAACCCGCACATCCTGATCCTCGACGAGGCGACCTCCGCGCTCGACTCGATCTCCGAGAACGCGATCCAGGACGCGCTGGAGCGGCTGATGGAGGGCCGCACGACCATCGTGATCGCGCACCGGCTCTCGACCATCCTCAAGGCCGACCGCATCCTGGTCGTCGCAAACGGCACGATCGCCGAGCAGGGCACGCACGAGGAGCTTCTGGACCGCAACGGCGTCTACCGCGCGCTGTACGAGACCCAGTTCCGCAAGGTCATCGAGATGGAAAGCGAGAAATAAGTGGGGCGACTTGTGCCGTAAGGCATATCGTGTCCCGCAGGGACATATCGCGCCGCAGGCATATCGCGCCGCAGGCATATCGTGCCGTAAGGCATATCGCGGCGAAGCCATATCGCGCCGCGAAGCGGCTGACGGGCGACTTGCGCCGCGCGAGATGTTTGCGGAACGCAAACACGATATGCTGCCGCGATGCGGCAGCTCGATATGCTTGCTTTGCAAGCGCGATATGCGCCTGAAGCGCGAAGACACCTCATCCGTCACTCCTTCGTCGTGACACCTTCTCCTCAAGGAGAAGGCTTATACAGAGGCTTCCCCTTGAGGGGAAGCTCCGCCGAAGGCGGTGATGAGGTGCAGATGTATTGCACCTTCGGTGCGAAACCCTTCATACCATATCGCGCCGTAAGGCATATCGTGTCCCGCAGGGACATATCGCGCCGCAGGCATATCGTGTCCCGCAGGGACATATCGCGCCGCAGGCATATCGTGTCCCGCAGGGACATATCGCGCCGCAGGCATATCGTGTCCCGCAGGGACATAT
>CAKJYC010000009.1 GCA_918244965.1 Clostridiales bacterium | reverse complement strand
CCCGGACGCTTCGCGTCCAGCGTTCTGTCCCTTGACTCCGCTCCCGCTCCCTACATACCACGCTCCTTTTGTCAATGTGAAGTTATGGCTTCATCCCTTTTTTACTACCCGAAATCGTAACTTCACTTTGGCATTCTAACCTACTGTTATCCAGATCATACACGGTTTCTTGTCCAATAAAACGGATGATAACATGCATATCCGTTTTCTGCTCTTTTGTTTCCACATAAATTACATTTTCGTTACATACGCGCATGTCGCTTGTGCGCGAAATATGGTACACTTTAGACAACGAATCGAAGGAGAATGGTATGAAGAACAGGATTCTTGTGGTGGAGGACGATGCGGCGATCCGCGACGCGGTCATGCTGAACCTGCAGTTTGCAGACTACGACGCCGTTGCGTTCGACGACGGCAGAAAGGCGGCGGACGCGCTCGAAGACGATCACGCGTATGACCTTGCGCTTTTGGACATCATGCTGCCCGGCATGGACGGCTTCGAGCTGTTTGGGATCATGCAGCGATTCGGCATCCCTGTCATCTACATGACCGCAAAGACCGACTCCGCGTCCGAGATCAAAGGATTAAGGGACGGCGCGGAGGACTATATCGTCAAGCCGTTCGATCCGTTGACGCTTATGGTGCGCATCGAAAAGGTCCTGAAGCGCGTCGGCAAGTGGAACGCCGTCTATCGCGTCAAGGATATCGTCGTCAACACCGAAACACACACGGTCACGAAGGGCGGCGAGCCGATCGAGCTGCAGCCGTTGGAATTCGACGTGCTCGTTGCGCTTTTGCGGCACAAGAACATGACCGTTTCGCGCGAACGGCTCCTGAACGAGGTGTGGGGATTCGACTATCTCGGCGAAACGCGCATGGTCGACGTCAAGATCTCCGCTCTCAGAAGAAAGCTCGATTTGGAGGACGCGATCCGCTCCATTCATAAGCTCGGGTATCGGCTGGAGGATCGGTAAATGAAACTGTATCAACGCATAACGCTGCTCGTCTCGATCGTTCTGACCGTCGTCATCCTTGCCGTGTCGCTGTCGCTGCTGCTGTTTGCGAAAAATACGATCCTGTCGTTGTCGACGGAACAGGTGCAGCGCAAGCAAAAGACGCTGCGCACCTCGTTTTCCGAGATGGCGAATTATTACGCGCGCAGCGACGATTCCGAAGCCGTGCACAATTCGCTGATCAAGCTCTGCTTTAACCGCTTTTCGGATCAAAGCTCCGTGCTGATGCGCGAGGGCAAGCCGGTCTCAACCGGCGTGACGATCGATCCGTCCGCCTACGTCGGTCCGGACAGCGAAGCGTTTGCGGAAGGCACGCCGGTCGCGGTTACCGTGCAGGGCAGAAACCTGCTAATTGCGGGCAGCAGCGCGTCCGTCGGTACGGAATCCTACTCCGTTTATGTGGTCGAGGACATTACGGACACCTATGCCCGCATTCGCCGCATGGCGTGGATCTTTGCGGGCGTGAGCTTTGCCGCGATCGCGCTCGGCGCAGGCGCCGTCACGCTGCTCGTTCGGCGCAGCACCAAGCCGATCACTTCGCTTTCCGGCGCCGCGAAGGAGATTGCCGACGGCGCGTACGAAAAGCGCGTCGCCGTCCGCACCAAGGACGAGATCGGAACGCTCGGCGAGGATTTCAACCGCATGGCGGACGCGGTGGAAACGAAGATCTCGGAGCTTTCCGAGCGCAACGAGCGACAGCGCCTGTTTATCGGCGGTGTCACGCATGAATTCAAAACGCCCATGACCGGATTGATCCTGCACGCGGGGCTTCTGCGCCGCGCGAACCTAAGTGAGGACGAGCGCGACGCGTCGCTTGCACATATCGAGGCGCAGACGCAGTGGCTCGAACGGCTGACGCAGAACCTTTTGAAGCTGTTTACTTCGGACGAGGAGATCGTGCTTGAGAGCGTCCGGATTCCGGACCTTCTGGACACGGTCAAAGACAGCGTCGAACCGAAGCTCAACGAGCGCGGCGCCGCGCTTTCCGTGCAGTGCGAAACGGATACGCTCGTGCTGAATCCCGATTTGATGCATTCGCTTCTTAACAATCTGATCGTCAACGCGGCGAACGCCTACGACGCGGACGCGCCCGAAAAGCCGATCGTGCTTTCGGTCACCGGCAGGACGTTTTCGGTCTCCGATCGCGGCAGAGGCATTCCGAAGGAGGTGCAGGACCGTATCTTTGAGCCGTTCTTCCGCGTGGACAAGAGCCGCAGCAAGAAGCAGGGCGGCAGCGGGCTCGGGCTGGCGCTCGTCAAAACGATCGCCGACGCGCACGGCGCGACGATCGCCGTGGACAGCGAACCCGGCAAGGGTACGACGGTTTCCGTTACGCTGCCGTAATTCTCGGCTCCCCTGTGTAAGGGGAGCTGTCGAGGCGTGCCGAGACTGAGGGGTTGTAAATCACACGGCATTCAGTACGACAACCCTTCCGTCTCGCTTCGCGATCCACCTCCCCTTACACAGGGGAGGCAAGCGTGAGTAAAAGACGCATTTTCATTACAGTTTCATTACACTTTGGTGAGGTTTTTCGTGCCGCCTTTCGGTATGCTTGATGCAGGAAACCGAAAAAGGAGTGATTTCATGAAAAAGCACATTTTCATCATTCTTCTTGCAGCGCTTTTGCTTCTCTGCGCCTGCCAGCCCACGCCGGACGAGCCGGTGGTTTTGCAGAAGGATCAGGATCTGATGATCGAACAGGGCTCGGCGACGCTGCCGCCGGAAGAAAGCTATACGCCGCCGGAGGTCCCGGAACGGTATCAATATGATTACGAAGAAGGCACGCTGACCGTGCACGTCGATGCAGCGGTAACGGTACCGGACAAGCCTCTGCCGATGGCGCGGGTTCGCGCATGCGGCTATGATCAGGAGGCGGTGAAACGTCTGTTTGCGCTGCTGACCGACGGTGATACGCTGATGACGCCGACGCAGCAGTGGACGGCTACCAAGGAGGATCTGGAAGCCGATATCAAACGCGCAATGGAGATGCTGGAGGACGGCAGCTACAAGGACGCAGACATTACTGAGGAGGAATGGAAGGAGCATATCGAAGAACTGAAACAGGACTACAAGAATGCGCCGTTTTCCTCCGAGGTGCGTGAATCCACGGTGGCGGACGGAAGCTACTACAAGGAACGGTATGACGGCGGCATTGTCGTTGACTGCGCGGATGCGTTCTCGAAGGATCGAAACCTTACGATCCGTTCCGCGTTCAACGAGGATACCGAGTCCATTTTCAAGTATAACCGCAGCGACGCGCCGAAGTATTCCAGACGCAACGCGCGTTTCGTCGACGCCGATTCCGAGCTGCCGGAGATTCTCGGGATGACCTATCGGGATGCGCTCGAACAAGTGAACGTGCTGCTTGGAGCGATCGGCGAGCCGTTTCGGATCAAGACGGTGTTCTTAGTCGACGATGAGCAGAACGCTCTTGCTGAGGGCGGCGGAACGGATGGGATCGTACAGCCTGCAAATCACTATGCCCTGATGGTGCAATGTCAGCGCATGTATGCGGGCGTACCGATCGCAACGGACGTCGACGGCGTGTTTGGGAACAGCGATCGATATGCGATTGAATGGGCAGAGGAAAGTCTTTGGATCACGGTCGACCGGGAAGGGATCGTGTCGATCGACTGGTGGGAACCATTGACCGTCACGGAACCGGTTGCCGATTCGACCAATCTGATGCCGTTCGACCGGGTCCGGGAGATTGCGGAGAAGATGATTCGCGTGATCTATCTTCCTTTCACCGATCGCATCAATCCGGACACTGAACGGATCGACATTCGCGTTGACGTTGGCAGCGTGAATCTGGAACTGATCCGTGTACGCGAGCAAAACAACGTGACAGGCAAGACTGGACTGTTGATCCCTGCTTGGGTGTTTTACGGAACGATCCGACAATCAACAGCGTGGAAGGATGGAACCTTGGACGACGGGTATTCGCATTACGGATTTGGCGGTCTCCGCCATTTCTGTGAAGGCGACGTGATCACCCTCTGCATCAACGCGATCGACGGCACGATCATCGATCCGCTGCTCGGCTATTGAAGGGAGGACAGGCATATGAAAAAGCATATTTGTATCATTCTGCTTGCAGCGCTGATGCTCCTCTGCGCCTGTCAGCCGACGCCGGACAGCCCGATCGTGGTCGGCAAGGACCAGAGCGCAATGATCGAAAAGGCGCAGGAGACGCCAGCCTATGCGCAGATGGACGGACCGGTCGACTGGCGGGAACGGCTGAACGCGCCGGAGCGATATACGGCAAAGCTCAAAAGTATCGGCGGGCGGCTGACCGTAGAAGCGGATGCCGAGGTGATCGTACCGGACACAGAGCTTCCGGTCGTTCACGTGTCGCCTCGCCGGTTCTCGGACGAGGACGCGCGCCGGATTGTGAAAGCGCTTTTGGGCGACGATCCGAAGTGCATTTCGAGGGAAGGCGACAACCGGACGAAAGCCATGTATGAGCAAAGGATCCTTGAATGGAATTATGCTCTCGAGCATTGGGAGGATTACGGATGCCTGGTCTGGGACATGTTTGACGAAAAAGCGGAAATGGAAGAAGCACTGCAGGAGCTGATTGACAAAGCAGCCGACGCGCCGGACACGCTGGAGACCTTTGCGCCGGTCATCGAATGGGAGCCGATGCTTTGGAGCACGTCTGCGGGGCAAAAGGATCTGGGCGATGCAAACATGGGCTTTATGACACTGAACGCGGACGATACGCGCTCTCTTCTCAACATCATCAACGGCGGCGACGGGACCAGAAGCGGTATCTATTATCACAGGAACATCGACGGGCTTGCGGATCAGCTGGCAACAATCGAAGGACAGTGGAAAAACGAGCTTCGTATTACCGAGGACGAGGCAAAATCCGTCGCGGAGGCGAAGCTAAAGGAGATGGGGCTCGATCATCTTGCCTGTGCGTTTTCCAAGTTTGTCCGATGCTATCGGGATGATCTGATTCGGGACGGCGCGCCTTATGAACCGGGCTGGATGTTCGTGTTCACGCCTGCGGTGAACGGCGTCGCGATGACCTATTCACACCGGCTCGGTGTCGACAACAATGCATACAGCCGGCACTGGGGATACGAGCGCTGCTTTGTTCTGGTGGACGAAAAGGGCGTGACAATCCTAGACTATGAAGACGCTTGCACGATGGACGAGGTCAGGGCGGAGACAGCCGCGCTGCTGCCGTTCTCCGAAATCGCTGCGATTTTTGAAAAGATGGTGCTCATCGTGGACAACAACGCAGACGCCTTTGAATTCGATAAAACCTACCGGATCAAATCCGTGCGGCTCGGCATGGTCAGCATCCCGGAGCAGAACGGCGAAGGCGGGTACATGGTACCCTGCTGGGACTTCATGGGAAACATCTGGTCGGAGGAGGAGTTCCCGGAAGTCTGGAAGCAGACCGGCATGATACAGGACGGCAGCTTCTCGTATCTTACGATCAACGCCATTGACGGCAGCATCATTCAACGCGGACATTGATTTTTTGGGAGAATAACCGATGAAAAGAACATTCATTTTGATTCTTGCGGCGCTGTTTCTGTGCGCCTGCGTGCCGACGCCGGAGGTCGACGCAGTCAAACAAAAGGACACAAACGTGCTGATCGACACGGTGCGCAATGAGCAAAAGGAGCAGCAGGATACAGGCAAGACGCCGCCGACTGTCAAGGAGCAGTTCCCAGACCGCTTTACGGCGGACTTCGTTACGTCCGCGCAGAACGTTCACGTTACGGCCGACGCAACAATCGAGGTGCTTTCCGAAACCGGCAGCTTTCCGATGCTTCGCGTACAGCACCGGTATCTTTCCGACGACGAGCGGCTTACGGTCGCGAAACGGCTCATGAGAAGCGATCGCCTGTATTTATACGAATACCGCCAGACACGGGAGATGCTTGCCGGGATGATCCGCATGCTGATGCAGGAAATGACGCCAGAGGAAAAGGCTGAATGGATGAAGGAGGAGGGCGCAACCGAGGCGGAATGGGAGCAGATGCAAAGCCGCAGGCAACGCTTGGTCGAGTCGTATCAGAAGCAGTACAATGAGCTGCCCGAGGATGAAGCGATCGAGCCGTATATCGAGTGGTTCGGCGCAGCGCCGGATTACAGCGAGGATTATGAGAATCATCGCAATTTCGACTGGCTTGTGCGCAGCGCGACGGACACGACGGATCTCAGCTTTTTGGATCATCTGATCGTCTCCGCAGACGAATGCGATCGCCCGATCGAGTTCACTGTCGCGTTACGAAGCATGGACGACGACACAAGCATATGGTGCTTTGACGACAGCCACAAGTACAGGACGGAGCGTATCGATCCGAAGGATTATGAGACGCCGCACGAAGGCGCGTCCGTGACGCCGAATGACGCGATCGAGGTCGTAAAATCCATATTTGAAGGCGTCAGTGACCTTGTCGCCTCGGACGTCTGGTGGGCGAACAACGCCATGCTTCACGGCGATTCCGGTGTTTTGATGTGCACTCGCCGGGCGTATCTGATCCACTTTTCCGTAAACTACAGAGGCGCTTATACGCCGTACTGCAGAACCGCGGCATTCGAGGTGTCGGACGCCGGATACGCCCGCGTATGGGATTATGAATCGCTGACGGCGGCGGTCGACGGCGACGGCAATCTGATCTCCTTGGTGTGGCTTGCGCCGCATAAGGAGACGGATGTGATCGCGGAGAACACGACGCTGCTGCCGTATGAAGAAATCTACAGGATCTTCGAAACGCAGATGAATCGCGTGTTCGCCGCAGAGGACAAGCGTGACGGTTCGCTCGACGTGACCGCCGTGCAGCTCGGACTGTTCCGCATCCGCGAGAAAAACAATATGGAATCCGGGTTTTTGGTGCCCGCGTGGTATTTCACCGGCGTCTTTCATTACAGCGCGGCAGCGACAGCACAGCGCAGCGGCTTTCAGGAACCGGACAGCGAGTGGTATGACGCAAGGAATCCTTTGCTGATCGTCAACGCGATCGACGGCAGCATCATCGACCCGCAGAATGGGTATTGAGCGGGCCTTACCCATCCAATGCACAGCGACGCTGCGGGATGCCGGGGTCGGCATCCCCTGCGCGCAACGCCGTCGACAGCGGCATCATCGACCCGCAGAAGCGGAGCCTTTGGGGAAAGAAGCTGCCTCCCGGATCGGTTCGGGCGTCCGAAACGGTCCGGGCTTTTTTTCGGAAAAGGCGTCACATTTTTTCGCAGTCAAACGTCTTTATAGATGGGACGCAAAGGGATGGAGACGAAAAAACGCATTAAGCCGAAATAATGTGATAAGATTTTACAACTCTGCAACAACTTTGTGACAACTCTGTGACATCTCGATTTTATAATGATGTTATAGAAGAATTAACGGTCGAATGATTACAATTCGATTACAAAACGGCAACAACTTTCAGGACCGGAAGCGGTACGATATCAGCAGAACAAGAAGAAGGAAGACGGAATGAGACAGATTTTGGGAGACATCAAACGGGCGATCTTCGGGCGATCGTTTCTGATCGCGTACGGCGGCATGGTATTGTGCCTATGTATCGGCGCGTTCTCGGATGCGCTGCGCGTATTCCGCATGGAGGACGGCTATGTGCTCTACGGCTATCACCGTGAGCTTTTGCTGAATGCGCTCGGTAGCGATATCATCCTCTTTGCGGTGCCGATCCTTGCCGCGATCCCCTACACGACTGCGTTCACCGACGATGTGAAGTCCGGGTATTTGAAGCCGTACCTGACGCGGACAAGCGTGTCGCGCTACATCCTTGGCAAGGGAATCGGCGCGGCGGTCTCGGGCGGGCTCGCGCTCGTACTCGGCATTTTGACGGCTCTCGGGGTTTTTATGCTCGTGTTCTCCCCGATGGAAGCGTACGGCGAATGGGCGGTCGAATCGAAGATTCCGGACATCGTTCTGCGCTGCTTTTTGTTCTTCCTCTCCGGCGCCATGTGGGCAAGCGTGGGGCTTCTGGCCTCCTCGCTCACGCAGAACGTGTATCTTGCATACGCCGCGCCGTTCATCTTCTACTATGTTTTGATCATCCTGCAGGAGCGTTACTTCCGCACGACGTTCATGCTGAACCCGAAAAACTATCTGACGATGCAGGGCGCGTGGCCGCTTCAGGGCAAGAGCGCGGCGCTGACGCTTCTGATGCTCGTGCTCATTTTGCAGCTGGTGTTCTACATGACCGCGCAGAAGGAGCTGCGCGACGACAAGCGGCAAAAGCGGCACTACGGCGCGCAGAACCTGTCGCTGAAGCTCTTGCAGAGACGGCTCGACCGCGCCAAGCCGAAAAAGGCGGGCAAGGCAAATCCGGTTCTGTACACGCTGTCGCAGATCTTCGCGGTCGTGCGGTACAATTTCCGCATGTGGCGCAGGAACGTGCGCATCATCCTGACGTTTGCGCTCGCGTTCATCATGTGCTTTTTGCTCTCCGACAAGGCGGCGAGCTTCGCGTATGAGATGGGCACGGCCATGCAGGCGTTCGAGCCGTTCGTCTGGACCTTCGGCGACGCAAACTCCGTGCTGCTGATTTCGCTTTTGCTCGTCCTTCTGTTTGCGGATATCCCGTTCCTCGGCGCAGGCGTGCCGTACTATCTGGTGCGCATGAAGCGCAGCACATGGGCGTGGGGACAGCTGATCTATCTGATCCTTGCGACGCTCATCTATATGCTGTTTATTTTCCTTGCGACGACGCTGATCTGTATGCAGAACAGCTTCTTCGGCAATATGTGGTCGGAAACGGCGGCGATTTTAGGCTATTCCGGCGCGGGCAAGGCGGTCGCGCTGCCTGCGCTTGTCAAGACGCTTGAGATGTCGCGTCCGTTCCAGTGCGCCGCAACGATTTTCCTCCTGATGCTGCTGTACACGCTCGTGCTTGCGCTGCTCATGCTGCTCATGAAGCTGCTGCGCGGCAAGAGCGCGGGCGTGGTTGCGGCGTTTGCGTTCTCGCTGTACGGACTGCTCTTAAACCCGGAGCTGATCAAGCAAATGTTCAATCTGCCGGACGAGCTGATGTACAAGGCGAACGTCGCGGTGGGCTGGCTGAGCCCGCTCAATCAGGCAACGTATCACATGCACAACTTCGGCTACGACCTTCTGCCGCGGCTCTGGCAGACGTATCTGATCTTCGGCGGCATCATCGGGCTGCTGATGGCCGGCATTCTGCTCGCCATCCGCAAGTATAACTTTATGTTCTTGGGAACTGAACAAGGTTAAGGAGAATCTTTATGAAACGAATCATCATTATCTGTCTGATACTTGTATTGCTTCTTGCATGCCAGCCCACGCCGGAGGAGGAATTTGTGAAAAATAAATCGGACGGAACGCTTGAGGAACTAATCCATGAGCAAACGTCTCCGGAAGCGGCAGCGTCTGCGGAAGCCGGCGAAATGAACCCGCTGTACGCACAGCTCGGCGCCCCGGAGCGGTTTATCATGGAGGCTGAAACGCGCGCAGTTCCGTTCTCAAACCTGACGGTTTCTGCGGACGCCGTCGTGGTGTTGCCGAATGTGAGCGCGATCCCCGTCTATGAAGCGTCCGGCAAGTATATCCCGAACGAACGGCTGGAAGCGATCGCACAAGCATTGTTCGGCGACACCGACCGCTATGCAGGTGAGAGCGGAACGCTGCGTTGGGTGTTGGAGGACGGGATCCGGACGTGTCAGAACAGGATCGAAGCGATCCACGCGCATCCGGAGGAGCATTGGGAAGGTGAAGAAGAACAGGAACAGATACAGTACCTTGCCGGACTTCTTGCCGACGCGCCGGATGATTATCAATGCAAACCATGGAGCGGTTCGTTTTCGGACGGAGTGATGGTACGCTTTGCGGACAAGCGCTATATCAAGATGCGTTCCTTCCCGAATCGGCTGTCTGCCGGATCCAATGACCGCAAGAGCGCCGTTTTAGGGATCTATTACGAAAAGCCGGATGCCGAGCCGAGCGCCGAGGTAGAGGCGGCAAAGACGATCGCAGAGGACTTTATGCGGCGTTCCGGGCTTTCGGAGGAATACGTTCTCGAACGTGTGCAGGCGGTCAGCCCCGCGGAAGACGGCACCGGAAGCAGCAAGGTAATATCGGGCTATGAGTTTTCCTATGTGCCGGCTTACGACGGCGTAAAGGCACAGCCGTACTGGACGACGAGCGGCTCCGACACCGCGCAGCAGAAGGCCGCCGATAAGGGGCTGACCGAGCTGCCAGAGTATGACGAGTACGTCGGGCCGGAAAACATCATTCTGACCGTTGAAGACGGCAGGATCCGATTTCTCGAATGGAGCAACTACGTCGCGCGCGGCGAATGCGTCAACACAAACGTCAGGCTGCTGCCATTCTCCGAGATCGAAAAGGCGTTCTACAACGCGATTTTTTCCGGCTACTTCACCGATGAGGGCGTGAACCGGACGCTGATTATCACGCGCGTCGAGCTGAATCTGATGCGGATGAAGCGAAAGGACGTCAAGGATGCATACTATATCGTTCCGGTCTGGGATTTTCTCGGGTATTCCCCGGATTGGGGTGTCAGCGAACCGGCGCGGCTGACGCAGGCGTATGTTACGATCAATGCGATTGACGGTACGCGTATCAACCGAACGAACGGATATTGAGAACGGTGAAAGGAGTTTTCTATGAAGAAATGGGTTTCGATCTTCCTGATTTCTACGATGGCTCTCTTCGCGGCATGCCAGCCCACGCCGGAAGAGAAGATTATCGTAAACAAAGGGAATCAAGGCGAAATGATCGAAGCGTCCCGATCGAACGAGCAGCCTGCGGACGCCGATCTTCGGACGCAGTATCACATTCCCGAACACATGACCGGTTCCTACACGAGCGCAGACGGTTTGATCAACGTCACCGTTGACGCCGAGATCGTCGTGCCGGACGGTCCTTTGCCAATCGTTCGCGTCTACGCAGCCGAGTTCGAACAGCCGATCGTGACCGCATTTTGGAACGAGCTTGTCGGAGACAGAGTGCTGTACGATCAATGGGAAAACGAGGAAACGAGGGCGGACATTGAAAACGAATTGAAGAACTATACCGATCAGCTCAACTAGATTCAAAGCGGTGCGATCGACGAAAACGAAGCCATGTTTTCCGTCGATGAGCTGACCGAAATGATCGCCGAATTGCAGGCGCGCTATCCATACGCTCCGGACGGACACGAAAAGACGGTCGAAACCGGCATGCTGCACAAACAGTACCTGCCGCTCGGAAAAGACAAAAAAGCGGCTTCACGGTTCGGGATCTCGGCACGTTCTGTGGAAGGCGAATCCTGGATGCAGTTCTGCGTTGAAAACAATTCGGACAATGCCGAACGACTGATCTATCGAAACGGTGACGGATATGATGCGATCGACGTTTGGCGGTGCGCCAGATTGAAGTATAACAGGGAATCCGCAAAAACGGATTGTTTCCAGATCGTGCAGCTCTGTCAATATGCCGAGATGTACCCCGTAAAACCGGGTGATCCGATCCCGAACGCAGCGGCCGGAAGCCTTTCTCTGACGCCGGCGGAAGCATATGCGGAGATCGATCGGTTCCTGACCGTAACGGGGCTGTCCGATACCTATATGATCTCACGCTCCGTTGTTTCCGGCGACAGCGAAAGACCGGACACGCCCTCGACACAATATGCCTATACTTTCGAGCTTGTCCGAAAAATCGGCGGTGTTCCCTGCAATCGTTCGCTTCTGAGCACATATGCAAGCAGAACGAACGAAGAAGAGTATGCACCGTCATGGAATTATGAACGCTTCCAGATCGGATTAGATGAAAATGGGATCTTTTCCGTTTACTGGTATTCGCCGTTCAGCATCGGTGACACGATCAATGAGCAGGCGAAGCTGAAGGATTTTTCCGAAATTCAGACAATTGCAGAACGCATGCTACCGATGATGAAAGTAGAAAACTTCGATTCGAGCCTTGCAAGCTCTGCGGATCGAACGATCGACCGGATCGAATTGGGGCTTTGGCGCATTGCGGAACAGAACGAGCTTGGAAAGGGCATGCTGGTCCCTGTCTACTGCTTCTACGGAACGGATCATTATTCCTATACGGTTCACGATTCCGTTGAAGACTCTTACAAAAGTCGAATAATTCTGATCATCAACGCCGTCGACGGCAGCATCATCGACCCGGTGAAAGGATATTGATCACAAACTACAGAGAATCGAGGGGAAGAAACGAATGAGACAGATTTTGGGAGACATCAGACGCGCGGTTATCGGGCGATCGTTTTTGATCGCCTACGGGGGCATGGTACTGTGCCTTATGATCGGCGCATTCTCGGATGCGCTTTCCGTGTTCCGCATGGAGGACGGTTATGTGCTCTATGGCTACCACCGCGAGCTTTTGCTGAATGCGCTTTCAAGCGATATCATCCTTTTTGCGGTGCCGATCCTTGCCGCGATCCCCTACACGACCGCGTTC
The DNA here is from genome assembly GCA_918244965.1 of Clostridiales bacterium. Classification (GTDB taxonomy): domain Bacteria; phylum Bacillota; class Clostridia; order Christensenellales; family CAG-138; genus UBA3792. The sequence continues at coordinate 18,842 of CAKJYC010000009.1, read as the reverse complement.
ACCGACGACGTGAAGTCCGGGTACTTGAAGCCGTATCTGACGCGCACTAGTGTCACCCGTTACATCCTCGGCAAGGGCATCGGCGCGGCGGTCTCGGGCGGGCTGGCGCTCGTGCTCGGCATTTTGACGGCGCTCGGGGTTTTTATGCTCGTGTTCTCCCCGATGGAGGTTTACGGCGAATGGGCGGTTGAATCGAAGATTCCGGACATCATCCTGCGCTGCTTTCTATTCTTCCTCTCCGGCGCGATGTGGGCAAGCGTCGGGCTTCTTTGCTCCTCGCTGACCCAGAACGTGTACCTTGCGTACGCCGCGCCATTCATCTTCTACTACGTTTTGATCATTCTGCAGGAGCGCTATTTCCGCACGACGTTCATGCTGAACCCGAAAAACTATCTGACCATGCATGGCGCGTGGCCTTTGGAGGGCAAGAGCGCGGCGCTGACGCTTCTGATGCTCGTGCTCATTTTACAGCTGATCTTTTACATGACTGCGCAGACGGAGCTTCGCGACGACAAGCGGCAGCGGCATCACTACGCGGCACAGAATTTTTCGCAGAAGCTGCTCGAAAAGCGCATCCAAAAAGCGAAGCCGATGAAAGCGGCAAAGCAGAACTCGCCGTTCTATACGCTGTCGCAGGTGTGGGCGGTCGTGCGGTATAACTTCCGCATGTGGCGCGGGAACGTTCGCATCATCCTCACGTTCGCGCTCGCATTCATCCTGTGCTTCCTGCTGTCCGACAAGGCGGCTTCGTTTGCCTACGACATGGGCACGGCGATGCAGGCGTTCGAGCCGTTTGTGTGGACCTTCGGCGACGCGAACTCCGTGCTTTTGATCTCGCTGCTGCTCGTCCTGCTCTTTGCCGACATTCCGTTTTTAGGCGCGGGCGTGCCGTACTATCTGGTGCGCATGAAGCGTTCGACGTGGGCGTGGGGACAGCTTGTGTATCTGGTTCTTGCGACGCTCATCTATATGGTGTTCATCCTGATCGCAACGACGCTGATCTGCATGCAGAACAGCTTTATCGGCAATATGTGGTCGGAAACGGCGGCGATTCTGGGCTATTCCGGCGCGGGCAAGGCGGTCGCGCTGCCGGCGCTCGTCAAAACGCTTGAAATGTCGCGTCCGTTCCAATGCGCCGGAACGATTTTCCTCCTGATGCTGCTGTACACGCTCGTGCTCGCGCTGCTCATGCTCTTCATGAAGCTCCTTCGCGGCAAGAGCGCGGGCGTGGTTGCGGCATTTGCCTTCTCGCTCTACGGGCTTTTGCTGAACCCGGAGCTCATCAAGCAGATGTTCAATCTGCCGGACGAGCTGATGTATAAGGCAAATGTCGCGGTGGGCTGGCTGAGCCCCTTGAACCAGGCGACGTACCACATGCATAACTTCGGCTACGATCTCTTACCGCGGCTTTGGCAGACGTATCTGATCTTCCTTGCCGTGATCGCAGCGCTGATGTTCGGCATCCTCCGCGCGATCCGCAAGTACAACTTCATGTTCTTGGGAACAGAACAATCATAAGGAGAACCCTATGAAAAAGTTTTTACTCATCTTATTATCGCTTGTTCTGCTCGCGGCGTGCCAGCCCACGCCGGAGGAAGATGCCGTGAAGCAAAAGGACACCGTACAGATGGTTGAGACCGTGCTTGACGCAAAGGAAAATGCATCTGCGGACGATTTTGCGGCGCCTGTTAAAGAACAGATGCCCGTGGCGCTCGTTTGGGATTATTGCACAGAACGGCAAGGCGCACATGTTGTTGCAGACGTGCCGATCACGATCTTGTCCGATGGAGGTTTTCCGCTGCTGCGTGTTGAACGCCGACAGATGAAACCGGGGGAAAACCTTGCGCTTGCAAAAGCATTTCTCGGGACGGACACTGTGTACCGGTTACTTCCGCAGGAGATGACCAAAGAATCGATTGCGAAAGAAATCGCGCTGTTGATGGATCGGCTTACCGATCCGAGCACGGACAATCCTGCCTGGGAGGGCTTTGTGCAGGAAGAGATCGACGAGTTCGCGGCAGACATTCCGACACGCCTGGAGGAATTGAAAAAACTGTATAACGAGACAGACGAAGGCGATGCGCTGGACAATCCTGTTTGGGACGGCACGATCGGCGACACGGGCGGGGTATGTTCGGCTCCTGCTGATCACAATGCAATGGTTTGTGATCTTATGAATTTCTCCGCAGGCAGAGCGGGATCGCCGTATTTCTGGAGTGCGGAATACAGCAGGAAAGGCAATCATGCAGTCGGATGGAATTACAACGTCAAAGAACGGATCGATCCTTCCCGGTATGACGAAACACGCGAAGGCGTTGCAATAACACCACGCAAAGCCATAGAAACAGCACAGAATCTCATGGATCCGTTCGTAAAAACTCGCGTTACGGATGTGTTCTGGGACAGCGATGAAGCCGACATCCCGAAGCCGGAAGATCGCGTCCGGCACGCGTATACGGTTCATCTGATGCCTCTTTATTACGGCGATGCGTCCGGCGCATATCTGGATACATGGACGCAAAGCGATGAAACCGGTTCGTTTATTTATACGTGGCAGCGGGAGCAAATCAGCGTCACGGTGAATGACGAAGGGGTGCTCCACTTCGAATGGAATTCTCCTCTTGCCGTGACGGAAGTGATTTCCGAAAACTGTCCGCTGCTGCCGTTTGAGAAAATCGAAGAAATTGCGAAGCAGCAGATAGACCGTATTTCGGCGCGTGATGACTTTCAAAACACAACACTGACGATCCGCTCCGTAACACTCGGGCTTGTGAGAATTGCGGAACCGTATGAGATGGAGCGTGCGCTTTTGACCCCGGTCTGGTGTTTCTTCGGCGAATGGGTCAGGGACGACAATCCCGACGTGCATATGACTTCCGCCGGATTATTATGGCCTGTTCTTGAAATCAACGCGATTGACGGTACTGTCATCGATCCGGAGAACGGGTATTAAGGAGATTAAATATGAAACGTTTGCTTATCATTCTTTTATTGCTTGCGCTGCTTGCCTGCGTACCCACACCGGAGCAGGAATTTGTCGTGAACAAGGGCGACGGCGTTCTGACACAAAAGATCGCCGCCGGTCCTGCTGAGGAAAAGCGGTTTGAGGCGCCGTCGCGCGTGGATGACGTCTTTGAAACGGATGGCTTGACTGTCGAGCTCGCTGCCGACGTCGTACTGCCAAAGGTCGATCGCTATCCGGTCGCCGAGGTCGTACCGCAAAACTATGACGCGGCATGGGCGCGCCGTATGCTCCAAAGCATCGCGGACGGACGTCAGCTTCTGGTACGCGAATCCGAAGGCGGCGAAAACATGACCCGTCAAGGCATTCTGTTCGAGATTCAAGGGCTGCAGGCTTCGCTTGCGAGCTTGGATGAGGACTATGCACACTTATCCGAAGCGGAACGGGAGGATGTGCGAAAGGATCTGAACGAACAATTAGAGGCATGGGAAGCGTATTATCGCGAAGCGCCGGAGAGCACGGACGGACTTGACGCCGATCTTGCCGATGCGATCTACAACGCGCGCGGTCGCATGGATGCGGAAATCGATTACGGACGACCGGAACGCAGGTATCATTCCCCGATCGAAGCACGCAGAGACGGCTATGTCGTCCTGATGAATATGGACGATGTGATCAGCCAGACAGAGCGTTATGAACCGGTCAGCGGACCGCTGCGCGGCGTCACGATCACCGAAGACGAGGCGGTTGCGATCGCAAGGACGTTCCTTGAAAAGCTCGGAGAAACCGAACTTGAGCCTGTGCTCGTTCTGGCGGCAGACTGTCCGCGTTACGGCGAAGAATACGAACGGCACGACGAACAGGCGTATGTATTGTGGTTCACGCGTCCCGTGAACGGCATGCCCGGCGCTGTGTCGGAGATTCAGCAGGACGTCTACGGGTATTATTCACAGAACGGCGGCGATCGCATGTTCACAGAGCCTTGCGAGCAGGAATATGCGTACTTCATCGTGCGCGATACCGGCGTAAACTGGTTCGAGTGGCACGCGCCGTCAACAGTGACGCGCATCGTCAACGAAAATGTGGAGCTTGCACCATTCGATACGATCCTCGATACGTTCCGGAGGCAGATTGGCGTAGAGGTCTTCCCTACCCTTGAAGAAGCAAAAGACGCCTGCAATTACACGGACTTGAAGATTACCGACACAACGCTGCGGATCGACCGGATCGCGCTTGAAAGCGTACGGATCCGCAAGGAGGGCGCGACGGGAACGTACCTTTTGGCGCCGGCCTGGTCGTTTTACGGCAATCTCGTCGTGCACGGAGAAAACCTGAATGGTCTCGCTATACTCGGATGGTCGGTTGACGACGGCGAAGCGGTTTGGTCCGTCCCGGGCGGATGTTACCTGCAGATCAATGCGATCGACGGCAGCGTGATCAACCCCGCGCTGGGATATTGAGGTACACCGATATGAAACGCTTGTTCCTCATTTTTCTTTCCCTCGTCCTGCTGCTTGCCTGCGTACCCACGCCGGAGGAGGATGCGGTGTTATCCAAGAATGAAGACCGACCTGCATCCGCAGCCGTGATCGACATGGCGCAGACCCCGACCGAATACCGGGAAACGCTTACCGAAAACGGCGTCACGATCGAGTTTTCCGCATCGGTGACAGCCCCGGACAGCGACAGACTGCCGAGCTATGCGCTGTCCGCTGCAGGCTTTTCCGAGGAACAGCTGCTCGTTATCGTCAAAGCGCTGTTCGGAGACAAGCCCGTTTATGAATCCGGCGAGCCGACCAAGGAAGAGCTCTATCCGCGGCTGCTTGCGGCGCTGGAAAAGCTGGAGGAGGTCAAAGCAAACCCGGACAAATATGAGGGCGGCGCTAAGGCTTATCAGGACGACGTCAACGAACTGCAGGCGGCTTACAACGCAGCACCGGACAGCGATTCCCTCGTCCCAAAGACGGTCGCGTTTGCAACCAATAACGAGGATCACAGCGGCGTCTTCGCCTGCCGCGGCAAGGGCGTGAAAAGCGCATATGCGACCCTGTTTGTGAACACGCCGATCGGCGTGGAAAGCGAGGAAAAGGCATTTTTGACCTATCAGAATCCGGAACGGCATGCCGGCATCAGCCGTGCAAGAGAAGCGAATCCGACTTTGAACGTGCCGGATCCCATTGTTTCACAGGAAGAAGCCGTAAAAATCGCGACGGCGCTGGTCGAACAGATGGGTATTACGGAGTATCGGGTTGCCGGATGCGAGCCGGGTGTGCGAAAGGATCCGTACACCGGATGGTATGAAGCCGATTCGGACGAAACGCCGTTCCTCGTCTTCTTTACCCGCTGTATGGACGGCGTGCAGGTTACGTTCGATGCGCACGAATATGCGGAAAGCGATTTCGGAGAGGCGTATGTGGAGCCGATGGCATACGAACGGCTGACGATTGGCGTTGATTCGCAGGGTGTTTGTTCCGTGTTCTGGAACGGACCGGTCACGGTCGGAGCCTGCATCGAAGAAAACTGCGAGATTCTATCCCTCGACCAAGCCGCGCAGCAGGCGGCAAAGTATCTGAGCTTTCTGTATCCGGTTTCCGATGCGATCAACAATGCGAACACGGAAGGACAGGCACAGTCGCAGGAACAGCTTTCACGCGGCTCGGTACAGACCGTCACTGTCAAAGTCGACCGGATTGTACTGGGTTGGATGCAGGTGCGGGAAGGCTCGTCGGTGAAGAACAGCCACCTGGTGCCCGTTTGGGACTTCTTCGGCACGGTGACCCGCGAATACCAAAACGGCGAAACCGTTGTGACCGATCCGGGACTGATGAGCCTCTTGACGCTTGACGCGCAAACCGGTGCTCGCATTGACCGCGTGCACGGTTATTGAGAGGAAAAAAAGATGAAACGAATCATGATTCTTTGCTTAGCGCTTGCGCTGCTTCTTGCCTGTCAGCCGACGCCGGAGGAGCAGCCCGCGGACGCCGTCTCCTTCGCGGCGTTTCGCGATTCGCTGCCCGCACATTGGTCTGAGACGCTTTCCGTAGGTGTTGCCGAAATCACGATTGACGCGTCGCTGACTGTGCCGGACGTCGACACGATCGATGTATATGCTGCGCATCGGACGGTCGGCTCACTCGATCTTCTGAACCGGTTTCTTACGTTCTTTGTCGATGCACCTGTCTGTACGGTACCGGCGCAGGATGTGTACGGCACTCCGCTGAAAACCAAAATGGAACTCGAGGCAGAGATGCAGGACGTGCGCAATCGGATCGATCGGGTCTGTGAAAACAATCCCGATTTTACCGAGGAGGAGCGGGCTGAATACGTCGCAATGCAAAACGCCGAGCTGGATGCGCTTGCAAAGGCGTACGCGGATGCGCCGGATCAGTCGGAATCCGTTGTCTCCGATCCGGGGGCGGCGCTTTCCGAACAATCGTACGCGCAGGTACGCATCTATGCGGAGAGCGACGCGCTCTTGCGGGCGATACTGTATTTGAATGCGAAAGGCGGCGGTTTTACGATTGAAGGTATGCGCACGGATAACCGCGCTGTCTCAGAAACGCCTGTATCATCCGCTGCGATCGCACGGGAAGCGGCCGATCGACTGATCGCAGGCGCGGACCTTTCGGACGAATATGTGTATGCAGGGAGCAGTGAGGGAACCGGCGGGATCTCCGTCTATTACGTCCGCATGATCCACGGCATTCCGTTTTCACATTCGGTCGTTTGCAATACGGAGGAAGTGTTTAACACGGGTTTCTCACAGGAGTATATCCGGTTCTGCTTTTTCCGTGACGGGACGGCGCTCTCCGAATTGGACGTTACCGGCGTTTACGAGATCGACGGCGTGGAGACAAAGGACTGTTCGCTGTTATCCTTTGCGGAGATCGCACAATCTGCGCGCGGCGCGCTGAACGCGCATCTTTCCTGGCAGCCGGAAAACGTACTGCATACGGAAATGACGGTCACCGGCGCACAGCTCGGCTATCGGCTGATCCGGAAGCCGAACACAAAAGACAGCTTTCTGATCGTACCGGTGTGGAGTATCCTCGGCACAGTGCAGAACGAGATCGACTTGAACGGAACATCTGTAACCGATAACGTCCGGCTGTCGAACGATGTGATTCTGGTTATGAACGCGATGGACGGATCTTTGATCTGGTTCTATCAATGAGAAAGGAGAATGAGATGAAACGACTGTTTGTATTGTTGCTGGCGCTGATGCTGCTTGCAGCCTGTCAACCCACGCCGGAGGAAGAATTTGTCGTCAACAAGGGCGACGACACCGTGGAGCAAAAGCTGAACGAGCCGCAGGGCGACGCCCAAAAAGGCGTCGGGCGGCAATCCTTCCCCGATCGCTGGGACGAAGAGCCGCTGAAAGAAAGCGAGCACCTTGTCGTTCGCGCGCACGCCGACGTCCGAACCAAAGCGGACGGGCTCTATCCCGTCTACCGTACGCGTGAAACCGAGATCACGGCGGATACCGTCGAAAACATTGCGGTCAAGTTTTTGGACAAGCCGACGTCGTCCTCGGAATCGCTGATGACCAAGAAGGACTATGAATGGCAGCTGCAGCACTTTTTAGACGAGCGCGCACGCTATGACGAATGGGTCGCTGCGGGCAAGCCGGACGACTGGAACAACGTGGACGAGTACGAATGGACGCCGGAGGAGATCGAGAAAGAGATGAACCGGTACAGGGAGAGGATCAAAAACGCGCCGGACTCCCTGACCTCTCAGGCGGTCAACGATTATTCCGGACTGCAGGAGAACAAAACCTTGGCGTTTACGCTTGCTTCCGGCGGGGATGCAAGCATCTGCTTCGAAAAGGGCTTCTATGTCATCACAAAGGGATGCCGTGACTTTCCCAATCTCTACTCCGTGTATAACTATCAAGAGGACCTCGAATGGAAGGAAGGCAGATACGCGTTGTGGCTGGAGCCGGACATCTCGTACGAGGACGCAAAGAGCATCTGCCTTTCGGAAGCGGAACGGCTCGGATTTGCGGGTTTTTCGATTGCAGGCAGCTACGAAGCGACGCTGTTCGAGAGCAAAAGCCCGAACAAAGCGGTCACGGGCGGTTGGTGCTTCGGACTCAAACGCGACTTTGACGGCTATCCGCTGCTTGCAAGCCGTGTGGAGGCGACACAGGTTCTCGAATATGACAGCGGTGACGACTATATCGTCAACAAAGTCATCCCGCCGGAAAAGCTCTTGATGTTCGTCACAAAGGACGGTTTGCAAATGATCCGATATGACGGTCCGAAGGATGTATCGGGACTTGTCAATGCAAACGTTGAACTGCTGCCGTTCGACGAGATCAAGGGACGGATCGCAAACGCGCTTATCACGTGCTTCCCCTATGAAATGATCCAACAGTGCACGCAGGATTACGAAGATAACTGGCCACGTCTGGAGCTTGAGATTTATGACGTCATGCTTTCGACATTCACCCTGCGCGTGAAGGACTCCTCGGATTTCTATGAGATGCCCTGCTGGATCGTCTCCTACGACTGGTGCTTTCCGGTAAACGGCGAAGCCAGCTGGGAATACCTCAAATCGACGCGAAATCAGGAACTGAACGATCCGAACACGGGGCACGATGTGCTGGTCATCAACTCGGTCGACGGCTCGATCGTGCGCCCGGATTACGGATATTGAGAGGAAAAACGATGAAACGAATCATGATCCTTTGCTTATCGCTTATGCTGCTTGCCTGCGTGCCCACGCCGGAGGAGGAGTTTGTAGTCAACAAGGGCGACGAAAAGGACTGGCAAAAACAAAGTGAAACGGTCGAGGCCGTGCAGTCTGTTGCGGACGGAAAGACGATATCCGATCGGGTCGAAACGATCGATACCGAATCGCCGACGGAAAGCGCTCTTTATGAGAAGCTCGGCGCGCCGAAATATTGGACGGCCGATTTGAACGTGAACGGTGTGCGCGTGGTTGCGGAGAATGCGCCGGTCATACTCCCGACGGTCAATCGTGTTCCGGCAGTTGAGGCGCAGACCGTTGCCTTCACCGAAGCCGAGCTGAACGCGGCGGTGAACGCCTTCTTCGGAAAGCGACAGATTGAATGGTACGATTACGGGACGTATACCAAGGAGAGAATCGCGGAGATGATCCAATACTGGCAGGCGCTTTTGCCCACGGCGCAGGACGAAGCGCACAGTACCTACTGGACACAGCGCATCAAGGAGCTTGGCGAGGCGTACAACTGCGCGCCGTCGGAAAGCGACTTAAAACCGATTCCGCTTGCACCGACGGAATACACCGTGGATTCGGGCGGGGAGTACGTTCGAACCATGCACGGATTGTTGGCGCGGGCGGAAATCGACGGCGAACAGTGGGTTCTGGAACTCACGCAGGATTACGGCAACCAGATCCTTGAAATCGCGATCGACGGCAAGCAGGCGGACGTCAGTATCGGCGGACATTCTTCTTTCGGCGGAAACCCGGTGATCGACACGCCTTGGGGCGTAACACTTTCCAAAGACGACGCGATCGCACAGGGCAACGCGATCGTGCAGGCGATCGACGAAAACTATTCACTCTGCTTTTGCGGTCCTGCCGCCGCGCGGTTTGCGGATGATTACAACGTCACGCGCAACTGGGGCTGGGGCCTTGTATATATGCGCGAAATTAACGGCTTTCCGTCTGCATTCGCTTCGCGCGAGATCGGCGACCGCATGGATGACGAAACGAACAGCAATCCCTCCTACGAACGGCTGTTCCTTGTGATCGACGACGAAGGCCCGGTGTATCTGTATTGGCAGACACCGATGGAGGTCACGCGTATCCTCGGAACGGACCAGACGCTGCTGTCGTTTGATGAAGCGGTATCGAAGGGCAAGAATATGATCGTCGCGCACTGGGCGTATGAACTCGAACGCGATCCGGGAAGCTACGTGAAAATCGACAAGGTCAAGCTCGGCCTGTGCCGCATCGCGAAAAAAGGCGGCGGGTACTACTATGTACCGGCGTACTACTTCTATCTGGACGTTGTGCCCACCGAGGAATACCAAAGCAAGTATCACACCGGATGGAAGAATTATTATCGGGATGAGCAGGCGATACTGGAACGCAACAACGGCGTTGTGAAAGGCGACACGAACGGGTATTTCAGGGAATACAACGTGGTCGTGATCAACGCGCTCGACGGCACGGCGATCGATCTCGGGAAAGGATATTGAAAGGTGCAGCTATGAAACGAATCATCCTTGTACTGTTGTCCCTTGTCATGCTCGCTGCGTGTCAGCCCACACCGGAAACGGACGCTGTGCGGCAAAAGAATCAGGACGCCATGATCGAGATGGCGCGCGGAGAAGGGACTGACACGGTCGAAAACCAGAACCCCACCGAGAGCGAAAAGGAGCTTACAACGCTCGATTACCGCGCGATGTATGGCATCCCGGAGCATCTTTCCGAAGAATTCTCCGGGTTGTCCGACAAGGTGACGATCATCGTTGATGCGGATATCAACGTGCCGGATCAGCCGCTGCCGATCGTGCGCACCGTGCCGAAGGACTTTTCGCAGGAGCAGGTCTATGACCTCTGGAACCGGCTTGTCGGCGACCGTGAAATGATTCTGGATCAGGACGTTGTATCCAAGGAAGTTATCGCAAGAGAAATTGAGTTCTGGATGCAGATCCAAAGCGGCGAGATCGTGAACGATATGTATACGCCGGAGGAAGCGGCGGAGCAAATCCGCGCGTTACAGGAACGCTATCAGAACGCGCCGGACGATGTCCCCATCCTGTATTCGGACGGCACGCTGGTTACGGTCGACGTAAAGGACGCGAACGGCAATGTCATTGCGCACCGGACCGAGCTGAATGCATACGAGCCGGGATACGGCTTATCGTTCCATGTGTCAAACTCCAACGACAACACGGAAACAATCTATGACAGCGATGGCGCGTTCATGGTGACGCGCGGAGGCTTCTTCTCCTACAGCACCACAGATCGGCCTCATGTCAGCAACGCTGCGAATGATCCCGAATTTATGCTGAAGCCGGGCGACCCGATCCCGGAGGAAGCGAATGACTATATCCATACCACGCCCACCGAGATTCAGGCGCGCGCAAACGCCCTGCTTGAAAAGATGGGCCTTTCCGATCAATTCGGGATTTTTGAAATCCGTCTGATTCCGGACAAGCGGTGGGCAGGGATTGTCGAAGGCCTGGGTCACACCTACAAGCTGTTGGGCTATGGGTACCAGATCACATACACACGGTTGGTCAACGGCGTTCCGGTCTGTGCAAAAAACGGGCTCGGCGGCAAGCTGTTCTGGTATGAGGAAAAGATGGCGCCGCAATGGATCTATGAGACGATGGTTGCGTTCTTTGACGACAGCGAAGATGTGGCCTTTGATTGGGGCGCGCCGATCGAAACGCTGGAGGTCATCGAACCGAATTGTCGGCTGCTGCCGTTTTCCGAGATCCAAAGCGAGATGGAAAACAAGCTGCCGATGCTTCTGGAAAAGAGCATCAACCGATACGAGCATTGCGAGGCAAGGGTGCAGCGGATCGAGCTGGGTCTCTGGCGCATTCGCGAAAAGAACAACATCGACGCTGGACTGCTGGTTCCCGTTTATTGCTTTTATCTGGACCTGACCTATCGGGACAGCGACGGAGACGATTCGCGTGACACGGATATTCTGATTATCAACGCGGTCGACGGCACGGTCATTGATCCGTATAACGGATATTAAGGAGAATTACTATGACAAACGCAATTGAAGTACACGATTTGGTAAAGGTGTTCGGACAGGATACGGTTTTGAAGGGGATCAACCGCAACTTTGAGGCGGGGAAGATCCACGGCGTCGTCGGCAACAACGGCAGCGGCAAGACCGTCATGTTCAAATGCATCTGTGGATTCTTGCAGCCGACAAGCGGCAAGGTCCTTGTGAACGGCAAGCAGATCGGCAAGGACGTCGATTTCCCGGAGGACATCGGGCTGATCATCGAAACGCCGGGCTTTCTGCCGCAGCTTTCGGGGCTCAAGAATCTGGAGATCCTCGCGTCCCTGAAGCGCAAGATCAATCTAAAGCAGATCGCCGATACGATCCGCCGTGTGGGGCTCGATCCGATGAGCAGCAAACCCGTCGGAAAGTACAGCTTGGGTATGCGGCAGCGCCTCGGCATCGCGCAGGCGATCATGGAGGATCCGTCGCTGATGATCCTCGACGAGCCGATGAACGGTCTTGACAAGAACGGCGTCGCCGAGATGCGCGAGCTGTTCAAATCGCTTGCCACCGACGGACGCACGATCCTCCTTGCGAGCCATAATATCGCGGACATCGAAGTCCTTTGCGACACGGTCTGCGAGATGGACGCGGGCGTCATGACAATGCTATAACACAGGAATTGAGGATAAAGGTATGAAACAGAGAGTATTTGCATGGATTCTGGCACTGATTCTGGCATTGACGCCGGTATTGGCAATCGCGGAGGGCGATGTGACGGAACCGCCTGCCTCGCTGGACCCGACGTCCGATCCGACGCCGGACCCGACCGCGGAACCTTCAACTCCGCCGACGTCGGAGCCGACCGCCTCGCCGACAACGCAGCCGACGGCGGCGCCGGAAACGCCGGACCCGTCCGGCGAAGCGAGCGACCCGCTGAAGATCGACACATACTGGAAGTATCCCGGCATGGACAAAAGCTATGCGGGCGGATATATGCCGGTACAGAAGGACGGCAAGGTGCAGTTCATTATGCCGCTGCTCGGCAAAACGCTCGGCAACACGATTCGCGTCGTGCCTGAGTTTCCTTCGGACGGTCCGTTTGCGCCGACCAATCTGCAGTTTGATGTATATGAGAAATCATATGACGTGACGCAGGGGCAGAACAATGCCGGGAAAATGAACGCGTACCTGGTCAAGTTTGATGCACCGCTGAAAAGCACTTTTTACAACGGCACCTATACCGTTGTACTTCATGTGACCTACAAGACGCCTGCAGGCGATCCGACCGAACAGACCTTCAACATGCAGGTTCAGATCACCGGCGGCAAAACACCGTCCCCCGGCGGTGGCGGCGGTGGACCCTCCGCGGTGCGCAAGCCGGTCATATTGATTCAAAACTGCATGATCACGCCGAACGAGGTATCCGGCGGCGAGCGCGCGTCTGTTTCGATCTCCATGAGCAATGTCGGTAACTATGATGCGAAGAACATTCGCGTATCGCTTATTCCGGAATCGGATATGATCGCGCTGCGCGGCGATCTGAACGCAAAGTTTTTTGATGCGCTTCCGGTCAAGGGCGAACTTGGTGCCGATTTTGATCTTGCGATCGCGCCGGGCGCAACGGAAAGCACTGCGGTCTTTACCGTTCAGATCACCTATGAGGATAAATACGGCGGCGCATACACCGAGGAAGGCAAGTACACGATCAACATCACGCAGCCGAAAATTGAGATTGTCGATTGTGAATACAGCGAAGTTGTCAACGGCGGCGATGGATTCACGGTCACGCTGACAGTACGGAACTCCGGCACGCGCGACGCAAAGAATGTCGTGATACAGTACGTCTCGGAGGACGATTCGATCCGGTATACGGGTATTCAGGATCATCAGACGATTGAAAGTCTCAAAAAAGGCGAATCGACGACCGTGACCTTCGATCTGCGTGCGCTGCCGAGCGCTATGGAGGGCAAGCATTCCTTCCGGTTCAGTTGCTCTTACAAGGACGCTGCCGACAGCGGTTCCTATGAAAACGGCGTGGATTATCCGCTGACCGTTGTACAGAAGGCATCGCTTGGCTATGACGAGGTGCGTCTGCCGGAATCGATCACAAGCGGCGAGAGCTTTACGCTGCCGGTCTGCGTCTACAACACGGGCTTTTCACAGATCTTCAACGTTCGCTGCTCGCTGAATTGCGACGGTCTGATTTCCTCCTCGGCGTTTTTAGGCAACCTTGCCCCACAGGAGAGCGCGGACAAGGTGATGACCGTATTCGTCACCACGCTGTCCGGCTCGCAGAAATACGGCGAATCCTATGGCAGCATCGAAATCACTTATGAAGATGTCAACGGCGAGAAACAAAGCATTTATCAGGATGTGAGAATGACTATTTCTGAACCAGTGAAGATTACCGATGAGGAAAAGGTCAAGCAGGAACAGGAACAGAAGGAGCAGCAGACCCTTTCGCAATGGTGGATCTCTTTGCTTGTCGCGATCGCGGTCATCATCATCCTGATCGCCGTCATTCTGATCGCTCGCTTCGGCCGCCTGCTCCGCATGAAGTAAGGAGAATCCTATGAAACGATTGTTGATTGCCCTTTTATCTCTTGTTCTGCTCGCGGCCTGCCAGCCCACGCCGGAGGAGGACGCGGTGAAGCAGAAGGACACCGTGGCGATGATCGATACGGTCCGTGACGCAAATGCGAACGAACCGGACGGCGCGAAGACGTCCGTCAGGGATCAGATGCCGGGGCGGCTTGAATGGGATTTTACGACCGAGACCCGAAACGTGCATATCACTGCCGACGCGCCGATCCGTGTTCTTTCCGACGGCAGCTTTCCGCTTCTTCGCTGTGAGCGGCGCGGCTTTGGGGCCGCGGACAATCTTGCGATCTGCAAGGCGCTGATGCATGCCGATACGGTCTATGAATCCGTTCCGCAGCGTACCAAAAAGGACGTCGCCAAACAGATTGAGGGGCTAATGGAAGTTCTGAACGACACCGAGCGCAAGAGCGAGATATGGAAGGATTATACCGAAGAAGAAATCGAAAACGAACTGCTTCCGATGTGGCGCGAGAAACTGCAGGCGCTGCAGGAACTCTATCGCACGCTGCCCGATACAGACGATCCCGTACCGAATCCGGTGTGGGACGGCAGGATCGACGTACAGACTGCCGTTGTTGCGGGTCCGTATGACGATCAGCTTCGCGACTGCGATTTTACCGTACTTGACGTCGGGCAGGAGAAGCCGCATTTCTGGCAGCTTCATTACACCAAAGCCGGTGAATGGAATTCTTCATGGTATTACGGTGATATAGAGACGATCGATCCATCTCAATACGACACTGCACATCCGGGAGCATCCATGACGCCGGATCAGGCGATCGCATCGGTGCAGGCACTGCTTGACCCGTTCGTCCGGACGACGGTGAACGGCGTCTATTGGGACGATAACCGCAGCGATACGTCCGGCGCCGATTCAGACTTTCATTTGAAAGAAGCATACATTGTCGAGCTTTGTCCGGTTTATTACGGCAGTGCAGCGGGGATGTATCTCTCAACCTCTACGGCCGGAGAAGATGTCGAGATGCAAGGCGGATCCTATGCCCCGTTGTGGAACCGCGAACTGATCGCTGCAGCGGTTAACGATGAAGGCGTTTTGATGCTCGTATGGCAGGAACCCCTAAAGGTGACGGAAGTCGTGAGCGAAAATTGCCCGCTGCTGCCGTTTGAAGAGATTGAAACGATTGTGAAGCAACAGCTGAACCGGTATCTTGCGAACGACTGGCAGCAGAACGGCAGCGTAACGATCTCACGCGTCGAGCTCGGTCTCGTTCGCATTGCCGAACCGAACGAAATGGAGCGCGCGCTCCTTGCACCGGTCTGGTGCTTCTTCGGCGAAGGGAATTATCCGGGTATTCCGCAGCCGATTCGATACAATTCCGGCAATCCGTTGCTGATGATCAACGCGATCGACGGCACGATCATCGACCCGGAAGCGGGCTATTGAGGAGAAAATATGAAACGAATCATCATTGTATTGCTTGCGCTGCTTCTGCTTCTTGCGTGTCAGCCCACGCCGGAGGAGGAGATCGTCGTCAACAAGCAGGACGAGACTCTGGAGCAGAAGCTGCACGCGACGACGATCCCGGCAACGGCGGAAACGACGGAACCCGGTGCGGATGCCGTGCAGACGGGCGAACCGGAAGCACGGCGCGGGCAGACGTTCCCGGCGCATTGGAACGACACGGTCGCCGTTACGGACCGGCTTACCGTCACGATCGACGCGCCGATCGTCACGCGGGCGGACGGGGTGTACCCGGTTTACCGCACGAGAGAACGAGACTTCACGGATGCGGAAGTGCTTTCGATCCTGAACGCGCTGCTGCCGAAGCCGGTGAAGCGCTTGTCCGGTGCGGAAACGAAGGAAATGATCGCCGTACAGATCGAGAATTTCAACGAGGAAGCGGCGCGCTGGCAGGAATGGCGCGCAAGGGGCTGTCCGGAGGACGCGCGTCCGGACGGCGAGGAACTGACGGATGAAATGATCAAGGTGATTCTGAACGAGTATGCGGAGCAGCTTCGCCTTGCGCCCGAGCGGGACGAGGAGCAGCCGGTTTCGGCGTTCGATCCGTCGCTTCTGCGCGCGGTCTACAAACTGGAAAACGGAAAGACCGCGATCGTCGTTGCGTCGGACCGGACGATTGCCTTCAGCATCGGAAGCGGCATCCTCTATACGCAGGCGGAATACGAGCGCGATCTGCAGTTTCCCGCCGAGGCGGAGTACGACGTCAACGCCTGGAAGCCGGTCACGCTGTCACGCGAAGCGGCGGAAAAGACTCTTTGGGAAACGCTCGATCGGATCGACGTTGCGGGCTTTGCGATCGTTTCCGCACAGGGCGCTAACGTGATCGGCATCGACGGACGGTCGTCCGAGGCAAGCGGCTGGCTGTTCACGCTGGCGCGTGATTACGGCGGATACCCGCTCGCGCATCAGGCACAGGCGGACGGACGGATCAAGTATGCCGAGGGCGACGGATTTGAGGCGAACGCGCCGATCCCGAAGGAGGTGATCCGGGTCATGATCTCGGAGGACGGCGTGGTGGATTTTACTTACGGCGGCGTCAAGCAGATTGTTCGCATTGAGAACGAAAATGTCGAACTGCTACCGTTCGAGGAAATTCGGCAGCGCGCGATCAATGGCCTGAAATACGGCTTTGCCGGATACGGCGTCGGCGAGAACTATACAGCCGATTTCACCGTGTTCAAAGCGGTCCTGACGGTCTATACGCTCCGGATCCGCAACGAGGACGATTATTACGAAATGCCCTGCTGGCTGCTGCTGTTCGAGCACACGCTTTCATCCGGCGACTACACGGTCGGGGAAGCACTTGGCAAGCAGTACCGCGCGCTGGTCATCAACGCCGTCGACGGCAGCATCGTGAACCCGAAGCTGGGATACTAAACGCCTGACGGCGAAATGATCTTTGTTTGCAGGGGAGGCCGACCCCAGCCTCCCGCAGGAAAGGAGAACCCATGAAACGAATCATCATTGTATTGCTTGCGCTGCTTCTGCTTCTTGCGTGTCAGCCCACGCCGGAGGAGGACGCGGTGAAGCAAAAAGATACCGTTGCAATGGTCGACACCGTGCTCGAGGCGAACGTGAACGATTCGGACGGTGCAAAAAATGCTGTGAAGGATCAGATGCCGGGCCGGCTTGTCTGGGATTACCGCACCGAAACGCGGCAGGTCCCTGTGAACGGCGATGTGCCGATCCGCATTATGACGGACAGCACGTTTCCACTGCTGCGCTGTGAACGGCGACAGTTCACAGCCGAGGAGAAGATTGCGATTGCAAAAGCGCTGCTCGGCACGGATAAGGTATATGTCTGGCAGTATCAGTTGACGAAAGAGGATCTGGAACGGGAGATTGCGGATGCGCTTCGCGAGATTCCGCCGGAAGAGAAAGCGGAAATCATGAAGGATTTCGGTATGACCGAGGCGGACTGGGACGCGCTTATGGAAAAGCGGCAGGAGCGACTCATCGTCTTGCAGGAGAAATATCGAAACCTTGAGAACGGCGTTCCGCTCGTCCTTTCCGAATGGGATGGCGTGATCGAGGGCGGAGGGCAGCTGTTCCTTGTCGGCGCACCCGATCAGACGGACGAGTATCTGAAATACAGCCACGTAGCATATTTTGAGGGACCGGAGGATCCGAAGGACGTTGCGGTCACATTTATGAGGGAAGGCGAGTGGGACCGTATGCCGAAGTCGGAAGCGGAGGGAGAACTGCTCGGGAATCCGGTCGTGACGCGAATTGAGACGGACGCATATAACGTGCCGATCGAAGGGACAAATCTCGTGCCCGCCGTGCTGATCGCAAAGATGCAGCAGATCCTTGCGCCGTTCGGCAGCTTTACCGTGGCGGACGTGTTCTCGGTAAAAGAATACGACGGAATGCGCTGCCGCATCAGCATGACGCCGTTGTATTACGGCGATGCAGCGGCGACGTTTCTGACGCTCTCCTCTCGAGGCAAGGATGAGGAAGAATCGCATGGCTATCGGCTCTGGCCGAGAGAGACCGTTGTTGCAACTTGGGACGAGAACGGATTGTGCGATTTCGACTGGAACTTTCCGCTGCGGGTGACGGAAGTCGTTTCGGACAACTGCCCGCTGCTGCCGTTTGACGAGATCGAATCGATTGCAAAACAGCAGATCAATCGCGTATATGCGACGGAATACTGGTCGGACGCGTCGATCACGATTACAGGCGTCACGCTGGGCCTCGTCCGTATCGCCGAGCCGTATCAGATGGATCAGGCGCTGCTTGTGCCGGTCTGGTGCTTCTTCGGCACGGTGGAAAAGCCGGGCTTTTACACGTGGAATTACGGCGAAGACGAACCGCTTCTGATGATCAACGCGATCGACGGAACGATCATCGATCCGGAAGCGGGATATTGAGGGGAACGCATTCAATCGATTGAGCGACGCGTGCGTGCGTAAGACGCATTTTTCAAAGGATTCTCGAAGCGAGAATCCTTTTTTCATGCGGGATGAATTATACTATCAAGTGCAACAGTAAGGAAAGAAAAAATAGAAGTTCATATGAATCTCTGGTAGAATAAGTTTGCCAACAAAACTACAAAGGAGAGAGACATATGAACTACAAACATCTTACCATAGAGGAACGGT
>CAKJYC010000008.1 GCA_918244965.1 Clostridiales bacterium | reverse complement strand
GCTCCGGTTAGGCTGAGATCAACAATAATCCATCTTGAATGCGATCCTGAGCAGGGCTGATCCTTCCTGAAACGCTTTCTTTTATCCGTTTCTCGCTGCAAAGGATATATCACCCTAACTTCACCTTTGCATTCAAGGGTGATACGGTGAAAAAGTATCGTCCGGGAGGAGGTGTCGGAATGCCGATCAGGATCAAGCGAGAGGACGGAAGCTGCACGGAATATCGGAACGCGCGGCTGATTCCGGCGTTTCTGATGATCCCGGAGGAGCTGCTGATCCGCTGCGGCAGAGAGCTGTTTATGCTGCCGCGCACGCGCGCGGAACTGCTCGGTGACCGGTCGGTCATTCGGCAGGTCGAAAGCGACCTCTTTCTGGAATGCATCGTCGACGCCTACGCCTACATGGCGTGGCCGCATATGGGGCTGAAAGGTCGGCTGGAGGATTATTCCGGCTATAATCCATGCTGGCGTGTCGCCCATGCAGCACCGCTGTGGATTGGTAAGCTGAACGATCTCGGACTTCTTTACACCTTTCCGCAATGGCTCGAGGCAACGGAACGGTTCCCGACAACGCCGTTCGGATTTGTGCCGTATGAGACTGTCGATCAGTTCCTGTCGATCGCCGTTCCGAGCGTCATGCAGAGGGATGGATATGCGGCTTGGCTCAACTATGTACAGAAGCATCCGTGCTTCGAGGATTTCGACGAGCATCGGTACAGCTGGCAGAAAGCGGATTTTATCAAGAAATGGTATCACACGCGGACGAAGCACCCGACGACGCTCTCACGCGAGGTGCTGCGTATTCATGAGATCGTGGACGGTGCGGAAGCCGGGCTGCTCCATTCCAACGAGTATTCGGAGTTCGAGGACAATATCGCCGCGAAGATTGACATAGAACAGTTTCTGCAAACGCTGACAGAAACGGATCGGAAAATCCTGTCGCTGCGGCTGAAGGGCAAACCGCTCGAGGAGATCGCGAAGGCGCTCGGATTCCAAACGCACAGCGCCGTTCTGAAACGCATCCGGAAGATCGGCAAGGCATACGAACGATTCTCCGACGAGGACTACGGGTTCACCGAAAGAAAAATAATTTGATATTTTTCAAAAAACAGGAACAATTTTGGCTTTGAAACGTCTTGTTATGGTAGAGGGGCGCGACCGACCGAGAAACGGTGTCCATCATGGTCACAGTTTTGCTGTTGCCTGAATTGAAAAGTCTGGCCATCATGGCCAGACTTTTACAGAAAAAAGATGTAATAAGCGCTCTCGCAAGCTTTTAGAAATTCGGGCCAACTTGGCCCAACTTTTCAAAAAGCTGTTTGGATGCTTCCCGGCACAACTTCATCCTAAGTTGGGATAAAGTAAAAATGTGGACCAAGTTGGTCCACGTTTATGAAACACGTCTGCGCTGTAAAAATCATGTAAGTGCTGAAAGTCTCGCCAACTTGGCGAGACTTTCTAGCGCAGGCGTCTTTGATTATGAAAAATGGTGATCAACTTGAACATCATTTTTATTTCGACATCTCGTTTCGATGCATACCGGAAATTCATCCCAACTTGGGATTAATTTTGAGTACGGGAAATTATTCCCAAGTTGGGAATAATAAATCCGAGACTTTGTTGCAACTTGCGACAAAGTTCCGATTAAAAATGATGCACAATGCGAACTTCGTCCCAAGTTGGGACGAAGTTATAGTTGCATACAGCATACGCACGCACTTCGTCCCATGATGGGACGAAGTGAAAAGTATCGTCAACTTGGCGACACTTTTTGAGCCCGCCTTTTCAACTTGTGACCAACATGGTCACAAGTTGATTTTATATCACAACTTCGGACCAACTTGGTCCGAAGTAAAATTGTGTCCGCCTTGGACACAATTTTCAGAAAGAACTTCTGGCCATCATGACCAGAAGTTAACCCTATAAACCCCCACTTGTGATCAAATTGAGCACAAGTTGATCCGGCTATCGGCTCTGCACAGTAACTTCTGCCCAAGTTGGGCAGAAGTCAGATACGGAACTTGTGGTCAAGTTGGCCACAAGTTACCCGGCTTTCGAAACGCGCTGTAACTTCCGCCCATGTTGGGCGGAAGTTGAAAGCCGGGGACTTTCGGACAAGTTGTCCGGAAGTTGAATGTCGGGCACTTCAGGACAAGTTGTCCTGAAGTTAAACCGTCAACTTCGCGCCAAGTTGGCGCGAAGTTGCATGAAATAATGAAGGACAACTTGTCCTTATTTATGAAAGACCAACTTAGAAATCAGGTCAAACCGGACTGCTTTTTCTTCGCGTCAAACTTCCCGCCAACTTGTCGGGAAGTTCCCAATAACGCAACTTCGGACCAAGTTGGTCCGAAGTGAAACAAGATCGTTTGACGGTAAAAATTCAGAACAAGTTGAACTGCATTTTGCGGCTGCCGACTTCCTGCCAAGTTGGCACGAAGTTCGATAAGGATCATTTGAGTCAATTTGGCTCACATTTTCAGCGATGGAGCAGATCGGGTTCTTGACTGCCTAAATTCCCGACAACTTGTCGGGAATTACAGACAGGGTGTTTGCATAACGTGGGACAAGTTGTCCCACATTTCCGGCAGGTACACTTCGTGCCATCATGGCACGAAGTTATAGAAGCAAGGCTGTAAATGTGCGCCAATTTGGCGCTAATTTCCGGCATAGAAAATTCGTGCCATCATGGCGCGAATTATCAAACAGCAAATATGATAAAGGAAGCCGATCCGCGCGTCGGTTTTTTCGGTTTTAGAGGTGATAGTAGGCGCAAAAGCGCGTATCGCACCGCGGCGGTGCATGGGTTCAAATCCCGTCGACCGGCTGCGGGAACGGAACAAAAGCAGTATGAAGGAGGTGAAATACAGGGCAAATACATCTCGTTGCTTTCTCCGGGCAACCGAAGAAATGATCATTTTTCAATGGATTTTTACGGGTATCGGGTGCATAGATCCGGCTCTCTGCACGGGCTGTACGGCGACAACAATCGCAAGGTTGGCCGCGCTTCGGGGAGCCGTTTCTGTTCCCGGGAAAAGAGGACAGAAGGCACAGCCGATGTCCTTGCAAGCATAGCATTCGGCGTTCCAAATGCGCTTGTCGGGACACCCGAACCCGTATGCCGCCACAGGCGGAGAAAGGACTTTATGGAACACAGAACCAGAAACATTCACGTCGGTACCCGGCTCAGTAAAGCCGAGTATGAAAAACTGAAAGACTTGGAAAACCGCACCGGACTCGGCAGCACGCGGCTTTTGCGAAAGCTGATCACGGGCACGGAGATCCGCGAAAAGCCGACGCCGGAATTGCGGGACCTACAGCGCAGCGTCGACCGGATCGGAAACAATCTGAACCAGATCGCGCACCGGGCAAACGCCGCAGGCGTCCTCGAAAAGAGCGAATGGGACAGGACGAAGGCGCTGATGACCGCCCTCAAGGAGGAAATTCAAAAGTGGCGATAACCAAGATTCTTGCAAAAAACATGCGGCTCGACCGGTTGATTCGTTACGTCTGCAATCCCGCGAAAACGAGCGAGCGCGTGTTCGTTTCCTGTATCGGCTGCGAGCGGGAAACGGCGGCGAAAACATGGATGGAGACCAAGCGCCGGTACGGCAAGACCGACGGCGTGCAGGCGTATCACCTGATCCAGAGCTTCAAGCCGCACGAGCTCACGCCGGAGCTGGCGCACGAGATCGGAAATCGCTTTGCGGAGGAGTACCTCGACGGCTACGAGGTGATCGTCGGTACCCATACCGACCGGCACCACATTCACAACCACATCATTTTCAACTCGGTTTCCGATCGGGACGGAACCAAATATCATTCGTCCCCGCAAACGTATTTCAACGAGATCCGAACGCTTTCGGATCGGCTTTGCCGCGAGTACGGCGTATCGACCGTTGACGAGCCGCAGAAAAAGGCGCTGACGTACATCGAATGGCGCATGCAGAAATGCGGCGTCAAAACGCAGCGCGAGCTGTTCGACCGGGATGCGGAGGAATGCCTGTCCCTCGCAATGGACGTCGGCAGCTTTTACGCGCGGATGGAGGATCGCGGGTACACGGTCCGGCACGGCAGCAAGTACCCGACCTTCCTGCCCTACGGCGGGGAACGCTCGTACCGCGTGAAGCAAAAGCGGCAGTCCATGACCGAGGACGATCTTGCCGCGTACATCGACCGCGCGATGTGCGATCCGACCTTCGAGGTCATCATGCCGCGGCAGCAGCGGGTGCATTTCCCGCGTGGCAAGATCACGGGCATCCGTGCGCTGATCCTCGCGTGGACGTACATCCTCGGTCTGGTCGACGACGGCGTCAAAACGCAGTATTACGTTTCGCCGGAGGAGTTGAAACGGTTTACACAGCTGAAAGCACAGGCGAAGTATCTGACGGACAACGGGATTGAAACGGCAGCACAGCTAAAAGATCGCATCGACGCGATCGACGGCAGGATCGCCGCGCTGACGAAAGAGCGGACGATTATGAACGTGAAGAAGAAGCGTCAAAAGCCGCTGTATGATGCGCTGCAGCTCGTGGCAATGTATGCGGATCGGGACACGGAGGCGTTCCCGCTGACGGTTGAGGAGCAGGAAAAACTCAAAAAAGCACATGATATTTTACAAAATCACTCCATCGACATCCTCAACACGGAGCGGAATACGCTGTATGCTGAACTTGCAAAGCGAAACCGCGATCTTCGCGCTCTCAGAATCGAACAGAATCTCTGCAAGCGGATTCTCGCGGAACGCCCGCAGCTTGAAAGGAAGCTGAAGCCGTATCTGACGGAGGATCGCGAACTCAGAAAGGAAACCTTTGAATATGAACGCTGAACATATCACAACAACATTTGAAAACCACAGCACGACAGACCATGCAAAAAGGAGCGGAAAGAATGAAAGAAACGAAAGTTTGCAATACAGATACCCTGCGGGTGCCGGTGCGCGCCCGATACATGATAGATAAAAGAAGCGGCAGCATGACGCGATCGTTTGAAACCGCGGAGCTGACCGTAAAGGAACTGGCGGAGTTTTTGGCAAGGAAATTCGGATTGGACTTAACGGAAAACATAATCACAGAGACAGGAGGTGATGCCGTTTGAAAGCGGCGATCTACACACGGTTCAGTTCCGACAATCAGACGGAAATGAGCACACAGGCGCAGGTTCGGGCGTGTACGGAATTTGCGAACGGAAACGGAATGGACGTTTACCGGATCTATTCCGATGAGGCAATCTCCGGCACGGAGGAAAAGACCAATCAGCGCGCGCAGTATCAGGCGATGCTGGCGGACGCCAAGCAGCACCGGTTCGAGGTTCTGCTGATTCACAAGTATGACCGCGTCGCGCGGTCCTTGGAAGAACACGTCCGGCTGTCCAAGATGATGGAAAAGGAAAAGATTCCGATCATCGCAGTGGCGCAGAACTTCGGAGCAAGCATTGAGGGCGACTTCGCCAAGCAGATGATGTGGGTGCTGTCGGAGTATTACAGCAAGAACCTCTCCAAAGAGGTGCGGAAGGGGCATCGCGAGGTTGCATTGAAGGGGCTGCACAACGGCGGCCCCGCCCCCTTCGGGTATCGGATCGAAAATCAGCAGCTCGTGATCGAGCCGAGCGAAGCGATCTATGTGAAAAAGATGTTCGACGCGGCGCTGAACCGCAGAGGGCATACGGGGCTGATCCGCGAGATGAAGGAAGCGGGCGTCCGAGGCAGGAACGGAAAAGAGATCAAGTACACGCAGATCTATGAGATCCTGCGAAACGAGAAGTACGCAGGCATCTATGTGTACTCGGTGGAGGGATGCCGGCACCGCAAGACGCGGCTGGAGACCGCGGGCGCGATCCGGATCGACGGCGCGATCCCGGCGATCGTGGATAAAAATACTTTCTATGAGGTGCAGAAAATCATGGACATGAGAAAGCAAAACGGCAGAAAGCAGAACGAATATCTCTGCAGCGGGCTGGTCTACTGCAAGTGCGGCGCAAAGATGCACATCCACCGCGCCCCGAACCGGAAAGGCGACAAGTATGTGTACTACGCCTGCAGCGCCAACTGCGGCGCGCCGACGGTGCGCGAGGAGGTGCTCGTCAAGGCGGTGACGGATTACCTCAAGGAGCTGCTGTCCGACGCAATGCAGCTCAAGATCGCGCACTTTCTGCGCTCCTACCGGAATCACCGGAAGGATTGCAGGGCGACTTACACCGCGGTGGTGAAAAAGCAGATCGCGGCAAAGCAGACCGAATACGACAATCTGGTGAAAAACCTGTCCGCGGCGACGTTCGCGTCGGAGATCATTCAGGATCTGAACAACCGGATGAAAGCGCTGAAGGCGGAGATCGAGACCCTGAAGACCGCCGATCCGCCGGAGGAGTATTCGACGGGCACGATTCTCGAATGGCTGAAGGCGATCAGCGCCGCGCCGGACCGCCGCGCCGTGCATCTGCTCGTCGACCGGATCGAGGTCAGCTCGGACAAAGAAAAAACAGACGTCAACGTGATTTCCACATTGACGTCCGTTGGAGAAATGGTAGCGGCGATCCGATTCGAACGGATGACAGGTCGGGTATGAACCGACTACTCTGGCCAACTGAGTTACACCGCCATAGCACGGTTATTATAACGGATGATTTCCACCGTGTCAAGGCCTTTTTTCGGCCGTTTTTACAGAATCAGGTACTGCAGCAGCCCGCCGAGCGCAAGGCTCAGGACGTTTGCCGTGATCGAGAACAGCAGCAGGCGGCTGCGGCGGGTTTCCGGATACTTTTTGACGTAAAACGCGTACTCGATGAACACGACCGCGATCTCCAGCACCGCAAGCAGGATCCAGTATGCGATGCGGCTGTAAAAGATCAGCGCCGTCGAGATCAGCAGCAGCAGGTTCATCGCGGGGTTGGTGATCGCGTTGATCGCAAGCACATATTTGACCGGCCGGAGCCTGAAGCACAGCGCCGTCAGCCACTCGACAAGCAGCGTGACCGCAAACGCCGCAGCCAGCACCAGCCCGTACAGCAGGATCACCTTGCCGCAGCCAAGCGCGCAGTCCGCCGTGCGCGACACGCTTTCGCAGCGTTCCATCGTCACCGCAGTCGCGCCGTTCTCCTCCAGGCGGTTCGCCGCGCCGTCATAGGAATACTTGCCGTATTCCGAGACGCCGACCGTGTTGGAGCGCGTCTCCGTGCCGTCCGGCGCGGTGCAGACCAGACAGAACTGCGTATCGCCCTCCCGGAATATGAAATACATCTTTTGCCGCGCGCCGTTCGCCCTCCATTCCCCGATTTCCGAAGGGGCGAACGCGCCGTCCTCGCCCGCAAAATATCCCGCGACCGTCGTGTTCTCCGGGACGTTTTCGATCCAGACCGTGATCTCCCACGGGTTGCGCGCAGGCGAGTTCGCGCTCGCAACATGCGGCAGAAGCAAAAGCAGCGCCGCCGCAAGCAGGATCCATATCCGTTTTCTCATGCGTCTCCTCCGAAATGCAGACCGGGCGGAAACGCATTGCGCCCGCCCGGTGTCGTTTGCCGTCAGTTCGTCTTGCAGCTCAGCACATTCGACCACTGCCCGTAATAGGTGATGCTGTCGAAGATGTGGTACGAGCGCACGCGCACATAGTAGGTGGTATTGGCCTTCAGGCTCTTGATCGTCGTCTCATAAGTGGAGGCCTTGGCGATCTTCACCGTCTTGACGTTCTGGGTGAAGGCCGCGTCCGTTGCGATCTGCACCTCGTAGCCGGTGAAATTCTTCGAGCCGCTCCACTTCGCCGTCAGGCGCTTGTCGCCGCCGGTGACGGAGTTCAGCGTGCGGGTCGTGATACGCACCGTCGTCTTGAGCGGGCCGACGAGACCGAGGTTGTAGTTGTCCATCGGGTCGCTGTAATACGCCTTGACGCCGTACTGGTAGCGCGTTCCGGCGTACACCGCCGTGTCGGTCCATTCGGTATCGGTCGTGTTGTTCCAGCGCTCAAAACTCGTCCAGCCGTTGGTCGTGGCGCTCCACGCGCGGCGGTAGATGACGTAGCCGGTCGCGCCGTCGACCTTGGCCCATACGACCCGGATGCCGGCGGAGACGTTCTCGACGCTCGTAGAGGCCGTGGCGGGCAGATAGATCTTGAACCACAGCGTCTTTTCCGCGCCGCCGCGCATGCGCACATGCAGCACGCCGGTGCCGGGATTCACGTTGTCGGTGTACCACGCTTCATAATAGCCCTCGTCCGGATCAAGGATCTGGCCGTTGCTCTTCTTCACCGCGAAATCGGGGCAGCATTCCCCGCCGCTGTAAATCACATACGGCGTCGTGCCCTTGTACTGCACGGCGGATTCGCGGAACTCGACGGTGAAATCGCCGGTGTAATACTGATTGACGACGACTGTCATATCGCCTTTGCCGGTGTTGAACTTATACTTGAAGCTCGTCACGTTGCCGGGCATGGTCATGACACCGGTGCCCGCGTTGTAGGAATACGAGCTGTCGAACGCTTTGACGTTGCCCGCTTCGACGTCCGACTCGAACAGGGTCTTCATGTTGAACTGGTACTTGCCGCCGCTGTAGGTCAGAGCCAGCGCGTCGGTCGTGTACTGATTGGAGAACTTCGGGTTCTTCAGCGCCGTGTTGTTCGTAAGATGCAGCGCGCGGATGTGGTTGGAGCTGCATTCAAGCGTTTCGAGCTCCGTGCACGAACCGAGCTCCAGAAACTCCAGCTGGTTGCACTGGCAGTAGAGCGTGACGAGCTTCGTGTTCGCGGACAGATTCAGCCCCCGGATCCGGTTGTTGCCGCAGTCAAGGTACGTCAGGTCCTTACAGTTTGCGACGTTCAGCGCGGCGACCTCGTTCGACGCAAGGTCCAGCGACTGCAGCTTGGTCAGCTTGGTGACGTCCAGCGCGCCGATCCGATTGTCATAGACCGCCAGCACCTCAAGCTCCGTGTTCTTGGACACGTCGAGCACCTTCAGCGAATTGCCGCACGCGTTCAGCTCCGTGAGCTTCGTGCACTTGGTGACGTCCAGCGCCGCGATCTGATTGCCCTCGCATTCCAGCTGCTTCAGGTCGGGATTCTTGGTCACGTCGAGCTTTTTGATCGAATTGTTTTCGTTGACGTTCAGCTTCCGCAGCTTCGGGCACTTGGTGACGTCAATGCTCTTCAGCTTGTTGAAATCCGCAACCAGCGTCCGCAGCTCCGGCGTCTTCGTCACGTCAAGCGCGGACAGGTCGTTGCGGCTCACGGAAAGGTTGACGAGCTTGGGGTTGTTCGACAGATCGAGCTCCGCGAGCTTGTTCCGGTCGGCATACACGTCCTCGATCACGGTGTTCTTGGTCAGGCCCAGCCGCTTGAACTTGTTGTTGCTGATGTTCAGCACCCGGAGCTTCGGGTTCTTGATGAACTTCATCGCCTCGATCTGGTTGTTCTCGACGTTCAGCACCTCCAAAAGCGGGTTGCTCTCCACGTTCAGCTTGGCAAGCTGGTTGTTTTGGAGATAGACCTCCTGCAGCTTCTTGTTGTAGGACATGTTGAGCGACGCCAGCTTGTTGTCGTTTGCCTGCAGATAGAACAGCTCCTTGCAGGCGGACATACTGATCTTCGTGATCTGATTGTGATCGCATTCCACGGCCAGCAGCTTCTTGTTGCTGTTGAGCAAAAGCTCGGTCAGCGCGTTGTGTGAGCAGTACAGATACTCCAGATTCGGGAAGCGGGAAATGCCCTGCAGCGACGCAATGCCCGCATAGTTGCAGTTGATCGTCTTGACGGCATTGACCTCCGCCGACGTCATGACGTCGGCGCCGCCGGAAAGGTTCGCCTTGATCCAGTTGCGGAAGTTCTCGTCCGGGAAATTGCCCGCATTGATCTTGAGGGTCCCCCGCATCTCCTCATCCGCGTCCTCCTCCGGCTCCGTCAGCGCGTCCTCGATCGGTTCATCCTCAGTCAGCGCAGGCTCCTCAGCAGGCGCGTCCTCCTCGGCGATCGCCGCAGGCAGCACGGACAGCAGCATCAGAATGCAGAGCAGCATTGCAAGCCATTTCTTCATATCGGTCCCTCCGTTCCGGAAATGTATATTTTTACATTTATACTTTATCACATTCCCGCCCGAAAAGCAAACCGAATTTCGCCGATTTCCGCCCTGCTGCTTGAAAAGGGACCTTCCGCTCCCCGCCGAAGGCACAAAAAAGGGACCGGCCCTCGCCGTGTTGATCGGGAACGCAGGAATCAGCGATGAAAGTGATATGATCGCTTTACGCAAATGATGTTTGCCTTCGGCAAGCGATGCAGCTGCGCCATGATGCGCGCCTGCGACGAATGATGCGTGCTTCGCACATGTTGGATCGCACGGACGTTGCAGGGGGCAATGGTACGCGTGATCAACGTGCGTATCACTTTTGGGCGACGTCCCCCGATTCGCGCTTTCTGTCCTCCGGCCCGGGAAAAAGGCTGCATAGGGGCCGATAAATAACGAATTGTTCACATTCCGTTTACGGTTCGGTGACATTCGTTTTTTATAATAGATGCACATGAAACGATGGGAGGTGTATCCGAATGAAGCGTATGATGCGTACTGCGGCGGTCGCTTTGAGCCTTTTGACGGCGCTCGGCTGCTCGACGCAGGCAAGGATCATTGATTCCGAACCGGATACCGAAAAGATACAGATCGTCGGACAGATCGAAACGGCCGCGCCGACGGCAGCGCCGCAGACGAACGTCAGCGAAGCCGCTGTGACGGAGGCGCCCATGGCGGTGCCGACCCGACCCCCACGCCGGAGCCCACCGAAGCGCCGACGCCCGTTCCCACGCCGGAGCCCACCGAGGTCCCGACGCCGGAGCCCACCGAAACGCCCAAGCCGGAGGATCAGGCGTCCCGCGCGTCCGATCGCACCAAGGCCCAGGCGCTCTGTGAGATCGCGCTGTCCTACCTTGATTTCCCGTACACGCGCGGCGGCAAGCACCCGGACGTCGGCTTTGATCCGGGCGGATTCGTCTGCTTCTGTCTGAACCACTTCGGGCTGAATATCCGCCACAAGACGAGCAAGGGCTATTCCGAAATGGAGGAATGGCAGCGGATCGACTCGATGGACGACCTGGAGCCGGGCGATCTGTGCTTCTTTATGACGTCCGGCAACGAAAGCGTCAACTGCGTCTGCATCTATCTCGGCGACGGCAAGATGATCTATCCGTCCTCCGGCGAGGGCAAGGTCATCACGACCAAGATCACAAGCAAATACTGGAAGGAAGCGTTCGTGTTCGCACGGCGCGTGTTCTGAGTATGGAACGGCGGATCGAACGAAACAGCTGGAAGCGAAACGCGCACGACGCGCTCTTTGCTCGGCTTGAGGTGCCGTTCTACAGCGTGACCTGGCGGCTCGACGTGACGGACGCCGTCGCGTACGCAAAGCGCACCGGCGTCTCCTTTTACGCGACGATGATGTGGGCCACGATGAAGGCCCTGAACGGCATCGAAGCGTTCCGCTATGAGCTGCGCGGCGACGATGTGTATCTGCTCGATCACCGCAATCCGTCCTATACCTATCCGTGGGACGACGAGCTGTTCGGCATCTGCGGCGTCGAGTGGATCGACGGCGAATCCCCTGCCGGTTTTGCGGCGCGCTGCAGGACGGCGGAGGCGCAGAACGCTTCGCCGATCCCGACCGCCGAGGCCGACGAGGCGGGACACGACGTGTACCTGTCGTCGATGCCGTGGCTCGATTATACGCACATTGCGCAGGAATTTCCGCTTGACAGCACGGACAGCACGCCGCGCATCCTGTGGGGCCGCTTCACGACCGACGGGGATGGCAGACAAACGCTCTCCTACACCGTGCAGGTCAATCACCGTCTGATCGACGGGATCCACCTTGCGCGGCTGAATGAGGGCTTATGCGGGGCAATACACGCATTGGAGGAGTTTTGATGGAAACCAAGAAATCACCGATCTGGAAAAAAACGCTCTCGAAGGGCGCGTTCGTCGTCGCCTGCATCGTGATCGCGGTCATTCTTCTGGTCGTCGCAGTGCTCATCACGCTGCGCGTTCGCCGCGGCTGCGTCCGAAGCGGCGCAAGCACCGCCGCCCCGACGGCTACGCCGGAGCCCACGCCGCTGCCGGACCGTGTCTATTCCGCAGACCGGCATCCCGACGTCGCGCCGCCGGCGGAGGCGCTTGACATTCCGGCAGACCGGGCCGAGGAGCTCGGCGACGAGCTTTCCGATCTCAACTACTGGATCGACCTGACGCCGGAGAATGCGGAAGGATTCCGCGTGGTCCGCAACTGGAAAGTCGGCTGCTCGTACGTCGTCGAAAACGGCAAATACTACCGGCTCGGCGAAGGCGAGGACGGCAAGGGCGTCGTCGACGTGCTGTTGACCGATCTGGACCTCGACGACGTGCCGGACCTTCTGTACACCTATCACTACGGCTCGAACGAGGACACGGTGAGCAAGGTCGGCTGGTTCCGCTTCGACACGCACGAATCGGTGCTGTCGGACTTTGCACAGAAGGACGGATTCTTCTCGCTCATTGAGGAGGACGGCCGCTATATCCTGTGCCGCGCCGTGCGCGACGCCGATCTCGACACCGGCACGTTCGGGCTGACCGTCACGGAACGGCTCGGCGAAGTGTCCGAATCCATGGGCCGCATCGTGCTGGTCCTCGACCCGAAGCCGACGCCGGAAACGGTACAATAATCCATCGCATGCAAAAACAGGGCCCGCGGGCCCTGTTTTGTTAAACGGCCTTGTCTCCCTTGCGCAAAGGGAGGCGCCGAAGCGAAGCGAGGCGGAGGGATTGTCGCGCGCCGAAGGCGCATATCGTGCCGCAGGCATATCGTACCCCGCAGGGGCAATTTGGGCGGCTGACGCCGCGCGTACCATCCACAGGCCACGCCCGCGCCCTCATTTCTCGAAGCCGTGGATCCAGTTTGATTTCTTGTAGTAGATGAAATAGATGACCGAGCTGATAAACCAGGTCAGCGGGTAGGCGGCGAACAGCAGCAGGATGTTGTGGTCGATCGCCATGGCGACGGTGATGTAGGTGATACGCAGCACGCACCACACCGCCAGCATGATGATCATCGGCACGATCGCCTTGCCCGCGCCGCGGCAGACGCCGGCGACGGCGTGCGAAAACGCGAGCAGGAAGAAGAACAGCGATTCCACGCGGCATTGGCGTAGCCCGATCGCAAGGATCTCCGTGACCGCCTCCGGGTCGCTGTCCTTGATGAAGAACGAAATAAACGTGTCGCCGAAGAAAAACAGCACAAGACCCACCGTCTCCGCCATCACGAGCGACGCGATAATGCCGAAGCGCGCGCCGGCCTTTGCGCGGTCGTATTCCTTTGCGCCGAGGTTCTGCCCGATGAAGCTCGTCAGCGCCATGGAGAAACTCATGATCGGCAGGAACACAAACCCCTCGATCCGCGAATACGAGCCGCAGGCCGCCATGGCGAGCTTGCCGAAGCTGTTGATGTTCGTCTGCACCAGCACGTTCGCGAACCCGATGACGGAGTTCTGTACGCCGGTCGGCACGCCGTAGCGGACGATCTCTTTGAGGCTTTGCCTGTCGATGCGCAGCTTCTTCCATTCGAGCCGGTAGACCGTGCCCTTTTTTGTGAGCTGCCGCAGGCACAGGATCGCGCTGACCGTCTGCGAGATGACCGTGGCGATCGCCGCCCACTCGACGCCGAGGCCCATCACGCCGACGAACAGCCAGTCCAGAACGACGTTCAGGACCGAGGAAACGATCAGATAATACAGCGGACGGCGGCTGTCGCCGACGGCGTTCATGACGCCCTTCATCGAGTTGTACATCACGACCGGGATCGAGCCGAAGAAGTAATAGCGCAGATACAGCGTCGATTTCGGCAGCACGTCCTCCGGCACCTGCATCCAGCGCAGGATCTGCGGCGTCATCGTCACGCCGAAGACCGTCAGCACCGCCCCGCAGATCAGCGAGAACAGGATATTGGTATGCACCGCGCGGGACACGCGCTCCGGATCGCCCGCGCCGAACCAGCGCGAGATCACAACGCCCGCGCCCATCGATGCGCCGACGAAGAAGCTGATCAGCAGGTAGGTCAGACTGCCCGACGAATTGACCGCCGCCAGCGCCTCCTTGCCGAGGTAATTTCCGACGATCCACGAATCCGCCGTATTGTAGAGCTGCTGGAACAGCTGGCTCAGAAAAATGGGCGCAGCAAACTCCACGAGGACCTTCCACGGTTTGCCCTCGGTCAAAAGCCGCGTCGTGCGCGTATGATGCTGAAACGGGAACTGATGCTTCACGATGCATATACTACCATACCTGCCGCGTTTGTCAACGGACAAATGTGCAAAATCTGTTGAGATCTCCCGGAATGCGTTCAAAATGTATCAAATCGGTGAACGATCTGCGATACGCTTGTTTTTCCGTGCGGGATAGGTTAAGATATAAGCGGTAAGTTATCGTCTCTCGGAGGAATGCGGCATGAAACGGCTGAGCGGGATCCTTGCGGCGCTGTGCGCCTGCATGCTGCTGGCCTGCGCACGACCGTCTGCTCCGGCCCCTTCGGTACAGGACGGCGCTGCGGGCGACCGGTTCCCCGCGTATGACACCGGGGCCGACGCCGACCGCAGCTATCAGAGCGACACGCTGCGCATCGCGATCCGCCGTTTCGCCGATGAAGAGAACCGGCAGGTGTATTACGTCGCGGACATCTGGCTGCGCGATCTCCGTTCGTTCCGGGCAGGCTTCGCAAACGGCGCGTTCGGCGCCGGTACCGAAAACGCCGAGGACTTTGCCAAGCGCGAAAACGCGGTCCTTGCAGTCAACGGCAGCTTCAACACGGGGCTGGTCGTGCACGACGGGACGGTGTATCAGCCGCTTGACGATCGGCACGACGGCGTGATGGCGCTGTACCGGGACGGCTCGATGGAGGCGCTGCCGCTTGCCGCATTCGATCTCGACACCGCGCTGCGCAACGGGCTTGTCCACGCGTGGCAGTTCGGACCGGTGCTGGTACACGACGGGCAGCCGTGCATTCCGGACGGATCCGACACGTTTGGCGTCCGGCATGCGCGGATCATGTTCGGCTGCTATGCGCCGGGCCACTACGCTGCCGTCGCGGTCGACGGACGGCGCACGGATGCGATCGGCATGGACGAGGCCGACATGGCGGCGCTGATGTATGCGCTCGGCTGCAAGGAGGCGATCAACCTCGACGGCGGCTGCAGCGCGATCATGGTTTTTCAGGGAGAGACCGTCAACGATCCGCCGCGCACCGGCACGGACGGAACGTCCGGCAGAAATCTCCTGGATATGCTGCTGTTTACGCCTTGAGCGCGGACGGCTTTTCACGAACGAAAGGACTGAACGACGTATGGTTCTTCTGAAAAAACAAATCGCCGCAGGGCTTTGCTTCCTGCTTCTTTTCGGAGCGGCAGGCTGCTCCGATCCCGCCGATGCGCCGATCGCGCGCAATCCGTCGGACACGACGATCATGACGCCGGAGAACGCCCAAATGACGCAAAGCGAGGACACCGTTTCCTCCGAGACCGTCAATGCGATCTCCCCGGCGCTTCCGGGCGTTCCGACGCCGCGGCCGACGCAGACGCCGTTTCCGACGCGCCCGCCGCGAGAGGGCGACGTGGCGACCGATCGCTTCCCCGACCACGACACCGGCGCGGACGCGAACTGGAGCTATCAGAGCGACGAGCTGCGCATTGCGATCAAAAAGGTCCGCGACGACGAGCTTGAAACCGATTACTACGTGGCGGACGTGTGGATCCGCAACATCGACAGTCTGCGCATGGGCTTCGGACACGGCAAGTTCAATTCCGGCCGCGAGGAGCCCGAAGCGTTTGCCGTGCGCGAGCACGCGGTGCTTGCGATCAACGGCACAATGAACTCCGGTCTGGTGCTGCACAACGGGCAAAAGCAGACGAAGGACGTGGAAAACAGCAAATCCTCGTTCCGCTCCGGCATCCTGATCATCTACCGGGACGGCTCCGTGAAAACGATCAACCTTGCCGAAAAGCAGTCGTTCAGCCTCAAAAAGGAGGATCGGCAGAACGGCGGCGTGTGGCAGGCATTCCAGTTCGGACCGGTCCTGGTGCAGAACGGCGAGCCGGTGACAGGCCTCAAGAAGAACGAGCGCCATCCGCGCACGATCTTCGGCTACGTCGAACCCGGCCACTATATCCTCGTCGCGGTCGATGGACGAACCAAAAAATCCGCCGGCATTACGGAAGCGGAAATGGCCGAGCTGATGTTCTCGCTCGGCTGCACGGAGGCCATGAACCTTGACGGCGGCTTCAGCGCGTCGATGGTGTTCATGGGCGAAACGATCAATGCACGGTCCGACAACGACCGCAGAGTGACCGATATGATCCTTTTCGCCGAATACGATGCGGACGGAAACGCTCCGGCGCTTTCGTCACTCGGAACGGACAGCGATCGCGGAGAATAACGTATGAAAGCACATACCCTCAAAAAAACCGGCTGGATCGTCGGCACCGTTGTGATGGCGGTGCTGACGCTTGCCATGCTGGCGGCCGATATCGTGCTGATCATTCTGTAAGGAGGCACGGTGAACACGGAACAGAACGAACAAAACCCGTTCAGAAAATGGAAAATCGCGTTCTTCAGCCTGTGCGCCGCGTTCGCGCTGCTCGCCGTACTGGGGCTTGTGCTCGGCAAGGGCAAGATCCAGATGTGCCGCGACACGCATCTGTTCACCTGCGACAGCCGCGGCTTTCATCTGATTTCCTGCGGGATCGGAACCGAACGGCGCAGCCGCGATCCGATCGACGTCGATTCGCTGCCCACGCCGGACGCCGTGCTGTTCGACGAGGCCACGTCGAAGCATACGGACTATTATGAAACCGGCGAGATCAAAGAGGTCCCGATCTACGAGCAGAAGAAGATCGACCGGTTTATCTT
Source organism: Clostridiales bacterium (assembly GCA_918244965.1). Classification (GTDB taxonomy): domain Bacteria; phylum Bacillota; class Clostridia; order Christensenellales; family CAG-138; genus UBA3792. Next base: position 6,204 of record CAKJYC010000008.1, on the reverse strand, counting down.
CACGATGCTGATCGTCGTGCAGAACGGCTCGGTGTCCTCCGCCGAAAAGCAGACGGACATGATCTTCATCGGTTCCTACAATCAGCTGCTGCAGAAGTTTACCGCCGTATCCGTCGCAAGGGATACGCTTGTGCCGCTTTCCGAATCCGAATGGAAGCGGATCAACACGGCGTTTGCGCGCGGCGGAATCGGACAGCTTGTCAACACGATCAACGACGTATTTGAGCTCGACATTCAGAACTACGTCGTCACCGGCACCGACGAGCTTGCCGCGCTTGCCGACACGGTCAACGGCATCCCCGCCGAGCTTTCCGAGGCGGAAGCGGCGTACCTCTCCGAGGTGTGCGGCGGTTCGTTTGCGCCCGGCCGGCAGCAGCTTTCCGGCGAAGCGGTCGTCGCGCTGCTGCTCGATCGCACATCGGACAACAAGGGCGATCTCGGCCGTGCGGACCGGCAGGTTGAGATCGTGCACGACGCGTTCCTGTACCTGCAGGCGCAGTACGACAGCGAATTCCTCTATCCGTTCTTCCGCACGATCTTCAAGAGCATCTCCACGAACGTCGATTTTGAAACGCTGCGCGGCGTTGGATACGAAATGGCTGTCTCGGAGGAGCTGACGTTTGCAACGCTGCGGCTGCCGTTCGACGACGCCTATACCGAGCTGAACGTCGACGGCGCGTATGCGCTGCTTCCGGCGTTCGAGAAGAACCGGATCCTCTTAAAGCAGGCGCTTTACGGAAAGGAAGAATGACAGGAAACGACCCGTCCGACGCGGGCTGTACGGTCGGGGAATCACATATTGACAAACAAGGAGTCCTTATGAATACAACCAAGCATCTGCAGAGCGATCCGGCACGCAGGAAGAAGATCCTGCGCGAGCTTCGCGCCGTGATCCTGATGTCGCTCATGATCACGATCGAGGCGCTGGCGGTCACGCTTCTGTACACACCCGCGGGCGTCGTCACCGGCGGCGTCACGGGCATCGCCATGCTGATCACCTACGCGACAAACGGCGCGGTCCCGAACTGGATCTTTGTCATGGTCGCGAACACGCCGCTGCTGATCCTCGCCTTCAAATATCTGCATATTCGCTTTACGGTCTACACGCTTCTGATGACCGTACTGTTCGCCGCGGAGCTGGCGCTGTTCGGGAACCTTCCCATGCCGCAGCTGTTCGACGTGTCCGAGCCCGCGTGGCGCGTGGTGTCCGTCATCTTCGGCGCGGTCACGATGGGCGTCGCGGGCGGCATCATCGTGCGGCTCGGCGGCAGCACCGGCGGTATGGATATCGTTTCGCTGCTTTTGAACCGGAAGTATTCGATCTCGATGGGCACGATCTCGATGTCGCTGAACGTCGTGATCGCGATCGCGCTCGGCGTCGTACAGGCGCTCGGCGCCGAAGCCGATCGGCTCCGCGTCGGCGTGGAGAGCGCGTCGCTGTCGATCATCGTCCTGTTCGTAATGAGCATCGCGTTTAACAACATCATCCTCGGCATCAACCGCACCAAGACGCTGTTCATCATCTCCGACCATTGGGATGAGATCGCGCCGGAGGTGCTGAACAAGATGCACCGCGGCGTCACCTATATCCCCTGCCGCGGCGCGTACACCAACCAGGACAAGACGCTGGTCTATATCCTGACGAAGACGATCGAGCTTGCAAGCATCCGCCGCATCGTGCTCGAAAAGGATCCGAAGGCCATCATCTCCATCATAGATACGCGGGAGGTCATCGGCAAGGGCTTCTCCGCAGTCAACTGACAGAAAGGAAGGCAAATCATGAAAAATTGGATCGAACAAACACTGTCCGCCCAGATCGAGGACCTGAAGGCGCTCGTGCGCATCCCGTCCGTATCCCGCGGAACGCCCGCCGAGCCCGGCAAGCCGTTCGGCAAGGTCGTATATGAGGCCCTGCAGGCGGCGCTTCAGATCGCAAGACGGCTCGGACTGAAGGCATGGGACGTCGACGGCTACTGCGGTGTGGTCGAGTACGGCGAGGGCGAAGAGGTCCTCGGCATCCTGGCGCATCTGGACGTCGTGCCGGAGGGCGAAGGCTGGTCCGTGCCGCCGTATTCCGCAACGGAACGGAACGGCCGCATCATCGGCCGCGGCACGCTGGACGACAAGAGCCCCGCGCTGTCCGCGATCTACGCGCTGGCCGCGATCAAGGACCTCGGCTTTGCGATGAAGCGGCGCGTACGCGTCATCCTCGGCTGCGACGAGGAGATCGGCTCCCTGGGCGTCGAACATTACCTGAAGGTCGAGGGCCAGCCGACGCTGGCGTTCACGCCGGACGCGGAGTACCCGGTCGTCAATTCCGAAATGGGCATTCTGCAGAGTACCTATGAAAAGCGCTATGCGTCCGCGCTTCGCATCGACTGCGGCACGGCGGCGAACGTCATCCCCGGCGTGATCCGCGCCCAGCTCCCGATCAAGGCCGTTCCGGTCGCCGCCCCCGAAGGATACACGGTCACATACGACGGCAACCGCATCACGGTCGAAGGCCGCGGCGGGCATGCGTCCATGCCGGAGTTCGCGAAGAACGCACTGCAGGCGCTGCTCGGCATCCTTGTGCAGCAGCCGCTGCCCGAAGAGGATCTTCAAACGGTCTCGGCGCTGCACGCGCTGTGGGCGTATGATATGCACGGCGAATCGCTCGGCATCGACGTGACCGACGAATCCGGCCGCATCACCTACCAGCCTGACGTGATCCGCTTCGATGAGAACGGCGTGCGCTTCATTGCCGACTGCCGCCATCCGTTCACCGCAAAGGCCGAGGATCTCCTGAAAACATGGGACGCGGCGTACGCAAAGGCGGGCTTTGTCCGCACCGGTGAGACGATCAAGCCCGGCCACTTCATTCCGGCGGACAGCGAGCTTGTCTCCACGCTGATGAACGTGTACAACGAGCTGAACGGCTCCGACGCAAAACCGCTGTCGATGGGCGGCGGCACCTATGCGCGCGAGATGGAGAACGCAGTCGCGTTCGGCACCGTGCGCGAGGGCGAGGAGAGCCTGTGTCACGTTCCGGACGAGTCGATCTCGATCGAGGATATCCGTTTCAACACCAACGTCATGGCGGAAGCGATCCGCCGTCTGGCCACCGTATAATGGAACTCATTTACATCATCGAGGACGACGCCGATATCCGTGAAATGGAGCTCTACGCGCTCGAAAGCGCCGGGCTGACCGTCGAGGGGTTTGCGGAGAGCGGCGCGTTCTTCCTGCGCCTCAGGGAGCGCGTGCCCGATCTGGTTCTGCTGGACATCATGCTGCCCGGCACGGACGGCATGCAGGTGCTGAAGGCCCTGCGCAGCGATCCGGCGACGCTGGCGGTCCCGATCATCATGGTGACGGCCAAGACGTCCGAGGCGGACAAGGTCAGAGGGCTCGATTCCGGCGCGGACGATTATCTGACAAAGCCGTTCGGCATCATGGAGCTTGTGTCGCGGTGCAAGGCGCTTCTGCGCCGCGCGCACCGGCGGGCCGCCGTGTTCACCTATGAGGGGATCGAGCTGGACGACGACCGCCATTGCGTCACCGTCGACGGACAGCTGGTCGAGCTGACCTTCAAGGAGTACGGGCTGCTGAAATACCTGCTGCAGAACGCCGGCGCAGCGGTCTCGCGCGACCGGCTGATGGAAGCCGTGTGGGGCTTTGCGTTCACCGGCGAGACGCGTACCGTCGATATGCACATCAAGACGCTGCGGCAGAAGCTGGGCAAATACGGCGCGCACATTGAAACCGTGCGAAACGTCGGCTACCGGATCGGAGAACAGGTATGAACGAAACGATGCTTGCGGCGATCCTCGATACGATGGAGGACGGCGTCGCGGTGTTCGACCTCGAAGGGACCGTGCTGCTCTGCAACACCGTCGCCTGTGAGCTGCTGCGAAAGAAGCCCTTGCGCATCCACGACCTGCCGGAGCCGGTGCACGCGTTTTTCGGCGGCGTGCGCAGCGGCGACAGCGAAACGGTCCGTCTGTTCGGACGCGCGGTGCGGCTTACCTATCAGGACCTGTATGAAAACGGCCTGCGCACCGGCGCTGTGCTGCTTCTTTCCGATCTCGGCGAGCAGGAGCGGGCCGAGCGGCTGCGGCGCGAGTTCACCGCGAACGTCTCGCACGAGCTCAAGACGCCGCTGACCTCGATCTCCGGCTATGCGGAAATGATCGAAAACGGCATGGCGAAGGAGGCCGACGTCAAACGGTTTGCCGAACGCATCCGTCGCGAATCGAACCGCATGCTGTCGCTCGTGTCGGACATCATCAAGCTGTCCGAGCTCGATGAGCGCGGGATCCGCGCACAGGCGGAGCCGATTGATCTCTTCCGGCTTGCGGAGGAAACCGTCGAAACGCTGAAGAGCGCGGCGATGGTGCGCGGCGTCACGGTCCGGCTGTCCGGCGAGCCCGTGACGGTGCTGGGTGTGCCCGCGCTGCTGTCCGAGCTCATCTATAACCTTGTGGACAACGCGATCCGCTACAACCGCGACAACGGCACGGTCTTTGTGCGCGTCGCAGGCCGCACGCTCTCCGTGCGCGACACCGGCATCGGCATTCCGAAGCACCACCAGAGCCGCATTTTCGAGCGCTTCTACCGCGTCGACAAGAGCCGCAGCAAGGCGACCGGCGGCACGGGCCTCGGCCTTGCGATCGTCAAGCACATCTCCAAGCAGCACAACGCCGAGCTGACCCTATCTAGCGCCGAGGGCATCGGCACCGAAATCACGGTCACGTTTCCGAAGGAATGATAAGATGCCAAGAGGGTGTTAAGAAACGCAAACGGTTTCTTAACACCCTCTCGATGCATTCTCGCTTCGCTCCGTGAATTGTCCGAAAGACATGAATTGCGCCTTTGGCGCATGAATTGACGGCGCAGCCGCAATTCATAGGGGATGTTAAGAAACACAAACGGTTTCTTAACATCTCCTTTCATATTCTGTTTCAGATCAGCAGCGCTTCGATCGCGGGCAGCGCTTCCTCTGCGCATTGGCGGCCGATGCGGATCGCCTCCTGCGCGCCGGCGGTCGAGAGCATGCCCATGAACGACACGTCCGGCTTGATGCGCACATCCACGGGATCCTGCCGGAGCCTGGTGATCTCCTTCTGCATCAGGTCGAACGCGCGCAGCAGCGTCGCATGCGCGCCGGGCGCCTTGTTCGGATTGATCGTGAACCGCTTTTTGATCGACAGATCGACGCCGATCACGACGTCCGCGCCGTGCGTCCGAAGCACCTCGACCGGAAGCTCCTCAAGCATCCCGCCGTCAATGTACCAGTGCCCGTCAATGTTGGCGGGGGTGAACACGCCGGGGATCGCCATGCTTGCGCGCGCCGCCTCGTACAGCTTGCAGCCCGAAAAGATGTGGTATTCCGCCGACTCCAGATCGACTGCGCCGATAAAGCACGGGATCTGCGTCTGCTCGATCATCAGGTCGTGCGTCAGCGTGCGCATGATCTCAGAGACCTTGTTGCCGGAAATGAACCCGCCGCGCGTCACCGTGGGGTCGATCAGATCCTTCGGCATGAGCGTGCAGAGATACTTTTCCAGAATGTTCAGATCGGTGCCCGCCGCATAGATCGCCGCGACCAGCGCACCCGCGCTCGATCCCGCCACCATGTCGATCGGGATGTTGTGCTCGGTCAACACCTGCAGCACGCCGATATGCGCCATCCCGCGTCCGCCGCCGGACGCCAGCGCCAGTCCCACTTTTTTTCGTTCCGCCAATGTATTCCGCCCTTCCGACCGGCCTGCCGTCGGTCTCTATGATGCTGTATTATACCAATTCCGTTCCCTGTTTGCAAGCAAAACACAGCGCCGCAGGCCGCCGTGATGTTTGCCGCCGCGCGGCAGGTATTGTTTTGCTTCGATGCATGATACTGTCAGACACAAACACGGGACCGCCGAAGCGGTCCCGTTCGTTGGTCACAGGGTTAATTGTCGTCCGCTGCCGGCGAGAGCGCGAACAGCGCGCAGATCGCGTTCTTTGCGGTCGCGTTGTTGCTGTAGGCGTTGAGGAACGGCGCGACGTACGAGAGCGCGGAAACCGTGACCGTCATCGTGTCGTTGCCGCATGTCGCAACGATCGTATGCGCCACGCCGAGATCGCCGAACTTTACGCCCTTGATCTCCACCATCCGGCGGCCGTTGCTTGCCGGTGTCGAATCGACAGCGTTGCCGTCCACCGTAAAGGTGATGTCGCCGC
>CAKJYC010000007.1 GCA_918244965.1 Clostridiales bacterium | reverse complement strand
GAGATCGGCGAGCTGACGATCTACGGCGCGATGGCGGACGTCTATAAGATGCTGGACGAGAACGAAAAAGCGCTGGAACTTCTGAAACAGCACAATGTCGGCGGATATTACTGCGATCGGATCGGACTCACGCTGACCGACAACAGCGGGACGGACGAAGCGGTCCCGTATCTTTCGGAGGCGCTGATCATCCATGTGACCGCGCTTGTCCGCACGGCGATGGGGTATCTGAACGTCTACATGAACCGGGGCGATTTTTCTTCGGCAGCCGCGATCCTGCAATGGCTGACCGGCACGCTGTCGGGGCTTCGCAGACCGGAGACGCCGAGCTTTCTCGACAAGGTCAACAGCCCGTCGTTTGCCTGCATGGCGTTCGCGCAGTACAAGACGGGCGATGCGGACGCGGCGCGTGCGTCGTTGGAAACCGCCAGAAGGATCGCCGAAGCATTCGACGCCGTGCCGAACTACGACGGAAATGCCGTCCGCTTTGTCGATTATCCGGAAAAGATGAGCGCGTACGACGATCTCGGCGCGACGGCGATGCAGAGCGTCGAGGACGTGATACGAAGCTTTGAGGACGAAGCGTTTTCCGCCATGTGGAACGATATCAAAGAACAGGACAGATAGAGGAGGGAATAGCATGAATCGAGCAGAAATCAAGGCGCTGCGCCGCCCGTTTCTTGGGGAACTGTTCCGAAAGAACAAGCTGAATCTGTTTATGACCGTGCTTTCGGCGGTGCTCGGCTCCGTCGCGCAGCTGGTTGTATCGTGGCTCATCAAGGAGGTCGCCGACCTGATTGCGGGCGAAAGTCAATTCGGGTTCTGGACGCTTATGATCCTTGCAGGCGTCGCATTCGCCTTGCTTGCGCTCGCGTGGGTGATCGACCGGCTGTTCCTGACCAAATTCCGCGCAAAGGCGATGCAGCAGTACCGCGCCTACGTCTTTGACCGGCTTATGGAGAAGGGTATTCAGGCGTTTTCCGGTGAGAACTCTTCGCTCTATCTTTCCGCGCTGAGCAACGACGTCAACACCATTGAGACCGACTTCCTTGCGAAGCTGCAGAGAATCGTCGAAATCACGATCACTTTCGTCGGCGCGCTCGGACTTATGATCTTCTACAGCCCGCTTCTGACGCTGATCGCCATCGGCTTTTCCCTGCTGCCGATCATCGTTTCCGTTGTCCTCGGCAACAAAGCGGCAAAGGCGGAAAAGAATGTTTCCGACAAAAAGGAACGGTATACCGGCATGTTCAAGGATGTGCTCACGGGGTTTGCGGTCATTAAGAGCTTCAAGGCGGAGGAAAGCATCACCCGTTTGCATGAGGAAAGCAACGAAAACGTTGCCGACGCGTCGAAAAAGCGCACCGGCGTCAACGTCAACGTCGGCTACGCGTCCGGGATCGCCGGTGCGATCCTGCAGTTCGGCGTGTTCTTTGTCGCCGCGGCGCTGGCGCTTTCCGGAAACGGCATCACGGCCGGTACGGCGCTCGTCTTCGTACAGCTGTTAAACTTCGTACTCGGTCCCATTCAGGCGTTCCCGGAGTTCTTCGCAGGGACGAAGGCCTCGTTTGCGCTGATCGACAAGCTCGCGGCGGCGCTGCACAAGAATATCCCGGACGAGGGCGAGGCGATCGAGCCGCAGCTCTCGAAGGGCATCTCGATCCGCGATCTGTGCTTTGCGTATGAAGAAGGAAAGACGGTCCTGAAGGACGTCGACATGGAGCTTCCCGCGGGCGGCTGCTATGCGCTGGTCGGCGGTTCCGGCAGCGGCAAGTCCACGATCCTGAACCTGCTCATGGCGTCCTCGAAGGACTACAGCGGCGAGATCCGTTACGACGGGCATGAACTCAAAACCGTATCGCCCGGTTCGCTGTACGATCTTGTGTCCATCATTCAGCAGAACGTGTTCGTGTTCAACAGCACGATCCGCGACAACATCACGATGTTCTCCGATTTCCCGAAGGAGGAGGTCGACCGCGCGGTGCGCATGTCCGGCCTCAGCAAGCTCATCGAGGAGAAGGGCGAAGGATACCTGTGCGGCGAGAACGGCTCCGGGCTTTCCGGCGGCGAGCGGCAGAGGATCTCGATCGCAAGAGCGCTTCTTCGCAAGACACCTGTGCTGTTCGTCGACGAAGCGACGGCGGCGCTCGACGCCGAGACGTCCTTTGAGGTGCTGGACGCGATCCTGAAGCTCGACGGCTTCACGCGCGTGATCGTAACGCACGATCTCGACGAAAACATTTTGCGCCGCTGCACGGGGCTGTTTACGCTGAAGAACGGCGTCGTCGCTGAGCGGGGCACGTTCGACGAGCTGATGGAGGAAAAGGGCTATTTCTACTCGCTGTTCACCGTTTCGCAGCGGTAACGGCGCGACCGGATCCGCCTAAGCCGCTTCTGCCCGGCGGGCAAAAGCGATTTCCGGAATACAATCAGACAGGCTGCCGCGTTCTTCGACAGCCTGTTTTGTATGCGATGCGGTTGTCAGTCAAGGTTGAAATCGTTGACGTCGTCGATGGATTCGCCGCCGATGCCGGGACCGACGCGGCCGGCGATCAGGTAGGTGTGCTCGATCGGATCGTATTCGATGCGGTGCAGAAGCCGGAACTCCTCGACCTTGCCGGTGCTCGCAACGTGCGTGCGCGGACCGGTGCAGGGATGCACGACGTCGCCGATGCGAACGTGCTCGTCGTCGACATAGGTGATCGGCAGGTCCGACGCGATCGCGGTGCTGACCTTGAGCTCCAGCTCGTCCAGATCGACGTCCGGCGCCTTGCCGTCGAACGCGAGCAGAAAGCCGTGCTTGATGTCGCGGTGCTTTGCGCGCTTGTATTCCTCCGGCGGCAGGAAGATCTCGCACAGGTCCTCGGCGGTGTGCGCCATGCGGCGGTAGACGATCGACTTCGATACCTTGTCGTGCAGCTCGGAGGGCAGGGGCCCGAAGATCGTGGGACGCGACACGATGATCTCGTCGCCGACGCCGATCATCAGGTTTGCGTTTAAGCCGAGCAGGGGATAGATCAGGTCGAAATGCTCGACGATCACGCGCTTGCCGTTTTCGATCGCCTTTTTGATCGCGTCCGCCAGCGTGCCCATCTGCGTAAAGGCCGACTCAAAACGGATATCGAGGTGATAGGTGTGCGCGCGGAAATATCCGTCCTCGCACTGGTCGAGGATCGGCAGCGGACGCATGTTGATGCCGTTGTCGTCGTTGGTCAGCTCCAGTCCGGGGAACATACCCTTAATCAGCATGCTCTTGCCGGAGCCCGCTTCGCCGATGATGCCGATCAGCATATCGTAGGGCGACAGGTACATCTGCGCGATCTGCATGCCGAGATCGTACATGCGGTCGCGGCCGCGCGGTGCGAAAAAGACGCTGTAGTAGTGGCTTTGCTGCATTCTTCCGGAATATGACATGGGCTCCTCCGATGGCGATCGTTGCTGCGATCATTATACTACATTCCTTCGCAATTCTCAATGGGGATTGCGGAATATATTCGGGACGGGACACGGAATATATGCAGGTTGATATTGATTGTTCGTCCGAACGGCGTTATAATACTTTTATCTATGGGGATTCGTCCCGAAAGAAGCTAACGGAGGGGAATTATGCGAAGAAGCATGCTCTTTTTGCCGGGCAATACGCCGAACATGATCATCAACGGCGACGCGCTCGGCGCGGACAGCATCATTTTGGATCTTGAGGACGCGGTCTCGCCGGACGAGAAGGATTCGGCGCGTATTCTGGTGCGCAACGCGATCCGCGAGATGGGCTTTGCAGGCGTGGAGGTCACCGTGCGCATCAACGCGATCGACACCGCGTACTGGAGGGACGACCTTGACGCGATCGTGCCGCTGAAGCCCGATCTGATCATGCCGCCGAAGGCGTCGAGCGCAGAGGATATGCGAACGCTCGACGCGTATATCGCCGAGCTCGAAGCACGCTCCGGCATTCCGGTCGGCGCCGTGAAGCTGATCCCGCTGATCGAGACGGCGCTCGGCGTGGAGCGCGCGTTCGAGATCGCCTCCGCCTGCACGCGCGTGACCGCGCTGTTTCTGGGCGGCGAGGACCTGACCGCAGACCTTCGCTGCAAGCGCACGAAGGCCGGCAACGAGATCGACTATGCGAGAAAGCGTCTTGTGTGCGCCGCGCGGGCGGCGGGCGTGGACGTGTACGACACGCCGTTTACCGACGTCAACGACGACGAAGGGATCGTTGCCGACGCGGAATACGCCAAATCGCTGGGCTTCACCGGCAAAAGCGCGATCGCGCCGCGCCATGTGCGCACGATCAACACGGTGTTCAGCCCGTCCATGGCGGACATAGAATACGCCCGGCTGGTGTTCGAGGCGATCCGCATCGGCAAGCAGCAGGGCAAGGGCGCCGTTTCGCTCCGCGGCAAGATGATCGACAAGCCGATCGTGGAGCGTGCGCGCCAGACGCTGGAAGCGGCAAAACAGCTTGGGATCGGAGGACTTGAAGATGAATAAAATCCGGAATTCCATCCGCGAGGCGATCCTGGACAGCGGACTCAAGAGCGGCATGACCGTCTCCTTCCACCATCATCTGCGCAACGGCGACTATGTGCTGAACATGGTCATGGACGAGATCGCCGCCCTGGGCATCCGCGATTTGACCGTCAACGCAAGCTCGCTGTTCGACGTGCACGCGCCGCTCAGGGAGCACATCAAAAACGGCGTCGTGACGCATCTTCTGACCGACTATATGAGCGCGGGGCTCGGCGGCTTCATCTCTGCGGGCGGCATGGAGAACCCCGTGCAGTTCCGCACGCACGGCGGCCGTCCCGCCGATATCGAACGCGGAGCAACCCCGATCGACGTGGCGTTTGTCGCCGCGCCCGCCTGCGATCCGATGGGCAACTGTACCGGCAAGCATGGCAAAAGCGCCTGCGGTTCGCTGGGCTATGCGATCCCCGATGCGAAGAACGCGCGCTTCACGGTGGCGATCACCGACGGGCTCGTGCCGTATCCGCTGACGGATCGATCGATCCCCGAAACCGATGTGGACGCGGTGGTCGTCGTCGATTCGATCGGCGACCCGAACGGCATCGTGTCCGGCACGACCAAGATCACCCGCGATCCGGTCGGCCTTCTGATGGCGCAGACCGCGGTCGACGTCATCAAGGCGTCGGGGCTTTTGCAGGACGGCTTCAGCTTCCAGACCGGCGCGGGCGGCGCATCGCTGGCCGCGGCGCTGTATCTCAAGAACGAGATGCTGAAGGGAAAGATCCGCGGCAGCTTCGGGCTGGGCGGCATCACGGGCTATCTTGTGGACATGCTGAACGAGGGCTGCTTCGACGCGCTGATGGACGTGCAATGCTTCGATCTGAAGGCGGTCGAATCCATCCGCAGCAATCCGCGCCACGTGGAGATCTCCGCGACGCAGTACGCTTCGCCGCGCGCCAAAAGCGCTGTCGTCGACTCGCTCGACGTGGTCATCCTCGGCGCAACGCAGATCGACACCGCGTTCAACGTCAATGTGCATACCGACTCGAACGGCCGCATCATGGGCGGTTCCGGCGGACACAGCGACACCGCAGCCGGAGCAAAGCTGTCCATGATCATCGCGCCGCTTGCACGCGCAAGACTTCCGATCGTCACCGACCGCGTGACCTGCATTTCGACGCCGGGCAGCACGGTCGACGTGCTGGTGACGCAGAAGGGCGTCGCCGTCAATCCGGGCAAGCCGGAGCTTGCGCTGCGGCTCAGGGACGCGGGCATACACGTTGTCGACATCCACGCGCTGAAGGCGCTTGCCGAGCGCACGAGCGGCATCCCCGAAAAGCCGCGCTTCACCGACCGGATCGTTGCGGACGTGATCTACCGTGACGGGACCGTGATCGACCGCATCCGCGCCGTGGAGGAATAAGCCATGAGAGAGTTTTCCGTCAGCATTCTGACCGATGCGATCGCGCGGCTGTGCGTCGAGGCAAACTGCGTGCTGCCCCGCGATATGCAGACGCGGATCGAGGAAGCGAGAGCGACCGAGCCGTGGGAGACCGCGCAGGGGATTCTGGATAAGATCATTGAGAATTACGGCATTGCCGAACAAAATACGGTCCCGATCTGTCAGGACACCGGCGTGTGCTGCGTGTTTCTGAAGATCGGACTGGACGTGCATCTGCACGGCGATCTCAGGGCAGCCGTCGATGAGGGCGTGCGGCGCGGATACCGCGACGGGTATCTCAGAAAATCCGTCGTCGCCGATCCGCTGCGGCGCGTCAACACCGGCGACAACACGCCCGCCATGCTCTATACGGAACTGGTGCCGGGTGACCGGATCGAGCTCACCGTCGCGCCCAAGGGGTTCGGCAGCGAGAATATGAGCCGTCTGGCGATGCTGAAGCCGTCCGACGGCGTCGAGGGCGTCAAGGCGTTCATCCTGAAGACCGTCGAGGAGGCGGGACCGAACCCGTGTCCGCCGATCGTGGTGGGCGTGGGCCTCGGCGGCACGTTCGACAAGGCGGCATACCTTGCGAAGAAGGCGCTGATGCGCAGCACGGACGAGCGCAATGCCGATCCGTACTATGCGGCGCTGGAAGCGGAGCTTCTGGACAGGATCAACGCGCTCGGCGTCGGACCGCAGGGCTTCGGCGGCAGGACGACCGCGCTTGCGGTCAGTATCGAGTGGATGCCAACGCACATCGCCGGGCTTCCCGTAGCGGTCAACATCAACTGCCATGTGACGCGGCACAAGACCGCGGTGCTGTGAGGAGGGGCGTATGGAAAAGCACATTCAGCTTCCGATCACGCGGGAGATTGCAAGAACGATCAAAAGCGGCGACGCCTGCCTGCTGTCCGGCGTGATCTACACGGCGCGCGATGCGGCACACAAACGCCTTTGTGAGCTTGCCGACGCCGGCAAGCCGCTGCCGTTCGACATCGAGAACGCAACGATCTATTACGTCGGACCGACGCCGGCCAAGCCCGGTCAGGTGATCGGTTCCGCAGGTCCGACCACGAGCTACCGCATGGACGCATACTCGCCGACGCTGATCGCGCTGGGCGAGACCGGCATGATCGGCAAGGGCAAGCGGAGCCCGGAGGTCGTCGAGGCTATGAAGCGGTACGGCGCGGTGTACTTCGCCGCGATCGGCGGCGCAGGCGCGCTGCTTTCCAGCTGCATCAAGGAGGCGGAGATCGTCTGCTACGAGGATCTCGGCGCCGAGGCGGTGCGAAGGCTTCGGGTCGAGGATCTGCCGGTCGTCTGCGTGATCGACAGCGACGGAAACAACCTGTACGAATCGGGCCGCAGCGCCTATCTACGGTCGCAAAACTGACGGCGCGGCGCAAAAAGTATATTGTGCGGGGCGGCCACGTTTGGCTTGACTTTATGCCGCGATCGGGGTATGATCGCCTTGTTTCATACAGAATGGCGGGGAATCGGTTTTTGCCCCGGACCATTTACCAAAATGGACAGTGAGGAAGTCATGGAAAAGCAAAAGAAAACATTGATCATCGGCGTCATCGGCGCGGACGTGCATGCGGTCGGGAACCAGATCCTGTACCACGCGTTCACCGAGGCGGGCTTCAACGTCGTCAACCTCGGCGTCATGGTCTCGCAGGAGGAGTTCATCAACGCCGCGATCGAGACGAACGCGGACGCGATCGTTGTGTCGTCGCTGTACGGCCAGGGCGAGCTGGACTGCCGCGGCCTTCGCGAAAAGTGCGACGAGGCGGGGCTTGAGGGCATCCTGCTGTACGTCGGCGGCAACATCGTCATCGGCAAGCAGCCGTTCGACGAGGTGGAAAAGCGCTTCAAGGCGATGGGCTTCGACCGCTCGTTCCCGCCGGGAACCGCGCCCGAAGTGGACATCGAGTGCCTGAAGAAGGACCTGCACGTTGAGGACTGATCGCACGTAACATGAAACCGGTTCTTTTGATCGACTTCGGAAGCACCTATACGAAGGTGACGGCGGTGGACGTGGACGCGCCCCGGCTTTTGGGGACCGCCAACGCCTATACCACCGTGCAGACCGACGTCAACGACGGGCTCAAAAATGCGCTTGCGGAGCTGGAACGCAGGACGGGCAGGCTCGAATTCGCCGAGCGCTACGCCTGTTCCAGCGCGGCGGGCGGGCTTCGGATGCTCGCAAGCGGGCTGGTGCCGGAGCTGACTGCCGAGGCGGCCAAAACCGCGTCGCTCGGCGCAGGGGCAAAGGTGCTGAAAACCTACGCGTTTCAGCTCAATGAGGACGACGCGGACGAGATCCGCGCGATCGATCCCGATATCTTTCTTCTCTGCGGCGGCACGGACGGCGGCAACACCGCGTGCATCGTCCACAACGCCCAGGTGCTGAAGGAGATCGGCGGCGACTATCCGATCATCCTTGCGGGCAACCGCAACGCCGCGCGCACCTGCTCGTGCATCTTAGAGGGGCGTGAGGTACACGTTACGGAAAACGTCATGCCTTCGTTCGGCACGCTGAACATCGAGCCGACGCAGCAGGTCATCCGTGAGGTCTTCCTGAACCGCATCATCGAGGCGAAGGGCCTCTCGAAGGCGAGCGAACTGATCTCCGGCATCCTGATGCCGACGCCGAGCGCCGTCATGGCCGCGATCAAACTGCTGGCCGAGGGCACCGAGACCCAGAAGGGCATCGGCGACCTCGTCGCGGTGGATGTCGGCGGGGCGACGACGGACGTGTATTCCGTTGCGGAGGGCCTGCCGGACGATCCGCGCACCGCTCTGCGCGGGCTCCCCGAACCGTACATCAAGCGCACGGTCGAAGGCGATATCGGCATGCGCTACAACATCCGCGGCATCGTGGACGCGGCGGGGCTCAAACGAATCGCCGCGATCGCGGACCTGAGCGAGGAACGCCTTTCGGAGATCGTCGACTTCTTCGCGATGCATACCGACCGGCTCCCGTACGACGAGGAGACGCAGCGCGCGGACGAGAGCCTGGCGAGCATGGCGGTCCGCGTTGCAATGACGCGCCACGCCGGACGGCTTTCCGAGATCTTCGGACTCGGCGGGCTGCAGCTCATCCAGACCGGCAAGAACCTCAAAAATGTAGACAAATTCATCGTCACCGGCGGTTCGCTGATCCACACCGCGCACACGGGACGCATCGCGTCCTACGGCTTCTACGACGCGGAGGATCCCGGTTCGCTCAAACCCGAACACTGCACGGTCCTGGTGGACCGCAGCTATATCATAGCCGCTATGGGGCTGCTGTCGCAGCATTATCCCGACGCGGCGCTCACCATTTTGAAAGAGGAGTTAAAAGAAGATGACCGTACAGAATAAGCGCATCCCGGACGATCAGTTCAACGCGATCCGCGAAGAGGTCCTGAAGCAGTGGCCGACCGGTGCGGAGGTCGATCTCAAAGAGGCGATCGAATTCCACAAGTCGCTGCCGGATCACAAGGTCTTCAGCAAAAAACTGGTCGACGCCAAGAACAAGGGCATTACGCTGATCCAGCCGCGCGCGGGCGTCGCGCTGATCGACGCGCAGATCGAGCTTTTGACCTATCTGCAGGACAAGGGCGAAGCGGATCTTCTGCCCACCACGATCGACAGCTACACGCGCCAGAACCGCTATCAGGAGGCGGAGAACGGCATCCGCGAGTCGATGAAGGAGCGCCGCTCGATGCTGAACGGCTTCCCGGCCGTCAACCACGGCGTCTACGGCTGCCGCAGACTCATCAACGCGCTCGACACGCCGATCCAGGTGCGCCACGGCACGCCGGATGCGCGTCTTTTGACCGAGATCGCGTACGCGGGCGGCTTCACAAGCTACGAGGGCGGCGGCATTTCGTACAACCTGCCCTATGCGAAGAACGTCCCGATGGAAAAGACGATCGCGGACTGGCAGTACGTCGACCGTCTGACCGGCATCTATGAGGAAGCCGGCGTTCCGATCAACCGTGAGCCGTACGGCCCGCTGACCGGCACGCTCGTTCCGCCGTGCATCTCGAACGCTGTCGCGATCATAGAAGCGCTGCTTGCCGCCGAACAGGGTGTCAAAAACATCACTGTCGGCTACGGCCAGTGCGGCAACCTTGTGCAGGACGTCGCGGCGATCCGCGTACTCGAAGAACTGACCAACGAATACCTCGAAAAGAACGGCTATACGGACGTCTGTGTGACCACGGTGTTCCACCAGTGGATGGGCGGCTTCCCGATGGACGAGGCCAAGGCGTTCGGCGTCATCAGCTGGGGCAGCGCGACGGCGGCGCTTTCCAAGGCCACCAAGGTCATCGTCAAGACCCCGCATGAGGCGATGGGCGTCCCGACGATGGAAGCGAACGCACAGGGCCTCCGCTGCACCAAGCAGGTCATCAGCATGCTCTCCGACCAGGTCTGCACGGCCAAGAACCTCGAAGAGGAAAAGGAAATGATCCGCATGGAGACCCGCTGCATCGTCGACAAGTGCTTCGAGCTCGGCGAGGGCGACATCGCGGAGGGCTGCGTCCGTGCGGTCCTGTGCGGCGCGGTCGATATCCCGTTTGCGCCTTCGCGCTTCAATGCGGGCAGAATGCTTCCCGCGCGCGACAATGACGGCGCGATCCGCATCCTCGACATGGGCAACCTGCCGTTCACCGACGAGATCAAGGCATATCACCGCGCCAAGATCGAGGAGCGCGCCAAGGCCGAAAAGCGCAATGCATCGTTCCAGATGGTCACCGACGACGTATATGCGATCAGCAAGGGTCGTCTGGTCGGCAGACCGAAAGCATAAATCCATTTTATGACAGAAAGAAAGGCAAACGTATGAAAATCATTGACGTCATTTGTTCCGCAGGCCGTACCGGCTTCTACTTCGACGATCAGCGCGCCATCAAGGCGGGCGCGGTTTCCGACGGCGCCGCATACATCGGCGAGCCGAAGACCGCAGGCTTCACCTCCGTGCGTCAGCCCGGCGAGTCCATCTCCGTGATGCTCGTGCTGGAGGACGGCCAGATCGCATTCGGCGACTGCGCGGCCGTGCAGTATTCCGGCTGCGGCGGACGCGATCCGCTGTTCCTTGCAAAGGACTTCATTCCGATCATCGACAAGTACATCAAGCCGCAGCTGATCGGCCGCGAGGCGGACAACTTCCGCAAGCTCGCCGCGGATCTGGAGGCGATCACGGTGGACGGCAAGCGCCTGCACACCGCGATCCGCTACGGCATGACCCAGGCGCTGCTGGACGCCGTCGCAAAAAGCACGCGCCGCATGATGTATGAGGTCGTTGCGGACGAATACGGCTGCACCGTCGAGGACCGTCCGCTGGACATCTTCACCCAGTCGGGCGACGACCGCTACACCAACTCCGACAAGATGATCATCAAGGGCGCGCAGATCCTGCCGCACGCGCTGATCAATAACGTCAAGACCAAGCTCGGCGAGCACGGCGAAAAGCTCCTGGAGTACGTCGGCTGGCTGCGCGATCGCGTGCTGAAGCTGCGCACGAGCGAGGACTACAACCCGATCTTCCACATCGACGTGTACGGCACGATCGGCGCGGCGTTCGGCAACGACAACTACAAGGCGATGGCGGACTATATGGCGAAGCTCGAAGAGGCCGCAAAGCCGTTCCATCTGCGCATTGAGGGCCCGATGGACGTCGAGGACCGCGAAAAGCAGATGCTGGCGCTGAAGGCGATCACGAAGGAACTGGACGACCGCGGCATCAACGTCGAGATCGTCGCGGACGAATGGTGCAACACGCTGGAGGACATCAAGTACTTTGCCGACAACAAGGCGGGCCATATGGTCCAGATCAAGACGCCCGACCTCGGCGGCGTCAACAACACGATCGAAGCGGTGCTGTACTGCAAGGCGAAGGGCATCGGCGCGTACCAGGGCGGCACGTGCAACGAGACCGACCGTTCCGCACAGGTCTGCGTCCATTGCGCAATGGCGACCCGTCCCGATCAGATCCTCGCAAAGCCCGGCATGGGCGTGGACGAGGGCTACATGATCGTTTACAACGAGATGCAGCGCATCCTTGCCTACGAGAAGGCAAAGAAGGCCAGAGCGTAACGCAAATCAAACACGGGGTCGAAGGGGATTGCCCTTCGGCCCTTTTTTTCTGTTTGAACGGTACAGATGTGAACGCCGTCAAGCGCATTGCTTACGGCATAGGTGAACAGGATCTGCCGCGCGTTGAAATCGCCGACGATCGTAAAGGACCCGCCGTTTTGAAACAGAAACGGGCAAAACGACAGCAAGGCGGCGACGAACGCAAACAGGCGCGTTTCAAGCGGACAGCGAGGCTCTTTTTTGATGCGAACCGGCTTCATCTCCGCCACCGTTTCTCATGCTTCCGATGATATGTAATACACCATAACCGGATCGGAACAGCAACACGGGATTCCGCCCTGTGCAGCGGCCTTTGGCTGAAAGCTACGGGTTTTTGATTGCAAAGAAACCGGAAAAGGACTATAATACAACTGTAAACCGTGAAAAGGAGCGTATCATCATGAGCAGAGTCAATTATGGAGCAAAACCGATCATGCTGCCGCAGCCGGTGCTGATCATCGCGACCTACGACGAGAACGGCGTGCCGAACGCCATGAACGCCGCATGGGGCATCACGACCGATTTTTCGGAGATCACGATCAGTCTCGGCAAGCATAAAACCACGGACAATCTGATGCTTCGGAAGGCGTTTACGGTCAGCATGGGCACGGAGGATACGGTGATTCCGTGCGATTATGTCGGGATTGAATCCGCCGCGAAGGTTCCCGATAAGTTTACGAGAGCCGGATTCCATGCCGCAAAGAGCGCGTTTGTCGACGCGCCGCTGATCGACGAGCTGCCCATGGCGCTGGAGTGCAGGGTCAAAAGCTTCCGTGACGGCATTCTCATAGGCGAGATCGTCAACGTGTCGGCGGACGAACGCGTCGTGACCGACGGGAAAGTGGATCTCAAAAAGCTGAAGCCGATCGCGTTCGATCCGTGCAATTATGCCTACGTCGCGCTCGGCGAAAAGGTGGGCAACGCGTTCAAGGACGGCGCACAGCTGAAATAAAGCGGGGGCGCAGGCAAAAGAGATGGAGAATTGCGGCTGGTGCAATCTGTCCGGGGAGGACAAACGGTTTCAGCTGTACGAGGGTACATGCTGGTCTGTTTTCCTTGCAAATGAACAGGATTATATCGGGCGATGCATTCTGGTTTTGAAGCGTCACTGCGGTTCGTTGTCGGAGCTGACAGAGGATGAATGGAACGAGCTTCGCATGCTGATCTGCAAAACAGAGACCTGTTTCAAGACGGTTTTGGGAGCGACTCTGTGCAATTGGAGCTGCCTGATGAACAGCTTTTATCAGGATCCGGATCCCGATCCGCATCTTCATATCCATGTCAGGCCGAGATATGAGAAACCCGTGGTGCTGAACGGAAACACGTATGCGGATCGCGCGTTCGGTCATCATTATGCCCTGCATAAAAGCGGGTCCATACCGGATCAGGATAGGGAAGAGCTGTTCCGTCGGCTGAAGGAATGGCTGAGTCTTCCGGCTTGATGCCGGAATCATGCTTCATTCCGTCCGGAAAATGCATTGAAAACAGCGCGTCGGGGGAGACCTCGATGCGCTTTTTTCGTTCATCTTGCTCAAATTCGGAGAGCGGCAAGGTACATGCCGAACGTCTCGGCAAACCGGAGTTTGCCGCGATCGGCCTGCATTCACATTCCGTTTCGCCGCTCAGATCTCAATACTCGTACGCGGATACTGTACAAGAAAATGCACATCGTGCAATTCACAGTATTGAGCAGTCTTAAAGAAGGCCACGCCGGTATTTTCGATGATATGGGGCATGCCCTCGATCGGCCGGTTCAGCGGAGAGAAGAAATTATCCCAATGAATGGGAATTACCAGTTTTGCGCCGGTTTTCTCCACAGTTTCCCTAAAGAATGCTTTCTCCGTATCCGGGTCCGCTTTTGCAAGGCCCGCAATGCCGAGAAACAGGACATCGGCACGGATATCTTCAAGCTGCCCTTCTATGTAATTGAAACTGGGCCGGATCAGGATCTTCTTCTCTTTGTATTCGATATAAAAATCGTAAGAGCCGCCTTCTTTATAGTCTCGTAATCTTGCCGGCTGTGCCAGGGGTTCCTGAATCGGTTCGCCGAGATCATTGTTGAGTACGGTCGGTTTGGAATGGATGGATTGCAAGATACGGATCTTATAGTCTCCTATATCAAAGACATCGCCATGCTTGAACACTGCAATGTTCTCTGCCGAAACGCCTCCTCCCAATGCGACGTTTCTGGCGGATTCGCTTCCGTAAATCTTTGCGCCGCATGTACCGGCGATATAGGGAGCATCCATAACATGATCGTGATGCGTGTGAGAAACAAAAACCGCACGAAGCCTGTCGATACGGTGCAGACGGATCATCTCGCCACATAAAGCCCTGTTTGTGCTCTCCTTAACTCCTCTGATATATCTGCTCAGTGATGGGCGTGTAAGATGGGCATCAAAAAGAATCTGATCCTTGCCATCATCAAACAATAGTGTTGTTGTTCCGAAAAAAGTCACTTTCAGCATGGCATGCTCACTCCTTCGTCTTGGCGAATCCCGATTTGTTGAAATGATTATACTATGAACGTCCGCGCTTTACAACAAGAAAACCTCTCCTGTCCCGGCAGACAAAAGAGGTTTTTCTATTCGCACGGAACGGACTTACCCGCAAAAGGTTGGCAGCGATAGGGAGCCGTCGTGAGCGCGCTTGCAAGCGAACAGGCGAACTGAGCGTGACCTTTTGCGGCCCGGCTCGCACCGGAAGCGGGCTGCGCTCATCGGTCTCATACCCCGGAGGCAGTTCAGATTCGTGACTGCGATAAGAAAAACAAAGACCACCAAATGGTGGCCTTTGTTTTTCTGGTTGCGGGGGAGATTTTTATCAAATACGCAGACGAATACTTCCCGTTTTTGTTCGGAAGAGAGGGCTCGTTTGACCAAAAAGGCGCCTATTTATCGATCGTTTGAGGGGATAACAGGTCCGAACAACACAATGTGCTTCACCCGGAAATCTGCGTGTCAAACAAATCAAAGGATAGCGTGTTCACGCAGAGACAGAGAACAACGTGAAATGTGAAACAATCAAAAAAATCAGGCAATACGGGCGTTTTCGGTATGATAGCGGGATTTGGGGAAATCGATCTCTTAACTTGGTTGCGGTGTTTTTCGATTTGAACCATGTGCAAAAACGGGAAGCAGAATGGAGCAAGCGAAATAAGGCCATTTATATCAGATTCTCAAACCAATATCCCAAATCCTGCAATTTAAGCAAATCTGATAAAGGATTGAAAAACAGAGACTATGATGGTATAATACCAAGGTAAATCAAATATCGGTCATCGGAGGACAGTACGCCGTAGCGTAGGGGATCGTAAAGCGAAAGCTTTGCAGGCCGCCTGTTAGATAAGATGTCGAGTGAGCTCGGAACATTTGGCTGAAGAAGCCTGTGTTGCCGAGACTTTTTTATGAAGGAGGATATGGATATGGCAAACGTTACATTGACACAGCTGACGGACGACGATCGGGAGCAGTTCATTTTGGACAACCAGCGGGCATTCAAGTTCGGCGCGATGGAAGAGTTCGGGAACCGCGACGATCACATGGAGGAGGATGGGGAGATCATTTCCCGGAAGACCATCGAAGACAGCATCGACGGCGGCGTGGCCTACCGCATCCGGGAGGACGGAAGGATCGTCGGCGGGCTGGTGCTGACCATCGATAAAGAAACGCAGCACAACCATCTGGACCTGCTGTTTGTGACGCCTGACGCCCACAGCAAGGGGATCGGTTATGCCGCGTGGCAGGAAGTTGAACGCCTGTATCCTGAAACGCTCGTCTGGGAGACATGCACGCCATACTTTGAGACCAGGAATATTCATTTCTATGTCAATAAATGCGGTTTCCACATCGTGGAGTTTTTCAACAGCCATCATCCGGATCCGCACGACCCGGAGACCGGCGAAGAGAACGATTACGCGGGTGAGGACTTTGACGGCATGTTCCGCTTCGAGAAGCGGATGAAATAACGGGAATACATATGCGCATCAAATTATCGGATCATTTTTCATACGGAAAACTGCTTCGGTTTACGCTTCCTTCCATCGCCATGATGGTTTTTACATCCATCTACGGCGTGGTGGACGGTTACTTTGTATCGAACTTTGCGGGGAAAACGCCGTTTGCTGCGGTTAACCTGATCATGCCGGTGCTGATGATCATGGGGACTGTGAGCTTCATGTTCGGGAGCGGCGGCACTGCCTTGGTGGCAAAGACCTGCGGAGAGGGAGATCAGGACAGGGCAAATCGATATTTTTCTCTCATCGTTTACACCGCCTTTGCAGTAGGTGTGGTTCTGGCCATAATGGGGTTTCTCCTGATTCGACCGATCGCAGTGAGACTTGGCGCTGAAGGGCAATTGCTGGAGTCCTGTGTCCGGTATGCCAGAATCGTTCTGGTCACGCTGCCGCTGTTCTCCGTGCAGGTCATGTTTCAGAGCTTCTTTGTGGCGGCGGAAAAGCCAAAGCTGAGTTTTACGGTCTCGGTCATCTCCGGTGCCGTCAACATGGTTCTTGATGCTGTCCTTTGCATCTGCTTGCCGCAGGAACTGAAACTGACGGGAGCCGCGATCGCCACCGCCGTCAGCCAGACCGTTGGCGGTGCGATCCCTCTGGTGTACTTTTCACGGAAAAACGACAGCATTCTGCGGCTGGGGAAAACAGAGTTTGACGGACGGGCGCTCCTGAAGGCAAGCGTCAACGGCGTTTCGGAGTTTCTTGGCAGCATTTCCATGAGCATTGTCGGCATCCTCTTTAATCTCCAGCTGATGAAATATGCCGGAGAGGACGGCGTATCGGCTTACGGCGTTATGATGTATGTCAGTATGATCTTTACCGCTGCATTCGGCGGTTATACGATGGGTATTGCACCGGCGATCAGCTTCCACTACGGAGCAAATGACCGTTCCGAACTGAAAAGCCTGCTTCGGAAAAGTATCCTGTTGTGCTGCATCGCCGGCATCGGGATGGTGTTCCTCGGTGAACTGCTCTGTATTCCGCTGGCAGACGTTTTCGTGAGCTATGACAGCGGTCTCAGGTCCATGACGATCTCCGGCTTCCGTATCTTTGCGCTGTCCTTTGCCTTTGTCGGCTTCGGCATCTTTGCGTCCGGCTTCTTTACCGCACTGAACGACGGCGTGACATCTGCAATCATTTCTTTTATCCGGACAATGGTCTTTGAATGTGCCGCCGTTATGCTGCTTCCGCTGATCCTCGGAATCAATGGGATCTGGCTTTCGGTGATCGTATCGGAGTTCCTGGCGGTCATGCTCGGCGTGGTATTTCTGCTTATCAAACAGAAGAAATACGGGTATTGATACCTTTCTGAAACAATACATTTTATCAGGAGGCAAAACGATGAAAAAAGCAATTTGTATGATCCTTTTGCTCGGCATGATGCTTATGCTGACAGGATGCCTGAGAACCGGCAAAACCGCCGGTGCAGTCATCGATTACGGAGAGAGCGAACGGTATTCGCAGGAGGACAGAAAAACCGCCGTGGATCTGATCTTGAACGAGATCGGCGGTTGGGAAGGCGTCAGAAGGCTGCACAGCGTGCGCTACGGCGGAGACGCGGCGTCTTTGGAAGAACAGGGCTACGGCGGATATGATGAGATCATGATCTTTTACTCCGATTTCAAAACCGTCGGCAGCTCGTCCAAAGCGGGCGGCTTTAACCTTGACACGGAGTATACCGACTGGAACTGGATACTCGGAAAGGATTCAAACGGCCGGTGGAAGCTGCTGACCTGGGGCTATTGAAATCATGGGCTATACGAGGCAAGATCATATGACGTTAGAAACAGAAAGATTGATCCTTCGTCCGTTCCGGGAGAGCGACGCGAACGATGTGTATGAATACCTGAAGGAACCTGCCGTGAACTGCTTTGCATGTATGAAACTCTCTTCGCTGCAAGAAGCGAAGAAAGAGATGAAACAGCGCGCCGAAGATACGGAATACTATTTCGCCGTCGTGCTGAAAGAGACCGGCAAGGTCATCGGCGAGATCTTCGGAGAGCCGGAGGGGCACGAGCATTCCGAAGAAACTGCCTGCGCCGATACGTTCAGCCCCTGCTGGATGCTGAATCCTGCATACCAGGGGAAAGGTTACGCATATGAAGCTGTGCACGCTTACTTCGATTATCTGTTCAAAGAGAAAGGCGTACGCCGCATGTATGCCTATACCGAGGACTATAATCTGCGGAGCCAGCATCTATGTGAAAAGCTGGGCATGCGGCGCGAAGGGCTGTTTGTGGAGTTCGTCTCGTTCGTAAACGGTCCCGACGGCACGCCGCGGTATGAGAACACCTTGCAGTACGCTATCCTCAAAAGAGAATGGATCAAAAGATCGGGGCGGTGAAAGAAGATGAAAAAAGCGCCTAAAAGATT